>DASZUD010000296.1:0-6053 GCA_035548155.1 Polyangia bacterium
TACCGCGGGCTTGCGCAGCGGGGCAGTCCCGCGGGAGAGAACGCCGCGTATCAGGTCGGCAAGATCCTGCGTGATCGGCTGTCCCAGCCGATGAACGCCGTCGCGGCCTGGCGCCGCTACCGCGCCGAGCACCCGAACGGCCTCCTGCGCGTCGAGACCGACGTCTCGATCATCGAGACGCTGGTGCACGCGGGCGAGACGGGCAGCGCGCTCGCCGAGGCCAACGACTTCGTCCGCAATCACCCCGAAAGCGAGCGACGCGCCGAGATCGCGCGCATCGCCGGGGATCTCTACCGCGCGCGCGCCGACTACAAGCGCGCGGCGGCGGCCTATCAGATCGCGCTCGCGTCGCCGCTCGTGCGCGACGCGGCCGAGCCCGCGACGTTCCATCGCGCCGAGTGCCTCATCCGGCTCGGCGATCCGAGCGGCGTCGAGGCGGCCCGGGCGTACCTGCGCAGGTGGCCGAGCGGCCGCTTCCGCGCGGAGGCCGAGCGGTTGCTGGAGAGCGGCGATGGGCTCGCGTCGGCGCGCCTCTGAGCGCGCCGGCTGCGTCGCGCTCGCGCTGCTGACGGTCGGGCTCGCCTGTCGTCAGACGGTGGTGCTCGATCCCGACGGGCTGCCCGACGGCGCCGCGGGCGCCAGCGGTGTGGCCGGCGCGGGCCCGCTCGTCGACGGCGGCGGCGCTGGGACGGGCGGCGATCACGGCGGCCCGGGCCCCGGCGGCTCGAGTGGCATGCGCTTCGACGGCGGCCGGCCGGAGGGCGGCAGTTCATGCCCCGGCCAGCTCCAGAGTCTGCCCATCTCGATGCGCTCGCCCGACATCATCCTCAGCGTCGACCGTTCGGCCGGCATGCAGACGTGGTTCGGGACGGCGACGCGCCTCCAGGTGATCCAGCAGATGGTGCGCGCGCTGGTCGCGAAGTACCGCGTCGTGAAGTTCGGCTACCAGGAGTTCCCGGCGGTGAACAGCGCGTGCGCGGGCGGCCAGGGCTGCTGCGCGGGCGACGTGGCGCTGCCGAGCTACAACAACCTGCGCGTCATCGAGCGCGTGTTCAACACGTGCGACAACGGCGGCGTCGGCTGCGATCAGCCGCAGCGCCCGATCGCCGACGCGCTGTCGAAGATCTACGACACCTTCACGGCCACGGTGTTCTCGCCCACCGACACGGGCCACCGCTACGTCCTGCTGCTCACCAGCGGCGAGCCCACGTGCGTGGGCGCCGACGCGTCGGCCTCGCCGTGCAGCAACGCGGTGGCGCAGGTCACGCGCCTGTCGCGCGCGTTCATCAACACGGCCGTGTTCGGCGTCGGCGACACGGCGACCGGCAGCTCGTGCCTCGATCAGCTCGCGCTCTACGGCGGCCTCGACAGCGCGGGCGCCTCGCCGCTCTATCACCTGGCGAAGACGCCCACCGAGCTCACCGCCGCTCTGGCGCCCGTCGTCGAGACGATCGCCGAGGAGGCGTGCAAGATCGACGTGCGCACGCCGCCCGTGGATCCATCGAAGGTGCAGCTGCTGTTCGACGGCGTGCTGGTTCCGAGCGACGCCATCGACGGCTGGACCTTCGACGAGGACACCACCGTCACGCTGACGGTTCACGGCTCGTACTGCGACAAGCTCATTCAGACCGTGAGCAAGGTCGACCTCGTCACGGGCTGCCCGTTCCACAACTAGCGCTCGAACGTTCGCCGGCCCACGGCTGCGCGGCGGCGCGGCCGCTCGCCTTCCACTCCCGAAGCACCCTCGCCGCGCCCTCGGTCGGCAGGCCGATCGTCGGGATCCGCCGCTGCTCCGGCGGCGAGGTCAGCTCGCGGAGGATGAACGGATCGTCGAAGCCGACGGCGCGCGCGTCGTGACTGGAATTGGCGAAGTAGACCGCGCGGACCTTGGCCCAATAGATGGCCGCGAGGCACATCGGGCACGGCTCCAGCGTCGTGTACAGCTCGCATCCCGCGAGATCCAAGGCGCGCGTGCGGGCGCAAGCGTCCTCGATCGCGACCATCTCGGCGTGGGCGGTGGGGTTGCAGCGCGCGAAGATCTCGTTGTGCCCCTCGCCGACGATCGCCCCGTCCCGCGCGATGACGCAGCCGATGGGGAGCCCCTTGCCGCTTTTGTACGCGAGCTCCGACAGCTCGATGGCCCGCCGCAGGAAGGTGGAGTCAGGCATGGCGCTAGCGCGCTCGACCGTTGGACGCCGCGAAGGCTCGTTCGAGGTCCGCGATGAGGTCGTCGACGTGCTCGATGCCGACGGAGAGGCGGATGAGGCCGTCGCTGATGCCGAGGGCGCGGCGACGCTCGGGCGGGATCGAGGCGTGGGTCATGATCGCGGGCAGCTCGGCGAGCGACTCGACGCCGCCCAGAGATTCGGCGCACGTGAAGATGCGCAGGCTCTTCAAGAATGTGCGCGCGCGCGCCAGCGTTCTGCGATCCTCGCGCAAGCCGAAGCTGACCATCCCCCCGAAGCCGGACATCTGCCGGCGCGCCAGCGCGTGCTGCGGGTGCGAGCGCAGGCCCGGGTAGAAGACGTTCGCGACCTCGCGCCGTGACTCCAGCCAGCGCGCGACGGCGAGCGCGTTCTGCTGGTGGCGCTCCATGCGCACGGGCAGCGTCTTCGTGCCGCGCATCACCAAGAAGCTGTCGAACGCGGGCTGGCTGCCGCCCATGGCGTTCTGCAAGAAGGCCAGACGCTCGCGCAGCTTCGGGTCGGCTCCGATGATCGCGCCGCCCACGACGTCGGAGTGGCCGTTCAGGTACTTCGTCGTCGAGTGGACGACGAGGTCGGCGCCCAGCGCGAGCGGGCGCTGGAAGTACGGCGTCATGAAGGTGTTGTCGACGGCGGTGAGCACGCCGCGCGCGCGGCAGATCTTCGCGATCGCCGCAATGTCGAAAAGACGCAGCAGCGGGTTCGTGGGCGACTCGACCCACGCGAGGCGCGTGCGCGGGCCGATCGCGGCGGCGACGGCCGCGGGGTCGCGCGCGTCGACGTACGTGAACGAGAGACCGAGGCGCCGGAACACCTTGTCGAACAGGCGGAAGCTGCCGCCGTAGAGATCGTCGCCAGCGACGACGTGATCGCCGGCGTCCAGCAGCGACAAGACGGCCGTCGAAGCCGCGAGGCCGGCGTTGAACGCCAGGCCCCAGCGACCACCTTCCAGCGCCGCCAGGTTGTCCTCGAGCGCGAAGCGCGTCGGGTTCTGCGTGCGCGAGTACTCGAACCCCGTGTGCTCGCCGGGGCCGCGCTGGGCGTACGTCGACGTCAGGAAGACGGGCGTCATCACGGCGCCCGTGCGCGGCTCGGGCGGCTGGCCGGCGTGAATCGCCAGCGTCTCGATGCGCGCCGGCTTGCTGCCGCGGGATTGCCGCCGCTTGTTGGTGGCCACTGCCCGCACCCGCCTCAGGACTTGAAGTGGTCCTTCTTGCCGTGCGCCGTGCGGAAGTGCTCGACGACGCCCTCCTCGAGGAGGTCCTGCATCGTCTGGCCGCCGTAGCGTGCGGCGATGCGGTCGTCGTACTCGTCGGCGATGATGGCGACGTCGCGCACGGTCGTCGTCAGCTCGACCGGATCCAGCGTCTCGCCGCCCAGCAGCGTGTGCGAGAAGATGATGACGTCGCCGGCAGGGACGTACGCGAACGCACCGAAGCGCATGAGCGCGTTCATCTCGAGGAGCTGCAGCGCGAGCGGCACCTCCATCGTCACGCCCTTGACGAGCTGGGCGACGCAACGCACGACCGCGCGATCCGCATTCCAGGCCAGCACGTTGATCATGACGATCGACGAGCCCTGCTTCACGACGTACAGCCCCTCGTCGACCTTCTTGAAGGCGTGGCTCTTGCCGAGCGCTTTCTCGATGATCTGGCAGCTCGTCTTCGCGGCGGCGTTCATCCCTAATTCGGTAGCACGATTGAGATAGACTGACCACCCCATGCACGCCTGCGGGCATTGCTCCCACCAGAATGCCGATCACCTGGCGTACTGCTCCCGTTGCGGCAAGCGCATGGCGGGCGCCGCGCTGCTGCCGGCGCTGGGCGCCACGGCGCGCGGGCAGATGGCGGCGCTGTCCCCGACCGCGGCGATCTCTCGCACGATGCTGGCGTCGCCGGGCATGAACGGGTTCACGGGGCCGCAAACGGTGGCGATGCCGGGCGCGGTGGTGGCCGCGCGGCCTGCGGGTCCGCCGCCCACCGGGCTCATCTTCGTGCTGCATTCGATCGGCTACATCTTCGTGTTCCTGCGCGGCAAGGTGGCGGCCGGCGAGCGGCGCCGGCGTCTCATCGAGGAGCGCGACGGCGCCGAGACGCTGCTGACGGGCGCCATCCGCGATCTCGGGTCCACGGTGCTGCGCGAGGGGGTCCAGCACCCAGACCTCACGGGGCTCCTCGAGGCGATCGGGCGGGCCGAGGCCGCGCGCGAGGGCGCCATCGCCGATCTGGCGGCATCGGAGCACCAGAAGGTGGTCGAAGAGGCGCGCTTCGCCGAGCGCGAGGCGGCGCTCGAGCGCGAGTGGAAGGCGGCGGACGGTTCGAGCCGCGAGGCGGACGACGTGCTGCGCGCCGCGACGAGCGAGCACGGCGCGGCGCTCGGGCGTCTCAGGCGCGTGCGTGACGAGCGGGCTCGCCTCGAGCGCGAGGCCGAAGCGGCTCAGAACACGCCGGGCGGCGAGTCACGCATCGCTCACCTCAAGCACGAGGCGGAGGGGCTCGAAGGAGAGTCGCGCGCGCTCGAAGAACAGGTGGCGCGGCTCGACAAGGAGCTCGTCGATCTGCGCGAGAAGTCGTCGGTGCTGCGCGGGGCGGCGGGCGCCGCGCGCTCGAAGCTGGACGAGGCGATCGCGTCTCGCCGGCAGGCCGCCGCCGCCATGACGGCCAGCGTGGCCAGCCACGTGCGCGAGCGCGCCGCCGCCGAGCGCGAAGCGGCCGAGCTGACCGAGCAGCTCGGCCGCGCGGCGGTGCAGGCGCGGCCGGCGGTCTCGTCGCTGCTCTCCGTCTTTCAGCGCATCGATCGCCTCCAGGAGACGATCATCGATCGCAACAGCGAGCTCGCCGCCCTCGAGCGCGCGGCCGGCGCCTACGACGGTCGCAAGCTGTTCACGGGCCTGGGCATCGTCGGGTTCCTCGTCGCCGCTGGGGTCGCATCCCTATGGTGGACCCTGCACAAGTAGCGGTCTCCCAATCAAATTGAGAGGCGCGCGCGGTTGCGGGCCATTGCCCGCGTGCCTAATTGAAGAGGGTCATCGGTGACGGAAGGAGACGGGGTCATGACCAAGAGATTCTTCGCGATCGGTTTCGGGGCGGCGGGGTTGACGGCGATCTTCGGCCTGGCGCCGTCGCGCGCCGCTCGCGCGAACGAGGAGCAGGAGCAAGGGAAGGCGTTCTTCCAGAAGACGGACACGAACGGCGACGGCAAGATCTCGCAGGACGAGTGGCAGGCCGCGCACAAGCAGATGTTCCAGAAGATGGACACGAACGGCGACGGCAAGGTGACGATGGAAGAGATGAAGACGTCGTCGGAGAAGATGCAGGAGAAGGGGATGGGCAAGGGCGGCATGGAGATGATGTCCGAGAAGATGAAGATGATGGACACCAACAGCGACGGGTCCATCAGCGAGACCGAGTTCATGGCGGCGTCGAAGACGAAGTTCGACGAGCTGGACACGAACCACGACGGCTACCTGTCGAAGCAGGAGCTCAAGGCCGGCCACGAGAAGATGATGCAGAAGGCCCACGGGGGGGCGTCGCAGGGGATGCAGGGCACGACGCCGCAGGGCACTTCGGGGACCGAAAAGAAGTAGCGGTCTCGCGGCTGGGTCGCGCCTGCTGCGCAACGCTCGGCCGACGCTCAGCGATTGAGAGCGAGCGTGACCCAGCCGGCCATGAACAGCAAACCGCCGAGCGGCGTGATCGCGCCCAGCTTCGTCACACCCGTGACGGCCAGCGCGTAGAGGCTGCCCGAGAACAGCACGATGCCGGCCGTCCACAGCGTCGCGACGGCGCGGGGCCGGGCCAGCCGATCGGCGGCGAGCGCGATCGCGAGCAGCGCGATCGCGTGGATCAG
>DASZUD010000297.1:0-3007 GCA_035548155.1 Polyangia bacterium
GAGGCGTTCGACCGCCCATGACGGAAATGACGGAAACGACCACGCCCCGCCTGCCCATCCGGCTCGCCGTGGCGCTGATGATCGCGCTCGGGACGTGGGGCGCCGTCGCGCTCGTCGACGCGGCCGTCGACGACGTCCAGCGCGAGGCCGAGCGGAACGCACCTTCGCCGCCGGCGCGGTCGGGCGAGGCCCTGCCGCGCCCCGGGCGACTCTTCGTGCTCATCGTCGACTCGCTGCGCGCGTCGCGCGCCGAGGAGATGACCTCGATCCGCGACCTTCGCCCGCAGAGCCTGTTCGTGCACGTGCGCGCCACGCGTGACGCGGCGACCGTCCCTTCTTTGCGCGCGGCCTTCACCGGCCGGACGCAGCGCTCGATTTTCGCGTTCGTCCGCAACTTCGGCCACCACGGCGGAACCACACCGTCGCTGTTCTCGCAAGCGGCCGAGCACGGCGCGCGCGTGACGACGTTCTCCGACGGCGCGTTCTACGAGCTCGCGCCGGGCATCGCCGATCGCCGGGGGAACGCCATCCCGCCGGGCGACGAGGAAACGTGCCAAACGCGATCGTTCCACGAGGCGCTGGATCTCTTCCGCGGCGGACACGACGACGTCGTCGTCTTCCACTACACGGTCGTCGATCACGCCGCCCACACGCGCGGGCCGGGCGATCCCGTCTACGAACGCGCATTCGAGCACGCGGACGAGCTGGTGCGCGAAGCGGCCTCCGCCGTCGGGCCCAGCGACACGTTCGTCGTCATGGGCGATCACGGCCATGACGAGCTCGGGCGTCACTTCCCCGGCCTCGACGTCCCGACGGTCGCGCTCTACCGTGGCCCGGGGTTCACGCCGGGCAGCGAGCTCGGCCCCGTGCCGCTCACGATGCACCGCTACTTCATGAGCTGGGCGCTGGGGCTGCCGCTGCACCCCGACTACCGCGGGCCGGGCGCGCCGCAAGTGCTGGCCGGCCCGTCGCCGCCGTACGAGTACCGCCATCCGCCGCCCGAGATCTCGGCCGAGTTCCTGCGCGCGAAGCGCTTCAAGTGGCTGGGGCCGCTGGGCCTCCTCGTCGCGCTCGTGGGCGGGTTCGCCATCTGGGCTGTGGGGCCGCCGCGCGGGCGTGCGATCGAGGTCGTCGTCGCCGCTGTCGCGGGCGCGGCCGTGTTCGGCGCGTGGGGCGCTTTCCTGGCACACCACCGCCTGGTGACCGTGCCGCCCACGACGGGCGAGCTGCTGTTCAACTGGGCCCTCGGCCTCATGCTGGCCGCGTGGGCCGTCGTCATGAAGCTGTTGCGGCGCATGACGGCGACGTGGCTCGCGTTCGCCCTGCCGGCGCTGGGCCTGTACGCGACGGCGGCCTGGTACGGCTGGGCCGCGATCATGGCGCCGGCGTGGCTGGTGGCCCTGGCGCTGCTCGCGCTCGATTGGACGCGCCGCCGGTTCGAAAAGAGCGCGCCGCCGACCACGCCCGCCGAGCGCGCGAGCTTGCTGGGCCTCGTCGCCGTCGCCTGCGCGCTGCCGCCGTTCATGTACGCCGAGATGGACGGGCTGGCCTCGGGCGACTGGCGCGGGTACCTGTCGTCGAACCGCATGACGTACTGGATCGCCGTCAGCACGTTGGCGCGCCTGGCGATCTTCGTGCGCCCGCGGCGCGGCGCCGTGGTGAACGTGCTCGCCTTCGCGATGGTGGCGCTGTTCTCGGTCCTGTCGTTCGGCGACGTGCTGACCACGCAGCCGTCGCGTCTCGGCGCCACGGCGGTGCTCGCGGTCTTCGCGATCGCCACGCGCGCGCGCGCCCACCAAGTCGGCCGTGACAGCGCGGTCGGCGCCGCGGCGACCATCCTCTCGAACGCGGCGATCCTCATGGCGTACCGCGCGTCGGTCATCCTGGGCGAGCGCACGTTCTTACAGATGGAGCTTCTCCTGGGCGCGCTCGTCGTCTCGGCGCGCGTCAACAGCACGCTGGGGCGCCCCGAGGATCGGCGGTCGTTCACGATCTGGCTCGAGGGCATGGCGATCGTGATCGCGGCGTGGAGCACGCTGGCGTTGACGCTGCACCGCCTCGAGTGGAAGGTCTTCTACAACTTCTTCCCGGCGCTTTTCGTCGAGCATCACGTGGGGTGGCTCCTGCCCGCGATCGTGGGCCGCTACGCGCTGCCGCTCGTGCTGGCGCGGCGGCTGATCGCCGAGAACAGCGCCGGTGGCGGCACGTGGCGCGACGCCGCGGCGCTGACGACGTTCCGGATCGCGACGCTGCTGCTCGGCGTCGTCGGCTCGGCCGTGCTCGATCCGGCGAGCGAGCCGTTCATGGCGGCCGTGCAGTGCCTGCTGACGTTCAGCGTGCTCGGCTTCGCGCTGTGCCACGAACCTTCGCCGGCGCCGGCCTAGGAACCGGCAGACAAGTCCGGGACGGGGCGGCCAGCCTGGAAGCGGGCCTTGAGCCCGAGGATTGGCCGTTCGAAGACGCGCCACGACACGCAGGCGAGCACATACGTCGCGATCGACGCGCCGACGACATACGCGCCGAGCCGCGCGTTTGCGCCCGCTCCGCCGGCGCCGATGATGCGCGCGTGCAGCACCTTCATGGCCGCCCAGTGCAGCGGGTAGTGGAACACGTACATGCCGTAGCTGACGCGGCCCACGGCACGTAAGAAGCCTGCGCTGGGCCACGAGATCGGCGCGCCGCCGAGCAGCGGCAGCTCGCAGACGATCACCAGCAGCCAGGACGCGAAGAGACCGGCGACGATCGGGAAGCCGAGCGTCTGGACGACGGCGTCCTCGTGCGAGAAGCCGGAGCGCCAAACGATGATGGCGACCAGCGCCACGGCGAGGCCCGCGAGGACCGGCGAAACTGAACGCGCGAACGCCCGGCGCCACGCCCCCCGCCGGGCGATGAACGCGGCCAAGCCGCCGATGGCCGGCGCGCTCATGCGCGTCACGGGGAACTTGTAGACAGCCAGCGCGGACGCCGAAGCCGTCAGGCGCAGCCCCAGCCCGAAGGCGAGCGAGAC
>DASZUD010000298.1:0-14332 GCA_035548155.1 Polyangia bacterium
TGACGACGCAGTCGCTGGTGGCGACGTTCCCGCGCGGGACGTCGCACGTCGAGCACGTGCCGCGCGCGCGCCTGACGGCCGCGCTGCTGGACGCGGCCCGCCCCGGCGATCTGGTCCTGTGCCTCGGCGCGGGCGACATCACGTCCGTCGCCGGTGAGCTGCTCACCGGCCTGGCGGCGCGCGCCGCGGGGAAGCCGGCGTGAGGCTGTTCCGCGAAGGCGAGCGGCCGAGCGCGCGCTTCGATCCGCGCGACGACGCCGAGCGCGCGCCGCGCGTGACGCTGACGGGCCCGCGCCGCGGGTGGTTCCGGCGGCGGCGCAACCAGCGCGTCGTCGTGCAGCGCCCGTCGCCGATCGTGCTGATCGCGGACGCGCTGCGCGCCGTCGGCTCGCGCCTGGCCGTCCTCGGCAAGGCCCTGGCCACGCTCGCGCTCGTCGCGGGCGCGCTGTGGGGCGGGCGGCAGCTGATCCGTCACGTCGTCGCCTCGCCGCGCTTCGCGCTGCGCGAGATCCGCGCCGACGCGACCCTCCACGTCTCGCGCGACGAGATCCTCGCGCTGGCGGGCGCCGAGATCGGCGATCGGCTCCTGGCGATCGACACCGACGCCATCGCCGCGCGCGTCGCCACGCACCCGTGGGTCGCCTCCGTGCGCGTGCGCCGCCAGCTGCCGTCCGAGCTGGTCATCGACGTCGTCGAGCGGCGCGCCGTCGCCTCGGCGCTCCTCGGCACGCTGTACCTCATCGACGAGGCGGGCCGGCCCTTCAAGCGCGCGACCCTCGACGAGGCCGACGGGCTGCCCGTCATCACGGGCGTCGCGCGCGATCAGTACACGCTGGCGCGTGGGGCCAGCGAGGCGGCCTTCCGCGAGGCGCTGTCGCTGCTGGCGCTCTATCGAACGGGCGACGAGCTGGCCGGCACGCGGCGCGCCGGCGCGAACCGGCCGCCGCGCCCGGCGCTCTCGGAGATCCACGTCGATCCGCGCGCGGGCTACTCGCTGATCCTCTACGACGGCGGCGGCGAGATCCTCCTCGGCCGCGACGAGTGGCCGGCGAAGCTGGCGCGCTTCGACGAGATCCTGGGCGCGGTCGGGCCGCGCGGGCCCTCGGTGCTGCGCACCGTCCATCTGGACGGTCCGACGCGCGATCGCGTCGCCGTCAAGCTCGCGCCGGCCGCCGGCTGATGAGCCCGCCGCGTCCGCGCCGCCGGCGCCGCGAGCAGGAGCGCGCGCTCCGCAAGGCCGTGCGCGACACCGAGCGCCTCGCCCGTCAACTGCCGGGCGCGACGCCCGACCTGCCGATCGAGATCGCCTCGCCCTCCGTGGCCGAGATCAAGGCGCGCGCGACGCCGTGTCCGCAGTGCGGCGGCGAGCTGGAGATCCGCGGCGACCGGGCCGACTCGACGCCGCGCGGGGTGCTGCGCGAGCTCGCCGTGGTGTGCCGGCTCTGCCACACACCCCGCTCGTTGTGGTTCCGCGTGCCTCTCGCCTCTGCCAACTGAGGCTGCAGAGCAAAAAATTTGGGGGTCGCCCGAAAGGCCATGAAGATGGGGTACCTGCCATGCCCCGGAAATCTTCGGACATCATCGTCGGCCTCGACATCGGGACCACCAAGATCGCCGCCGTGGTGGGCGAGGTCGGCCCGGACGGGCTCGACATCATCGGCGTGGGCACGCATCCCTCGCGCGGGCTCAAGAAGGGCGTCATCGTCAACATCGACTCGACGGTGGCCTCGATCAAGCAGGCGATCCTCGAGGCCGAGTCGATGTCCGGCTGCGAGATCTCGCAGGTCTACGTCGGCATCGCCGGCGGTCACATCAAGGGCGTGAACTCGACGGGCACGGTGGCCATCAAGGACAAGGAGGTCCGGCCCACCGACGTCGTCAAGGTGCTGGAGCTCGCGCGCGCGATCGCGCTGCCGGTCGATCGGCACATCGTCCACGTGCTGCCGCAGGAGTACAAGATCGACGGGCAGGACGGCGTGCGCGAGCCGCTGGGCATGTGCGGCGTGCGCCTGGAGTCGCGCGTGCACATCGTCACGGCGGCGGCCGCGGCGGCGCAGAACATCGTCAAGTGCTGCACGCGCTGCGATCTCGAGGTGCTGGACATCGTGCTCGAGCCGCTGGCCTCGGGCGAGGCGGTCCTCGAGGACGACGAGAAGGGCCTCGGCGTCGCGCTGGTCGACATCGGCGGCGGCACGACCGACATCGCGATCTTCACCGAAGGCTCGGTGGCGCACACCAGCGTCATCCCGATCGGCGGGCACCAGCTGACGAGCGACATCGCCTTCGGCCTGCGCACGCCGCCGCACGAGGCGGAGAAGATCAAGATCCGCTCGGGCTGCGCGCTGGCCAGCATGGTGACCGAGGACGAGACGCTCGAGGTCGCGTCGGTGGGCGGGCGCGCGCCGCGCGTGCTGTCGCGTCACATGCTCTGCCGGGACATCGTGCAGCCCCGGATCGAGGAGATGTTCTCCTTCGTCAAGGCGGAGATCTCGCGCCTGGGATGCGACGATCTGCTGGCCTCGGGCGCCGTCATCACGGGCGGCACGACGCAGCTTCCGGGCATGACGGAGCTGGCCGAAGAGATCTTGGGCATCCCCGTGCGCCGGGGTATGCCGAAGGGCGTGGGCGGCCTGGCCGAGGTGGTGCGCAACCCGACGTTCTCGACGGCGGTGGGCCTGGTTCAGTACGGCATGTCGCGCCAGAAGACCGCGGGCGTGACGGACGCGCCCGCGAAGCGTGGCGGCGGCCTGTTCTCGCGCCTGCGCCGCACGCTGACCAGCGCGTTCTGAGCCCCGCGCCGTCGAGAAGGAACCCGGCTTCAAGCCGGCGTTGAAGCGCTGCGCCGAGCAGACACGGATTTCCGGCATCGAATGACGGATTGCCCGGCGTGCGGTCATCTACTGCCGTGCGCCCCCGTTCTCGCCACATTGCGTTCGCACGCGCCCTGGTGGTGGTCGCAGCGCTGATCGTCGGCTGCGGCGATCCTGAGGGCTACCACCGCGAAGCGGCCAATGACCCGGCCGGCGCTGGCGGGTCCGGAACTGGCCTCGGAGGGGCAGGCGCGCCGTCGGGCAGCGCCGGGGATTCGGGCGCCGCGGGCACGACGGGGCTCGCGGGTACCACCGGGTCCGCGGGCACGACCGGCGCCGGGGGTACGACGGGGCTCGCGGGTACCACCGGGTCCGCAGGCACGACCGGCGCCGCCGGAACCACTGGCCGCGCAGGGAGCAGTGGTGCCGCGGGCACGACCGGCGCGGCAGGGACGGCGGGGAGCACCGGTGCGGCGGGCACGACCGGCGCAGCAGGCACGACGGGGGCGGCGGGGACGACCGGCGCGGCAGGCAGCCCCGTCACGGGGGCCTGCGCGGGCAAGGTCCACGCGCTCACGAGCACCCTGATCGCGAGCTTCGAGAGCGGCGACCTCACCGATTGGTACGCGTACGAGGACTCGACGGCCGGCGCGACGTTGAGCCCCCTCGCGATCGTGACGCCGGGCGCGGCCGGGACGGGGCACGCCGTGCACCTCGCGGGCAGCGGCTTCCAGGCCTTCGGCGCGGGCGTCGGCGTTCAGCTTCGCTGCCTCAGCGGCTCGGGCCACCAAGGGATCACGTTCTGGGCGAAGGGCACGTCGGGCACCAGCAACACCATCCAGATGCAGGTGGCGATCCCCGCGACGCACGCCGTGGCCGACGGCGGCGACTGCACGACGAAGTGCTACGACCACCCCTCGAAGAAGGTCACGCTCGGAGCCGCCTGGCAGCAATACAACGTGAAGTTCAGCGATCTCACGCAGGCGGGCTTCGGCGCTCCCGCGACGTACGGCGGGATCATCATGGCCCTCAACTGGGTGAGCCTCGAAGGGCCCAGCGTCGATTTTCAGGTCGACGAGGTCTCGTTCTACTAGCCCCACTGCGTGGGACGTCGGCCCATCACGCCTCCTATCCGCACCGCGCGCGCACCTAGCCAAAGCTGCGAAGCAACCCCATGTTGCACCAGCGCCGTTGGCGCGGAGGTGCGACGTGAAGCTCTTCAAGATTCGTTCGCGATCTCTCCTTTGGTTGGGCGTGTTCGTGGGCGCGACGATCGTCGCGGCCAAGGTCGGCGCCTCGGCGAGCCGCCGCGGCCCGCGCAGCCTCTGGTATCGCGTGCTCGCCAAGTCGAAGCTGCAGCCGCCGAGCTGGGTGTTCGGCCCGGTGTGGGCGCTGCTCTACGGCCTCATGTCGGCGTCGGCCTATCGCGTGTTCGCCAGCGGCCCGTCGCAAGAGCGCAGGCGCGCCTTGCGCCTGTGGTGGGCGCAGCTCGCGCTCAACGGCGCGTGGTCGCCGCTGTTCTTCGGCGCGCACAGCGCGCGCTGGGCGCTGGGCGACCTGGCGGCGCTCACCGCCACGGTCGCGGCGTACACGCGCACGGCGGCGAAGGTGGATCGCCCGGCCGCGCTGATGATGGCGCCCTATCTCGGCTGGCTGGGGTTCGCCGGCTACCTCAACGCGAACATCGTGCGCAGGAACCCCGCTCTCGCCTGACGCGCGCCGCGGCGCGCGCTATCCGGGGCGCCACCGAGGTGATACGACTCTGCCCATGCGGAGCAGGGTTGGATTGCGTCTCGGAGTGCTCGCCGCCTTGATCGTCGCGTCCACGGCCTGCTCGAGCGGCGGCTCGGGCACGCCGGGCACAGACGGCGCCGCGGGCTCGGGAGGCGCGAGCGCGGGCACGACGGGCGGCGCCGGACATGGTGGAACCACCGGGACCGCGGGCACGGCGGGCGGCGCGGGCACGACGGGCGGCGCTGGCACCAGCGGCAGCGCCGGCACCAGCGGAGCCGCGGGCACCAAGGCCGACGCGGGCGCGAACGACGCGGCGACCGACGTCGCGGTCGCCGACGCGCACGACGGCGGCCGCACCAGCTGCGCGGGCCGCGCGATCTCGATGTCGGCCAACACCACGGGCTCGGCCAAGGACGTCGCGCACTCACGCGTGACGATCGATCTCCTGACGGACACGCCGCTCGGCAACGTGCCGCGCACGGTCGAGTTCTGGTTCTACGTGAAGCCGACCGACTGGGTGGCCGAGGTCAACGAGATCTTCGTGATGGGCTCGACGCCCGCGACGCTGCAGCAGCTCGGGCTCGACTTCGGCATGCCCGCGGTCAAGGGCATGCCGAACAATCACGCGACGCTGGGCCCCTACACCGACGGCGTCTTCGACGACGACACGGGCGTGTACCTCGGCATCGACTCCGCGACGCCGCAGTGGATCCACGTCGCCATGACCTGGGACATGACCGCGCTGCGCACGTTCGTCAACGGCGTCGAGCGCATCACGACGAAGGCGGCGGCGGGGCAGATGCTGAAGACCACGGCCGGCCCGCTGGTCGTGGGCTGCAACCCCCCCTACTACGGCTGCTTCGCCGGCATGTTCGACGAGCTCCGCGTGTGGAGCGTCGCGCGCACGCCTGAAGAGATCATGGCCCACTACGACAAGGCGCTGGTCGGCGACGAGCCAGGGCTCGTCGGCTACTGGAAGTTCGACGAGGCGCCGGGCTCGAAGACGGCGGCCGACTCCGTGTCGGCCGCGGGCCACACGGCGCACACGGGCGTGCTCGCGGCCGACACCGACGGCGGCGCGCCGACGTTCGTCACGCCCGATCCGCCGCCGCCCGTCGGCTGCCCGTGATCATCAGTTGTGAGCGAGGTTCGGCGCCCGGTAGCCGATCAGCTTGCGCGTCTTGATGAGCTCGGCCACCGCGGGCGGCACCATCTTTTCCCATCCGTGATCGCCGTGGCGGATCTTCTCGAGCGCGTCGCGCGAGAAGTAGCCCAGGTACTCGCGGTTGACGTTCTGCAGCTGCTGGATGTGCCCGCGATCGACGAGGTATCCGTAAAGCTTGCGCAGCGCGGGCGCGACCTCGAGGTTCTCGACGGTGACCAGGCTGTCCGAGTCCTTCGCGAGCATCGGATAGATGTAGAGGCGCAGGTCGTTCTTGAAGAGCCGCCCGAACGACTCGAGGATGCCGCCCTCGAGCTCCGAGTAGTACTTCTCGTCGAACAGCTCGATGAGGCTGGCGGCGCCCATGGTGACGGCGATGCGCTTCCTCGTGTACTGGCCGAGATAGGCCGCGAGCCGGTAGTACTCGAAGAAATCGGAGATCAGCACCGTCTTGCCCGAGGCCGCCAGCATGTCGGCGCGCGCGAGGAAGTCCGTGCGGTCGATGCCGCCGCCCTGCTCGCGCAGATCGCGCATCGTCAGCTCCATGAGCTCGACGATCTCTTCACTGCCCGAGTCCGATGGCTCTTCGACGGCCCTCGCCGCGCGCAGGTCGCGCGCGAACGCGTCGTGCGCCGCCCTCAGCATGTCGATGTTGACGTGACACACGGGACGGAAGCTGCCGCGCTCGACGAGCACGTTCTTCTTGTGCAGCACCTCGGACGGCTGCAGCACGCGCCCCGAAGGATCGAACATCGCCGCGCCCGACAGGCCCATCTGCACCAGCTTCATGCTCATGAGCCGGTTGTCGACCTGGCGGAACTCGATGCCGGAGAACTCGATCATGTCGATGGCGATGCGGTCCGTCGTCAAGCCGTCCAGCAGCGACTCGATCAGCAGCTCGGGCTCGGCGTAGAGGAAGAACGCGCCGTGCAGCAGGTTGACGCCCACGATGCCCAGCGCCTCTTGCTGGAGCGCGTTCGTGCCGTCGAGCATGCGCACGTGGATGATGATCTGGCTGTCCTGATCGCGCGGGCGCGACTGAAAGCGCACGCCCATCCAGCCGTGGCACTCGTTCGTGCCCGCGAAGTTGCGCGCCGAGACCGTGTCGGCGAACGCGAAGAACGCCGTGTCGGCGCCGCGCGCCTCGTCGAGCCTCTCCTTGTTCAACTGATGCTCGTGCTCGAGCATCGCCTCGAGGCGCGGGCGGCAGACGTAGCGATCGGCCTTGCCGTAGATCGCGTCGCTCACCGTCATGTCGTAGGCGGACATGCTCTTCGCGACGGTGCCGGCGGCGCCGCCCACGCGGAAGAACCAGCGGACCACTTCCTGGCCGGCGCCGATCTCGGCGAACGTGCCGTAGCGGCGGGCGTCGAGGTTCACCTGCAGGGCCTTGGCGTGCGTGTCGACGACGCGCTCTTCGTGATTCGGAAACTGGTTCGGGAGCTTCATCGGGCTTCTTCTTAGTTTACTCGCGCCAATTGTATCCAGGGGGTTACATCGGCGTCGGCGCTCTTGTGGCCGTCCGTTCCCGTGCGCAGAAGTTTTGGGAGGAGGCACGCGCCGTGGAGACGTTTCTCGTCTGGATCGCGATCGGGCTCATCGCGGGCTGGCTCGCGTCGACGGCGCTGGGCGGTGGCTTCGGTCCGCTGGGCGACGTCATCGTCGGGATCGTCGGAGCCTTCCTGGGCGGCTTCGCCTTTCATGCGCTTCGCCTCGAGCTGCCGTTCGACGGGCTGGCCGCGACGATCTGCGTGGCGTTCGCAGGCGCCGTGGTGCTGCTGCTGATCTTGCGCGTGCTCCGCCGCGGGCAGCCGCGCGTGCACTGACCGACACGCTTCGTCGCGCGGCGCTACCGCCCGGGGCCGATCGAAGCCGCGATCGGGCCGCGGGTCACCTCGGCGTGACCACGCCCGTCGGATTCGCTCGTCGTTCCGCATGCGTCCGGGTGGTACGGCGCTTGAAAGGGGTTTCTTCCGCGTCCGCCAGGGCGGGCTACGAAGGAGGAGACGAGATGACGTACGCGATGTTGGCGATGCTCGCCGCGATCTCACTGGTGCCGCTGCTCACGCCCAATCGGCTGCCCAACCTGCCGAATCCGCGGCGGCCCGTGCCGGCGCAGATCACCGGCGCCGGTGGCGCGATGGGCGAGCCGCCCACGACCGGCACGGGCGGGATCACGGGCACGGCCGGCAGCGCGCCTGGCACACCTGGCGTGACCGGTGCGGGCGGCAGCATGGGCGGCGCGGGTGGAACGACGGGCGCCGGTGAAGGCGGAACGACCGGCGGCAGCACGCCGGGCGAGGGCGGCGCGCCGGGCACGGGCGGCGAGGGCGGCTCGACCGGCACTCCTGGTGAAGGCGGCGCGCCGGGCACGGGCGTTCCGGGCGCGGGCGGCGCGCCGGGGGGCGCGGCCGGCACCGGCGGCGGCGGCAGCTTCGGGTCGTTCAACACCTTCGGCGGCAGCGGCTACGCCGGTCCCAGCTCCTGACGCGCGTTACGGCTTGAACCCGACATTCACGGATGCATGAGGAAGGGGACCCGAGATTAGAGGAGGTTTCGTCATGAGGCGGATTCGTATGTGGGGACTGGCCTTGGCCGCGGGGTGGTTGATGAATGCGGCGCTCGGGGGGCTGGGATGGAGCGCGGACATCCCCATGACGAACGTGGTCCTCGGCACGCTGCACCACTCGAACCAGAAGGAGATCGCGATGGCCAAGCTGGCCCAGCGCAACGCGCGGTCGCGCCAGGTGAAGGATCTCGCCGACACGGTCATCGAAGACGACACCTCCGCCGACAAGAAGATCGTGGCGCTCGCGAGCGAGGAGCACATCGACCTCGACGCGAGCACGGCGCCGCCGAACCCCACCGACGTGAGCAGCCTCGAGGGCGTCGTCGACTTCGACGCCACGTTCGCGAAGGTGCTGCACGACGATCAGGAGCGCGAGCTCGCGCACGCCTCCGCGGCCTATGACGGCACGCGGGATCCGAGGCTCCGCTTCCTCCTCGGCGAGCTCATTCCGCAGATGCGCGCGCACCGGGACATGGCGAAGCTGATCCTCGACGAAGGCGCGCCGCGCGCCAGCCTGTAGCTACGGCAGCTCGCAGAGCTTCGCTTGCGGCGCCTCGGCCAGCGTCCGTGAGAGCGCCTGGGTGGCGCGCGCGTCGAGCGCGTCGCCCATGTACACGACGCGGCCGGCGCGATCGAACACCAGCGTGGCGGGGATGCGGCGCTGGCCCAGCGCGTCCGCGAGCGTGAACGGCTCGTCGGTGAGCTGCGGGTAGGTGAGGGCGCGCGTGCGCGTGAAGGCGGCGATCGACTCGGGCTTCTCGCCGACCGCCACGCCCACGACGGCTCCGCCGCAGGGCGTGACGGCGCGCGAGAGGCGCTCGAGCGCGGGCAGCTCGCGCACGCAGGGCTCGCACCAAGGCGCCCAGAGGTTCACGAGGCCGGGCCGCCCGCCCAGCACGTCCGCGAGCGTCGCGCCGCGGCCGGCGGTGTCTCGCACGGGGACGGCGCGCGCGGCGGCCTCCGGCGTCGCGGGGCTGGCGCCGCCCCCGACCGGTGGTGGCTGCGACGCGCAGGCGAGCAGCGGAGGGACGACCGCGATCAAAAGCGAAATCCGAAGCCGCATGTCGTGACGTCGACCGTCAGGTTATCCGAACGCACGTACCGTTCATAGCCGACATCGACGTGCAGATCGTGCGCGCGGCGCGGCAGCGGCAGGTCGTAGATCACGGCGCCGCCCACCGTCTGCGCGTGGAAGGCCCCGAGGTCGCTGTCCGACGTGCGGAACCCGGGCGCCATCGGATCGGCGGCGATCGTGAAGAAGTCGGTCGCCGTCTGCCAGTGGATGCGGTACTTGGCGCGCAAGACGAGGCCCGCGTGGACGCGCTGCGCGAGCGTGGCCTCGGTCGAGTGGGCGGAGACGCCCCACGAATCGAAGTAAATGCGGTAGCCCAGCGTGAGCGCGCCGTCCCACGGCAGCCACTGCGCGACGCGCATCGCGGCCGCGTGGCGCAGGCGGTGGCCGGGCAGCCGCTCCTCGCCCCGCGTGCCGTCGGCCAGCAAGACGCTCTGCCACGTGTTGCTCATCTCGCCCGCCTGGATCGTCCCGCCGTAGGTGAGGTTCGCCAGCGTCGTCGGCGACAGCACCTGGGTGACGTCGAAGTTGACGTTGGTGGTCGAGCGCGTCGCGCGGCCGTTACGGGCGCCCTCGAGGTCGAACCGGTCGAACCAGTCGATGATCTGGTTGGCGCTGACCGCGATCACGGTGTTGTCCTCGGCGAACGCGCGCGACGCGCCCACGCCGACGATCCACGATTCGAACGGCTCCTCGATGTGGAAGCCGACGCGCATCGTGAGGTCGGTCGTGCGATCCCACTTGTACGTCGTGAAGGTGTCCAGCGTGCCCGAGGGCGTGGTGCGCGAGGCCGTGGTCACGGTGTCGACGGCGTCGTAGGGCTTGCCGTAGCGCGAGTGGTCGGGCGAGGCCGCGGTGACGATGTCCACCGGGATCCACACGCGCTCGGTCACGCGCTCGCCCAGGCGCGCCGTCACCTCCGCCTGCGGCTGCTCGATGCGTGCCCACTCCGATCCGGGCAGCCCCGCCGGGCCGGCTGCCGATTGGTAGCCGAGGCCCGTCTGCGCATACTGCGTGTATCGGAAGCGCACGGACTCGATCTCGTACGCGGGCGCCGCGGCGGGCGCCGCCGTCGTGGCCAGCAGCGCGACGAGGAGCAGCGACGCGCTCACTGACAGGCGCACCCGCCGCCGGCCGGCGTGCCGTCGCCGCCCGCCGCAGCCTCGCGCGAGCCGTAGAGCTTCTGGTGGGCGTGCGCCTCCAGCGCGTCGGTCTCGAAGCGCATCATCGGATCGGCCAGGTGCTTGCGCCGGTTCTGGGGGACGATCACGCAGCCCGTCGAGCTCGCGCCGAGCGCGAGCGCCACGAGGATGACGAGCAGACGATGGAGCTTCGGCATCGTCAGGGTTCGCGGCTCGCGGGCGCCGCGAGGAAGCTGTCGAAGAGGCCCACGCCCGCGGCGAACATCGCCGAGGTCAGCAGCACGCCGAAGGGCACGCGTTGCCGGTTGGCGTGCGGCGCGTAGAAGGGATCCTTGTAGGCGTCCATCACGATCAGCGTCGCAGCCGACAGCGCCGTCGCGATGCCGCCGAACACGGCGGCCCGCTTCCAGCGCCGCTGCAGGCCGTGCGAGACCCAGGGGGCGAGCGCGAAGCCGCTGGCCATCGCGTACGTCCCCGCCTTCTCGAGGCCGCCGTCGTTGCTGGACCACAGGCCGCAGCCCACGACGAACGGGATGAAGGCCGTCATGACGCCGGCGACCAGGCGTGCCGCGCCGGCGGGCGCGGGCGGCGGCAGCGGCTCGACGACGACGGCCGCCGGCGAGATGCCGACGGGCGGCGCGACGGGCAGCACCGGCGAAGCCAGATCCGACGCGGGCGGCACCACAGGCGGCGCGGGCAGCGGCTCGTCCGCGTGGGCTGCGTTCGCGACGCCCACCACGACGCTCACGCAGAGCAGCGTCGCGACCAGCCGTTTCATGCGCCCGAAACTAGCACGGGCGCGCCAGGAGCCGGGCTTCTATGCGAGCAAGCCCGTGACCGTGCCCGTGCTGTCGCCGAACGATGTGCGATTGACGCCCATCGTCTGCATGATCGTGAGGATGACGTTCGAGACGGGCGTGCGGTTCGGCAGCGCGAGGTGCCGCCCCGTGCGCAGCTTGCCGCCCGCGTTGCCGGCGACGATGAGCGGCAGCTGGAACTGGTCGTGCGCGTCGCCGTCGCCGAACTCGCTGTTGATGTAGACGATGCTGTTGCCCAGCATCGTGCGGTCGCCCTCGTTGATGGCGTTCATCTTGCCGAGGAGCATCGCGAAGTTCGCGAAGAAGTGCGTCGTGATCTTCACCCAGCGCGGGTGATCGACGGACTTGCCGCCGATCTCTCCGTGCGAGAGGCCGTGGATGTAGTCGACGCCGTCGATGTCGGGCAGCCCGTAGTTTCGCCGCGAGAAGGCGCCGTCCATCATCAGCGTCGCCACGCGCGTGAGGCCGCACTGGAACGCGAACAGCAGGACGTCGATCATCAGCTGGATGCTGCCGGCGTACGTCGCGCCCGCCGTGGGCGGCGTCGCCGGCTGCACGCAGCCCGAGGTCGTGGGCATGGGCGTCGTCTGGAAGCGCTGCTCGAGCTCGGTCACCGACGTGAAGTACTGATCGAGCCGCACGCGATCGGCCTGGCCCAGGCAGCCCATGAGGCGCGTCGCCTCGGCCTTCACGCCGCTCATGACGCTCTTCTCGAACGCCGCGCGCTCGGCCGCGGCGGGGTCTACCGTCGTTCCACCGCCGGAAGTGGGAATCCCCGAGCACATGATGAGGCGCTTGAAGAGCGACTGCGGGTTGTTGTCCTTCTGGACGTTGGCGCGCGGGCCCACGAACGAGACGTTGTCCAGGTACACCTCGCCGTAGCCGTCCTCGTCGAAGCCGGGCAGCCGCTCGCCGGGGATGCCGAGCGCCAGCGAGGGCACGCAGGTGGTCGCGCCCACGGTGCGCGCGATGACCTGGTCGGCGGAGATGCCGGTCGCGAAGCCCGTCTTCTGCAGCACCTCGCACGTGAGAAACGTGCCCGTGGCGCGCGCGTGGATGCCGTCGCCGCCGTTGCCCACGGTCGCGGGCTGGTTGCCCGTGCCGGTGATCAGATTGAGCTGCGGCAGATACGGCTGCAGCGACGACGCGATCGCGGGCAGCGCGATGTCGTCGTAAGTGCCCGCCGTGCGCGTGACCCACCCGCCCACGCGGTAGCCCGTCGGGAAGTAGACGAACAGCGCGCGCACGGGCGGCGCCGCGGCCGCGCCGCGCGCGCTGCGGGGGATCATCGCCTCGAGCCACGGCAGCGCCAGCGCCATGCCCGCGCCGCGCAAGAGCGCGCGCCGCGACAGCCGGAACGGCGTCACGCGCCGCGCGGGCGCGACGTCCTTCGAGCTCAGGATCCGCTTCATGGAGACACCCCCGAGCGCACGCGCGGCGATCGGAACAGATCGCTCGTCACGATGCGGACCACGTGGTTGCGCAGCTTGTAGCCGTCCGCCTTCAGCTGCGCGGCCAGCGACGCGATCTGGGCGCCGTCGCAGCTCTCGACCATGCCGCGGCCGAGCGCATAGGTGAGCATCTTCTTGGTGACGCACGCCGCGAAGCGATCATCCTGGCGCAGGAGATCCAGCATCTCGCTCGTGTTGGCGAAGGTCTTGCCGCCGGGCATCACGCCGCTCGCGTCGATGGGCTTGCCGTGATCGGTCGCGCGCTCGGCGCCGACGGGATCGAAACTCTCCAGGCCGTAGCCGATCGGGTTGATGTTGACGTGACACGTGTGGCACGGCTCGCCCGCCGTGCGGATCTCCATCGACTCGCGGTTGGTGAGGCCGAGGCCTGGGTCGGGCACGGGCACCGAGTCGATGACCGACTTCGGCGGCGGCGCCGGCAGGTCGACGCACAGCATGTTCGTGAGCACCCACTTCGCGCGCAGGACCAGCGACGTGTTCTCCGTCGACGAGGTCGCCGTGAGGAAGCTGCCCTGCGTGGGGATGCCGCCGCGCGGCTTGCCCGCCGTCGACACGCGCCGCATCTCGGGCCCGGTGACGCCGGCGATGCCGTAGTGCTTGGCCAGCCGTTCGTTGACGTAGGTGAAGTCGGCGCGCAGCAGATCCAGCGCCGAGCCGTTGTTGGTCAGGATGTCCTCGAAGAACAGCTGCGATTCGTCGTGCATCGCCTGGCGGAGCGGGGCGTCGAAGCCCGGGAACAGCGTCGCCGAGGGCTGCGCCGTCGCGAGCGCGTCGAGGGGCAGCCACTGCTGCGGGAAGTCCTGAGCGAACGAGACGGGGTGGGCCGCGATCGCCGGCGCCGCCAGCATGCGGTCGACCTGCGCCGCCAGCGTGCTCGGAGCGGAGAGGCTGCCGGCGGCGGCCGCCGCGTAGAGCGCGTCGTCGGGCGGCGCGTTCCACAAGAAGTAGGACAGGCGCGACGCGAGCGCATACTGGCCGAGGATGCCCGCATTCGTGGACGCGAGCGGCGCCTCCTCCGTGCACATCGCCGCCGTGGCGTCGGACAGCACCTCGCCGCGGAAGAGGAACTTCGGCGACAGCAGCGCCGCCTGCAGCGCGCACGAAAGGCCCGCCTCGGCGCTGCTCGGGCACGTCTTCGTGTACGCGACGTACGCGTCGATCTCGCTCGGCAGCACGGGGCGCCGAAACGCCTTGGGCAGCCACGCCGTGAGGATCGTGCGCACGCACGCGGCGCCGGCCGTGAGATCACACGTGACGATCTTCGCGCGTGCCGCTGGCGTCGCGAGCGCCGTCGTGACCGCCTTCTGCGCGGCGTCCAGATAGCGCTGCGTGAGCGCGGCCGTGATCGTGGTGTCCGCGCCGTTGTCGAAGCCCCACAGCGACGTATCGGCGGGCAGATCCAGGCGCAGCGGCAGGCTGGTCCCCAGCAGCTGGTTGACGGTCTCCTGGTACTGCTTCGTGTTGAGGCGATGGAAATTGGGCTCGGCGCCCGGGACGACGCACGCCGCCGCGCTGGCGCCGCCCGCGCCCGTGGGCAGTGCGCCGCCCGCGGC
>DASZUD010000299.1:0-29915 GCA_035548155.1 Polyangia bacterium
CGGCGGCGCACGGGTCGTTCGCCAGCTGCGTTCCGTCGCTGCGCTCGCGTGTGATGAACTGACTGAGGACGTCGGTCTGATAGACGTGATCGACGTCGAGGGCCAGCGCGACGGGCTGACTCAGCTTGCAGCTGGCGAACGTCGCCAGCGCGAGCGGCGCGCCGCCCGTGCTCGCGACCCTGAAGGTGCTCGGGCCCGCGCTGTAGTAAAGGAAGCCACCGCTGGCGGCGAGCCCCTTCACGGCGGCGGGCGCCGTGAGGAGTGGGGTGGCCGCGCCGCCGTCGCCCGCGCCCGCCGACGCGTGAGGCGACTTTGCGATCGAGAGGTCGCCCTCGTTGCTCCAGTACGCGGCCGTGTCGTCGGCCGCGATGGGCCCCGGCTTCGCCTGCCCCGCGGCGACGATCGTGGGGGTGGCGCCGGGGGCAGAGACCGCGACGCGCTTGACGTTGCCCGTGGCCCGCTCAGTCCAGTACACGTACCCGCCGCCGAGCGCGAGGCGCGCGGCGCCGCACCCGGGTGCCTGTGCAAGCACGACGGGAGCGGCCAGGCAGGCGCCGTTCACGCACGCCAGGCCAGCTCCACACACAGGCATGCAAGCCGGCGCGGCGTCGGTCGCGTCGGCGAGATCGCCCGACGGCGCATCGACCGCATCACCAGCTTTGTCGCCGGTGGCGTCGCCGACCGCTACGTCGGGCGCGTCGCCGACCGCTACGTCGACCGCGTCGCCGACCGCGTCGCCGACCGCATCGCCGACCGCTACGTCGGGCGCGTGCTCTTGGGCTGAATCGGACCCGCCTCCGTCGACGTTCTTGTTGTTGCTGCTCCCGCACGCCGCGAGCAAAGCCGCGGAAAGCACCGTCCAGAGCGTCCGTTTCAGGATGATCCCTCCGCGAGCGACTTCAATGAGGCGAGGCCGCGCTCGAAGTCGCGGCCCACGAGCTTGTCCATGTTCATGAGGGCCGCGAACGCCTTGGCGCCGAAGGTCTTGTTCTCGCCCTCCATGGCCCACGTGACCTTGGTGCCGCCGTCTTCGGGCGCGAACGAGAACGTCGTGTCGTTCGTCGCCTGCCACGGCTTGAGGAATTCGATCTTGAGCGCGATCAGGGAAGGCGGGTCGCAGCGCTCGATTGTCATCCGCCCCTCGCCGACCTTCTTGTTGCCCACCCACGAGTACTTCGATCCGGCCCCCTCGGCGGGGCCCTCGTAGACCTTCTTCATCGTCGGGTCGAGCTTCTCCCACGGCGACCACGCCGCCCACTTGTGGAAGTCGTTGACGTGCGCGAACGCGCGCTCGGGCGGCGCGGCGACGGCGATCGAGCGAGCGATGCGGAACTTCGCGGGTCGCGTCGCGACGAACGCGGCGAACAGCGCGACGGCGGCGCCGATGACGATGGCGACGAACATGGGCCCTCCCTCCCTTAAGAGACGCGACTTTCGCCCCGCCGGCTCACTTGCGTCAAATCGGGTTCGGGCCTTCGCGCGACACACTAAGATGCGCGCGTGTCCCTTCACGGCGTCACGGTCACCCCCGCGGGTGCGCAGCGGCTCGCGACGAGGCCGCCCCAGCTGCTTCTCACGGACCTCGAGCCCGGCGGCGCGCTGGAACCGGGGCGCCCGCTGCGCCTCATCGACGCGCGCGGGCAGACGCTGGCCGTGGGCGCGGCCGATCCCGAGAACGAGGTCGTGCGCCTGTGGGCCCACGGCGACTCGGTGCGCGCGCTCGACGCTGCGTTCTTCCGCGCGCGCCTCGGCCCAGCGCTCGCGTTTCGCCAGACGCTGGGGCTCGCCGACGGTGAGTCGGCGTACCGGCTCTTCAACGCCGAGGGCGACGGGCTCTCGGGCCTGACGGTGGACGTCTACGGGCCCTATGCCGTGGTGACGGGCCTCTCGCGCGGGCTGACAGGGCACGCACGGCTGCTCGCGCAGGCGGCGCTGCAGCTTCTGCCCGAGGCGGGCCTCCCGTTGCGCGGCGCCGTCTTGAAGACGCGCCTCAAGGGCTCGGGCAACACGCCCGAGCGCGCGAAGGACGATGTCGTGGGGGAAGCGCCGCCCGAGAAGCTGATCGTGCGCGAGCGGGGCGTGCCGTTCGAGGTGCACCTGCGCGGCGGCATCAACGTGGGCCTGTTCACGGACATGCGCGAGCACCGCGCGGGCCTGGCGCGCTTCGTGCGTGGCAAGCGCGTGCTGAACACGTTCGCGTACACGGGCGCGCTCTCCGTCGCCGCCGCGCGCGCCGGCGCGTCGGCCGTCACCAGCGTCGACCTGGCCGCGGGGCCGCTCGCGTGGGCGCGCGCGAACTTCGAGCTCTCGGGCCTCGACGCCACAGCCCACCGCTTCGAGGTCTCGGACGTCTTTCGGTTCCTCGAGGCCGAGAAGGCGCGGCGCGCGACGTACGACGTCATCATCCTGGATCCGCCCACCGTCTCGGGCGCGCGCGCCGCCCTGTGGGCGCAGAAGCGTGACTACCCCGAGCTCATCGCCGCCGCGTGCGACGTGCTGCCCGAAGCGGGCGGGCACCTCTGGATCTCCTCGAACACGTACAAGGGCCCCAGCGTGCTCAAGCACGTCGAGGCCGGAATGGCCCTCGCGAAACGGGGCGCCGCCGTGCTGGAGCTCGGCGGCCTGCCGCCCGATTATCCGACGCCGCTCGACTGGCCGGCCGCGCGCAACCTCGAGGTGTGCCAGCTCCGCGTCGGCGAGCGGCGCGATTGACGCGAGGCGCATTCGACACGCCGTCGGACTTCCTGTAACGATGGCGCGGGGAAACTGATGGCGAAGACGGGTTTGGTCCTCCTGGTGTGTGCGTTGGCCGCGATCTCGTGCGGCGGCGGCGGCTCGGAAGACGCGTCCAAGAAGTGCGATGCGTTCGTGGCCAAGGTCTGCACGCGGCTCGCGGAGTGCAACGGGGGCCAGACGCAGGACCAGTGCGCCACCACCGTCAACATGATCTTCCATTGCGAGAGCGCGGTCAGCGTCTCGAGCACCTACGCGACTTGCCTCGCCGATCTGGACACGATCGCGTGCTCGCAGCTGATCGGGGCGAGCGGCACGAACCTGCCGCCCGCGTGCGCGAACGTGGTTCCTCCTGGTTCGTAACGACCCGCCGCGACGTGATTTCGGCATCGCATCCCGCGGTGCGCTCTGACAGAGTAGCCGTTGGATGGAGCCCGATGTGGCGCACGAAAATCACGCAGAATCACGGCGCGAGGGCCGCCCCCGTCACGAGCCGTTCTCACGCGAGACGCTCGCGAAAGAGCTGAACGCCGCGCAGCTCGAGGCCGTGGTCCACCCGGCGGCGCCGCTGCTGGTCGTCGCGGGGGCCGGCTCGGGGAAGACGCGCGTCATCACCTACCGCCTCGCGCGCCTCATCGCGACGGGCGCCGATCCACGCCGCATCCTCGCCGTGACCTTCACGAACAAGGCCGCCGCCGAGCTGCGCGAGCGCGTGCGCGACCTGCTGTACGAGCGCATGGGCGTGGGCCTGGCGGGCCTCTCGGTGGGCACGTTCCACTCGATCTGCGCGCGCCTCCTGCGGCAGTACGGCGAGGCCGTGGGCCTGCGCAAAGACTTCGTCATCTACGACACCGACGATCAGAAGCGCCTCATGGCGCGGGTGCTGACTGACCTCAAGGTGCCCGAGCGCATGTTCCCCGTGCGCCAGGTGCTCTCGGCCGTCGATCGCCTCGAGAACCAGGGCATCACGGCCTCGGCCTTTCAGCCGGGCGACTACTTCGACGACGTCGTGGCCAAGGCGTACACGCTGTTCGAGGAGCGCATGGCGGCCGCGAACGCCACCGACTTCGGCGGCTTGTTGCTGCACACGCTGAAGATGTGCCTCGGCGACACGCCCGTCGCGCACATGCTGGCCGAGCGGTTCGATCACGTGCTGGTCGACGAGTTCCAGGACACGAACAGCGTCCAGTACAAGCTGGTGCGCTGCCTCTCGCACCGCACGAAGAGCATCACGGTGGTCGGCGACGAGGATCAGTCGATCTACAAGTGGCGCGGCGCCGACATCCGCAACATCCTCGACTTCGAGCGCGACCACCCGGGCGCGGGCGTCGTGAAGCTGGAGCGCAACTACCGCTCGACTGGCCACATCCTGCGCGCCGCGAACGCCGTCATCGAGAAGAACACGGAGCGCCGCCCCAAGCGCCTCTACACCGAGGAGGGCGAGGGCGAGCGCATCGTGCTGTTCGAGGGGGAGACCGAGCGCGACGAGGCGGACTTCGTCGCGCAGCGCATTTCCGAAGGGTTGGGCGAGGGGCTCTCGCCGCGCGACATCGCCGTGTTCTACCGGACGAACGCGCAGTCGCGCGTGCTCGAGGACGCGCTGCGCGCGCGCGACATCCCCTACGTCGTCGTGGGCGGCACGCGCTTCTTCGACCGCGCCGAGATCAAGGATCTGGTCTGCTACCTGCGCGCGATCGCCAACCCCGACGACGGCCTCGCGCTGCAGCGGATCGTCAACGTGCCGGCGCGCGGCATCGGACAGGCCACGGTCGATCGCATCGGCGCGCTCATCTACGAGCGGCGCATCTCGGCGTGGGACGCGCTGGTCCTCTCGGCCACGGATCCTGCCGCCGCGGGCTCGTCGGACAACGGCGACCTCTTCGAGCAGCCCGAGCGCACCGAGCTGGACGAGCCCGTGCTGGGCCCCGGGCCGCGCAAGAAGGTCGCGGCGTTCGTGGCGCTCATCGAGAAGCTGCGGCGCGAAAGCGCGGGGCTCTCGCCGGCCGATCTCGCGGAGAAGGTGCTCGAGGAGAGCGGCTACCGCGACGCGCTGGCGGCCGAGGCCTCGCTCGAGGCGGAGGGCCGCGGCGAGAACCTCATGGAGTTCATCGCGCAGATGCGCGAGTACGAGCGCGAGGCCGAGGAGCCCACGCTGCACGGCTTCCTCGAGCGCATCGCGCTGCAGTCGGACGTCGATGGCTACGATCCCGAGAAGGGGGCCGTCTCGCTGATGACGGTGCACACGGCGAAAGGCCTCGAGTTCCCGACGGTGTTCATCACGGGGCTCGAGGAGCGCATCTTCCCGCACGCGCGCAGCGTCGACGACGATTCGGCCATCGAAGAAGAGCGGCGCCTCTGCTACGTCGCCGTCACGCGCGCGCGCACGCGCCTCTTCCTCTCGCGCGTGCGGCGCCGGCGCCTGTCGGGCCAGGAGCTGCCGGGCGTGCCCAGCCGCTTCCTGCGCGAGCTGCCCCAGGACGCCATCGACGCGATCGTCATGGAGCGCCCCGCCTACTACGGCATCGAGACGCGCGGCCGCGGTCCGTGGGGCGGCTCCTGGTCGAAGCCCGAGCCGCAGTACGAAGAGCCGACCTTCCAGGTGCGCAGCTCCGCGGGGTACGCGGCGCCGAAGCCGCCCAAGCTCGCGGCGAAGCCCACGGGCGAGATCACGGTCGACTACGATCACTCCGACTCGGACGGCCCCGGCCTGCAGGTCGGCGCGAAGCTGCGGCACCCGTCGTTCGGCGTCGGCGAGATCCGGGGCTGGCAGGGCTCGGGCGCCGACCTCAAGGTGACGATGCGCTTCCCCACGGTGGGCGTGAAGACGATCCTCGCGCGGTTCCTCACCAAACCCTGACGGAGACCCTGCGGTGAAGCTCTACGGCTCGACGAACAAACGGTCCTTCAACACGCTCAAGATTCGCGCCGCGCTGGCCGAGGCCGCCGTCGCTTACGAGTTCGTGCCCGTCGATCTCGACAAGGGCGAAAACAAGACGCCCGAGTTCCTGGCCCTGAATCCCCACGGCAAGATCCCCGTGCTGACCGACGGCGACTTCGCGCTGCCCGAATCGAACGCGATCCTGTGGTACGTCGCCGAGAACGCTCCGTCGTCCGCGCTCGTGCCGCGCAACGACGGCGGGCGCGCGGCGATCCGCGCACGCGCCCGCGTCGCGCAGTGGCTCGACTTCGCGCAGACCACTTTGTACGCCGCCTACGCCGATTGGTGGACGCACGCGCTCGGCGACAAGGGCGTCCCCGCGCTGGCCGAGGCGGCGATCGGCCGCATCCACCGCGGCCTCGGAGTCATGGAGGCCGTGCTGGCGACGCGCCCGTTCATCGCGACGCCCGACTTCTCGATGGCCGATCTCTCGAACGCCTCGATGATCTTCGCCCTGAAGCGTCGCCTCCCCGACGACCCGCTCGCCAAAGGGATGTACGAGCGCGTCTCCGCCTGGTACGAGCGCCTGCGCACCCGCCCGAGCTTCGCGTCGGCCATCGCCGACTAGCCCGTCATTCGGCGAAATCGCGCGGTGCGGACCTTGCGCCTCGTCGACCCGCGGATAGTGTTCCCTCGATGGCAACAGGAGTGGCGAGGTTCTTGAATCCGGTGCGGACGCTGGTGGCCATGGGGCTGGTCGCCGGCGCGGTGGCGCTGGCGCTCGCCGCCGCCAAGCCGCGCGCGACCGACCACACGTTCGACGTCAATGCGCAGTCGCCGGGGCGCTCGTACCACGTCACGGTCGATTCGCTGCCGCCGCCCAAGAAGACGCGCTCGGCGTCGAACGACCCCAAGATCATCCCGCGCCCCGCCGACGCGTGGCCGCGCGTGCCGGCCGGCTTTCGCGTCAACATCTACGCCGACGGCCTCACGCGGCCGCGCGCGCTGCGCACCGCGCCGAACGGTGACGTCTTCCTCACGCACCGCGAGCCGGGCGAGGTGATCGTGCTGCGCGGCATCGGCGCCGACGGTCGCGTGCAGAAGGTCTCGAAGTACGCGAGCGGCCTCAACCAGCCCTTCGGCATGGTCTTCTATCCGCCTGGGCCGAACCCCGAGTGGCTGTACGTCGCCGAGACGGGTGGCGTCGTGCGCTTCCGCTACTCGTCGGGCGATCTCGCGGCGCGCGGCGAGCTCGAGCGCATCGCCGAGCTGCCGGGCGGAGGCCAGCTGCACGGCGGCGGGCACTGGACGCGAGACCTCGCGCTCTCGCGCGACGGCAAGCAGCTCTTCATGTCGGTGGGCTCGCGCTCGAACCACGACGACTCCGACAACAACAAGTGGGAGTACATGCGCGCCGACGTCCTCGAGATGACGCCCGAGGGGAAGGACCTGCACGTGTACGCCTCCGGCATCCGCAACGCCGTGGGCATCGCCGTGTCGCCGCGCACCGGCGAGCTGTGGGCGTCGGTGAACGAACGAGACGAGCTGGGCGACGATCTCCCGCCCGACTACATCACGCACGTGCAGCCGGGCGGCTTCTACGGCTGGCCCTGGTTCTACATGGGCGGCCACTGGGATCCGAAGCACGAGGGCAAGCACCCCGAGCTCGAGCACAAGGTGATCACGCCCGACGTGCTGTTGGCCGCGCACTCCGCGTCGATGCAGCTCGTGTTCTACGAGGGCGACCAATTCCCCAAGGAGTACCGCGGCGACATCTTCGCGCCGCAGCACGGGTCGTGGAACCGCGCCGTGCGCAGCGGCTACGAGGTCGTGCGCGTGCCCATCGACGAGAACGGCCGCGCGCGCGGCACGTACGAGGACTTCCTCACCGGCTTCGTCACGCCCGAGGGCGACGTGTGGGGGCGGCCCGTCGGCATCGCCGTCGCCGCCGACGGCTCTCTCCTCGTGAGCGACGACGAGGGTGGCTGCGTCTGGCGCGTGGCGCACCCGGGCGGTTGAGTCGCCACGCCCAGGAGGTCGGCCAGCGCGAGCGCGTTCGCGAGCGCGGCGCCCTCGGCGTCGTTGTCGAGGTAGATGTGCACGTCGCGGCCTTCCCGCGCCCACGCGCGCGCCCGCTCCGCCCACGCGTGGAGGCTCTTCTTCGAGTAGCTGGACGCGTACTTGCGCGTGTGGCCGTGCAGGCGCACGTAGACCAGATCCGTCGTGACGGCGTTCCATAGGGGGAAGTCTGGCGCGTCGGAGATGCAGCTCGCGACACGCGCCGCGCGCAGGCGTGCCCGCACCTCGTCGGTGAACCAGCTCGCGTGGCGGACCTCCAGCGCGTGCCGCGTCTCCGTCCACGCGGCGAGCGCCCCCAGCAAGTCGTCGAGCCGCCGGAGGTCGCACCGGAAGTGCGACGGCAGCTGCCACACGACGACGGCCAGCCGGTCGCCGAGCCCGCTCGTCTGCTCGCGCAGCCGCCGGATCGGGTCACCGCAGTCCGACAGCCGCTTCCAGTGCGTTACGAAGCGGTGACCCTTCACGGCGAAGCGAAAGGTGGGCGGCGTCGTCGCGGCCCACGACGCGTAGGTCTCGCGCGCGATCTGCTTGTAGTGCGAGCCGTTGACTTCGACGGCGTTGAAGACGCGAGAGAGGTGCGCGAGCCGCGCGCGCATGGGCACGCCCTGCAGCAGCGGCGCGCTCCGCCATGAGGGATAGCTCCAGCCGCTCGGGCCGACATAGATGCTTCCCGCGCGCATGGGATCTCGCGGTGCAGGCCGCGCGCCAGCTCGCGGTGCCGGTCCCTCGCTTGCACCGCTTCCCTACATGTCTCCACGCCTGTTGCGAATCGAGCCCGCCCATCCGCCGACCACGTCGCTGCAAGCCGCCGCCGCCGCGTGTCGTGGCTGCCACGCCTGCCCGCTGTATCTCCACGCGACACAGGCCGTGTTCGGCGAAGGGCCGCCTCACGCGTCGCTGATGCTCGTGGGCGAGCAGCCGGGTGACGAGGAAGATCGGCGCGGCCACCCGTTCGTCGGCCCCGCGGGCGGGCTGCTCGAGCGCGCGCTGACGGGCGCTGGCATCCCGCGCGACGACGTCTACGTCACGAACGCCGTGAAGCACTTCAAGTGGAAGCCGAACGAGACCGGCAAGCGGCGCCTCCACGACAAGCCCAAGGGCAACGAGATCCGCGCCTGTCGGCCGTGGCTGCTCGACGAGCTGGGCCTCGTGCAGCCGCACGTCGTCGTCGCGATGGGGGCCACGGCGGCGTCTTCATTGTTCGGGACGCGCGCGCAGGTCATGCGCGACCACGGGCACGTCCTCACGCTGGCCGTCGAAGAGGGCGGCCCCGTCGTGAAGGCCGTGCTGACGATCCACCCCTCGGCCGCGCTGCGCGCGCCCACGCCCGAGGGCCGCCACGAGCTCCTCGAGATGCTGGTCGGCGACCTGCGCGTCGCGCGCGCGGCTATTTGATGAGCGTCAGCTTCGAGCTGCGCTTCACGGCCCCGGGAACGGGCGCGTTCCGCACCGAGAGCTGGCACGCGATGTTGCGCGCGATTCCGAGGAAGATCTCCGCCACCTTCGAGCCCGGATCGGAGATGACCACGGGCGTGCCCGAGTCGCCGCCGCGGCTCACGGCCGGCTGCAGCGGGATCTCGCCGAGGAACTGTAGGTTGCTGCGCTCCGCCAGCTTGCGCCCGCCGCCGCGCAGGAAGATCTCCTCGTGGTGCCCGCAGCTCGGGCACACGTAGCCGCTCATGTTCTCCACGAGCCCGAGCACGGGCACCTCGACCCGCTGCCACATGGCCAGCGCCTTCTCGACGTCGATGACCGACACCTCTTGCGGCGTCGACACCATGACCGCGCCCGTGATGGGCAGCAGCTGCGACAGCGAGAGCTGCGCGTCGCCCGTGCCCGGCGGGAGGTCGACCACGAGGTAGTCGAGCTCGCCCCACTCGACGTCCTCGATGAACTGCTGCAAGAGCTTGTGCACCATCGGGCCGCGCCAGATCACGGCGCCGCCGCGCTCGACGAAGAAGCCCACCGAGATCACCGACAGGCCGTGGTGAACGGCCGGCAGGATCTTGTTGCCGGACTCGACGCCCGCGGGCTTCTCGGGCTCGCCCATCATCTGCGGGATCGAAGGGCCGTAGACGTCGGCGTCGAGAATGCCCACCTTCGCGCCCAGGCGCATGAGCGCCGCCGCCAGGTTCGTGCTGACGGTCGACTTGCCGACTCCGCCCTTGCCGGCCGCGACGGCGATGATGTTCTTCACGCCCGGCAGCCGCGGGTTCGACGGGTGGTTCGGGCGCCCCCACACCTTCGCCGAGAGCGTGAGGTCGACGCCCTTGACTCCCGCGACCTGGCCCGCGGCCTCGGTCACGAGCTTGGTGATGGCCTCACGAGACGGACACGCCGGCGTCGTGAGCTCGATCTCGATCGAGACGCGCCCGTCGGCCGCCGCCGAGACGGACTTGACCATGCCGGCCGAGACGAAGTCCGTCCCGAGCGCCGGCTCCTTCACGCGGCCGAGGGCCGCCCTGACTTCTTCTTCGAGGTTTGGAATGCGCGCAGCCTAGGCCGCGATCGGTGCCAACGCCAGCGAGATCGCGCGCCGTCGGCGCGCCCCCCGAACGGCGCGCTAGAGTCGAGGGCATGCCTCCTCCGCATCCCGTGGCGTCCGCGCCGGTCCCGACCGTGGGGCTGCGCGAGCGGCTGCGCGGCAGCGTCTCGCAATCGGGGCGGACGCTCGGGCTCGTGTGGCGCTCGTCGCCGCGCGGCACAGTGGCGCTGGGCGTGCTCACGGTGCTCGCGGCGGCGCTGCCGCCGCTGGTCGCCTACGTCGGCAAGCTGATCATCGACGCGGTGCTCGCGGCGCACGCCGCCGCCCCGGGCGCCGCCCGCGACGCCGCGGTCGCCCGCACGGTTCGCTTCGTGCTGTTCGAGCTCGGGGCCGTGGGCGCCATCGCGCTGCTCGAGCGGGCGCTGGGGCTGGTCCGCCAGCTCGTGGGCTCGCGCCTCGGGATCGACGTCAACGTCGCGATCCTCGAGAAGGCGCTGCAGCTGGACCTCCGTCACTTCGAGGATCCCGAGTTCTACGACAAGCTGACGCGCGCGCGGCGCGAGGCGTCGTCGCGCCCGCTCTCCCTCATCCAGGGTAACTTCCAGCTGCTGCGCAACGCGCTCACGCTCGCGGGCTACGTCGCGCTGCTCGTGCGCTTCTCGGGCTGGATGGTCGCCGCGCTGCTCGTCGCGACGGTGCCGGCGTTCGTCGCCGAGGCGCGCTTCTCGGGCGCGGCGTTCCGGCTGCGCAACTGGCGCTCGCCCGACGCGCGGCGCCTCAACTACCTCGAGTACGTCATGGCCAACGACGAGCACGCCAAAGAGGTGAAGCTCTTCGGGCTCGGCCCGCTGCTGCTCGGGCGCTACAAGGGGCTCTCCGAGCAGTTCTACGAAGAGGACAAGGCGCTCGCGACGCGGCGGACGGTGTGGGCCTATCTGCTGTCGCTCGTGAGCACGCTCGTCTTCTACGGCTGCTACGCGCTCATCGTCGTCGCGACGGCGCGGGGCGGGCTGTCGCTGGGCGACATGACGATGTACCTCGCGGCCTTCCGCCAGGGCCAGCAGAGCTTCCAATCGATCCTCACCGCCGTGGGCGGCATGTACGAAGACTCGCTCTACATGTCGAACCTGTTCGAGTTCCTGAGCATCTCCGTGACCAGCGACCAGAAGCCACGGGCGCCCGACGCGGCGCCGAGGGCTTCCACCGAACAGGGCATTCGCTTCGAGGGCGTGGGCTTTCGCTACCCGGACGCCGCGTCCTGGGCGCTGCGGGGCATCGATCTATTCGTCCCCAAGGGGCAGAGCCTCGCGCTCGTCGGCGAGAACGGCGCGGGCAAGACGACCTTCATCAAGCTGCTCGCGGGGCTTTATCGCCCCACCGAGGGGCGCGTGCTGCTCGACGGGAAGGACCTGCGGGACTGGGACGAGACGCAGCTCCGGGCGCGCGTGGGCGTCATCTTCCAGGACTTCAACCAGTACCAGCTGCTGCTGCGCGAGAACGTCGGGTTCGGCAGCGTCGAGCACCTCGACGACGACGTGCGCACGCAGCGGGCCGTCGAGCGCGGCGGCGCGCGAGAGCTCGTGAGCGGGTTGACCGCCGGGCTGAACACGCAGCTCGGGCGCTGGTTCAAGGGCGGCGCCGAGCTCTCGGGCGGGCAGTGGCAAAAGGTCGCGCTCGCGCGCGCGTTCATGCGGGAGGAGGCGGACGTCTTGATCCTCGACGAGCCGACGGCCGCCCTCGACGCCGAGGCCGAGCACGCCGTCTTCGAGCGGTTTCGCCAGCTCACGGCGGGCCGCACGGCGATCCTCATCTCTCACCGGTTTCCGACGGTGAGGATGGCCGACCGCATCCTCGTGCTCGAGCACGGCCGCGTGATCGAGGACGGCACGCACGACGGACTCCTGGCGGCGGGCGCGCGGTACGCGCAGCTCTTCACGCTGCAGGCGGCCGGGTACAAGTGACCCCCGACGGCCGAGCGGCGGGCGGGTGCCGCCGCCTGACCTAGCCCTTCCGCGACGACAGCGCGCGGAGCTTCACCTGGGTGTCCGGGTGGTGGCCCATCTTGCGGCGCTTCACGGCCAGGTAGTCCGAGTTGTACTGGTTCTCGCCGACCCAGTGAGCGATGCGCTCGCTGATCGTGACGCCGTACGCGCGCAGCCCGGCGACCTTCGTCGGGTTGTTCGTGAGCAGGCGGACCGAGCGCACGCCCAGGTCCTGGAGAATGGCGGCCGCCAGGTCATAGCGACGCTCGTCGGCCTCGAACCCGAGGGCCAGGTTCGCCTCGACGGTGTCGGCGCCGCTGTTCTGGAGCGCGTAGGCGCGCACCTTGTTGCCGAGGCCGATCCCGCGGCCCTCCTGGCGCAGGTACACGACCACGCCCGTGCCTTCGGCGGCGATGCGGTCGATGGCGGCGTCGAGCTGCTCCCGGCAGTCACACTTGAGCGAGCCCAGGACCTCCGACGTCCAGCACTCGGAGTGGACGCGCGTGAGGACGTTCGAGGCGTCCTTGACGTCACCCGCGACGATCGCGACGTGCTCCTCGGCGGGGCCGGTGTTCGGGGCCTCCGAGTCCCGGTAGACGAACACTCGCAAGGGCCCGTGAGCAGTAGGGATTTCGGCGTCCGCGTAGCGAGTCAGCTTCATAGGTTTCACTGCTTTGATGGAGGGAAGGGCGGGGAAGTTACGGGGCGCCAGGCGCCTTTGTCAAACCCCGCCTCCTTCGCTATCTTAACGATGTAATGGCTCTGCGACCGATTCTCCGATTTCCCGACGCGAAGCTCCGCCAGCGATCCGCGGACGTGACCCAGGTGACCGACGAGTTGCGTCAGCTGGTCGCCGACATGGGTGAAACCATGGAGGACGCCAACGGTGCGGGTCTCGCGGCCATCCAGGTGGGCGCGCCCGTACGCCTCTTCATCATCGAGGGCGCCGTCGCGGGTGGCCCCGAGGGCTCGCCTCCCAAGGTCTTCATCAACCCCGAAATCGTCGAGATCTCTCAGGAAGCCCAGACGGGCGACGAGGGCTGCCTCTCGTTCCCGGGGATCTTCGTGCCGGTCAAGCGGGGCATGAAGGCGCGCGTGCGCGCCATGGACCTGGACGGGAACACGTTCGAGGCGGAGGGCGAGGCGCTGTTCGCGCGCGCGATCCAGCACGAGACGGACCACCTCAACGGCCGCCTGCTCATCGACCAGGTCGGGCCGGTCAAGCGCGAGATCATCAAGCGCAAGCTGCGCAAGGACCTCGAGGCCGAGCGCGCGGAAGCGGCCGAGGCCGGCGACAAGGGCGGCGCGGCCAGCGCCGGCTAGCATGCTGACGATCTCTCTCGTGCGGCTCGAGTTCGACGGCCGTCACGGCGCCACCGCCGTCGAGCGCCGCGCCACGCGCAAGTTCGAGGTCGACGTCGAGCTGGACGTCGAGGCGAGCGCGGCCGAGCGCAGCGACCAGCTCGCCGACACGATCGACTACAGCCGCGTGGCCGAGGTGATCGTCACGATCGGGACGGGCGAGCCGCACCACCTCTTGGAGTCGCTCGCGCGCCGCATGGTCGACAACGTGCGCGGTCGCTTCCCCGGCATCAAGCGCGTGCGCCTCGAGCTGCGCAAGCTGAACCCGCCGACCTGCCCCGGTCACCCGGCCTGGTCGTCGGTGCGCATCACCGACGAATGAGATTGCTGCCGCTTTGGGCGGCCGTTCGACGCGCCTTCGCCGCCGCGAACGGCGGGGGCATGGCGGGACGCAGAGGCGCCGCGTGACGCGTGCCGAGCACGGTCGCGCACACGGCGCCCGGCGGTCCCGCCTTCATCAAGTCGCTTCCAGCCCGCGCGCCATGAGCACCTTGCCCGAGCGCATGAGCTCGACGACGTCGAAGCGCTGCATCAGCTCGAAGAAGGCGTCCAGCTTCGCCGACACGCCGTAGAGCCGCAGGACCAGCGAGTCGGGGCCGTAGTCGACGACCTTGGCGTTGTACTGCTCGCTGATCTGCAGGATCTCCGTGCGCTCGTCGAGCTTGCACCGGATCTTCACCAGCGCCGTCTCCGTCTCGATCACCGCCTCCGACGTGTGATCGATGGCGCGCACGACGTCGATGAGCTTCGTGAGCTGCTTGATGATCTGCTCGAGCGTCTCCGGGTCGCCCGAGCACGTGATCGTCATGCGCGAGAAGGCGGCGTTGACGGCGTCCGCGCTCACGACGAGGCTCTCGATGTTGTACCCGCGTCGCGCGAAGACCAGCGCGATACGGACCAGCACGCCCGGCTTGTTGCGGACGAGGATCGAGATCGTGTGCAGAGGAGCAGACGGCATCGCGGCAGAAATCGGCGTCACGGCAGCGGTCGACATCAGAGATTCCTTTCAGCGTCAGAGCGAGCGAGTCGAAGAACGGTGAGGCGCAGCTTTGCTGGGCCGGCTCACCTCGCGAAGGACTTGGGAAGGGCCCGCGGGAGGGGCCGTTGAGGCCCCCTCCGCGAAGCGGTGCGCCTCAGGTGCTTCCTTCCGGCTTGGCCATCTTGTGCTTGGGGCGATCGATGATCATGTCGCGCAGCGGAGCGCCGGCGGGGATCATCGGGAACACGTTGTCCTCTTTGATGACCTCGGCCTCGACGAGCACGGGGCCCTCGTCGTAGGCGTGCGCCGCTTTCAAGATGCGATCGACCTCCGACGGCCGGCGGATGCGGAAGGCCTTGATGCCGTACGCGCCCGCGAGCTTGATGAAGTCGGGGTTGCCCTCGAGATCCACGCCCGAGAGGCGGTTGTCGAAGAACAGCTCCTGCCACTGGCGGACCATGCCCAGGTAGGAGTTGTTGATGATGAGGATCTTCACGGGCAGCTTGTGCAGCGCCGCCGTCGCGAGCTCCGGCATCGTCATCTGGAAGCCGCCGTCGCCGCACACCGTCCACACCTTGCTCTTCGGCTTGGCGAACTGCGCGCCGATGGCCGACGGCAGGCCGAAGCCCATCGTCCCGGCGCCGCCCGAAGAGATCCAGTGGCGGTTCTTCGTGGTGAGGCAGAACTGCGCCGCCCACATCTGGTGCTGGCCGACGTCGGTCGTGATGATCGAGTCGCGGCCGCCCAGCTTGTCGAGGCGATCGAGCACGTGCTGCGCGCGTAGGCCGCCCTTCTTCAGGTACTTGAGCGGGAACTGCTTGCGCCACTCGCCGATTTGCTTGAGCCAGTCGGCCGTGTCGAGCTTGTCGACGAGCGGCAGCAGGTCCTCGATCACGAGGCGCGCGTCACCGGCCAGCGACACGTCGGGCTTGATGATCTTGCCGAACTCGGCCGGGTCGATGTCGACGTGGATCTTCGTGGCCGTGGGGCAGAACTCGCTGAGCTTGCCCGTGATGCGGTCGTCCCAGCGGGCGCCGATCGCCATGATGAGGTCGCAGTGCGTGACGGCCTTGTTGGCGTAGGCCGTGCCGTGCATGCCCAGCATGCCCTGGTGCAGCGGGTGATCCTCGGCGCACGCGCCCTTGCCGAGCAGCGTGTTGACGATGGGCGCCTGCAGCTTCTCGGCGAGCGCGATGATCGCCTCGCCCGCGCCCGAGATCACGGCGCCGTGGCCCACGTAAAGGACGGGCTTGCGGCTCTTGGCGAGGAGCGCCGCCGTCTTGCGGAGCAGCGACTCCTCGGCGCGCGCCGGCGGGTTGTAGCCCGGCAGATCCATCTCGATGTTGAGCGGATCGGTGGTCGGCGCCGTGCACTGCGCGCTGGTGACGTCCTTCGGCAGGTCGATGAGCACGGGGCCGGGACGGCCCGACGTCGCCAGGTGGAACGCCTCGCGCGTGATGCGCGGGATGTCGTTCGGGTTCTTGACGAGGTACGAGTGCTTGACCACCGGGTAGGTGATGCCGGTCACGTCCGCCTCTTGGAAGGCGTCCTTGCCGAGCATGGGCGAGATCGTCTGGCCCGTGAGCACGATCATCGGCGCCGAGTCCATGAGGGCCGTGAGGAGGCCGGTCACGGTGTTCGTCGCGCCGGGGCCGGACGTCACGAGCACCACGCCGGGCTTGCCGGTCGCGCGCGCGTAGCCGTCGGCCATGTGCGTCGCGCCCTGCTCGTGGCGGACGAGCACGAGCTTGATCTTCGAATCGACGAGGGCGTCGAAGATCGGCATCGCCGCGCCGCCCGAGTAACCGAATACGTACTCGACCCCGTGCGCCTCGAGGCAGCGGATGAGCGCCTCGGCGCCCGTCTGGGCCTTGCCGAGAGCCGGCGCGGGGGCCTTCGCCTCTGCAGCCTTCGCGGGGGACGTGTCACGTGCGGTGGTCGGGGTGGTGGACACTGAATGCTCCTTTCTGTGAAGCGAGAACGAGACTAGGCCAGAACTGCTCTCCGGTCGAGCACATTTTGGCGAACGACCCGTCCAGTCGGTCGCGAATGGCAAAAATGACGCAGTGCCCGATTGAAGCGACTCATGATCGAGTCGGAATCGCCTTGTGAGCGGCGTGTTTACTTATCGCGTCATAAGTGCATGAGCCAAAAGCCCTGAGGTTATTCACAGGATGATGGCGGGGGCGGCGGCAACGGCCTTCGGAACCGCCGGCCCTCGGTTCCGGAGCCCTCGGTTCCGGAGACCGATGCTCTTCTCACTCGTCGCGGACGCGGCCGCGCGTCGACTTCTTGGTCGACTGGGCCCGCTTGTTCGCGAGCATGCGCTGCTTCGAGCGGCGCGAGCGGCGGCGCTTCTGACGCCGGACCTTCTCGGCCTCCTGCTGGCGGGCGCTCGCGCGGCCGAGCCGCTGATCTTCGATCTTGTCGGCCAGCATGGTGCGCGCGTGCAGGCGGTTCGCGCCCTGCGTGCGCTCGCGCTGGCACTTCACGGCCATGCCGCTCGGGCGGTGCACGAGGACGACGCACGTCGCGACCTTGTTGACGTTCTGGCCGCCCTTGCCGCCCGAGTGGACGAAGCTCTCCTCGAGGTCTTCTTCGCGGACGCCGAGGGCCGCGAGGCGCGCAGCGACGGCGCGTGCGCGATCACCCGTGAGAGGCATGCGCCAGGGTTGCGCTCCGCGCGCGGCCTGTCAATATGCGGCCCGCGCCGTGACCCACGTCCTGCCGCGGGACGAGCGCGAGAGGTGTTCATGACGACGAGAAGGCGCTCGGGTTTCTTTCCCATGGTCGCTCTGGGGCTCGCGCTGTCGTTCGCGGGCGCGTGCAAGGAGGCGCCGCAGCAGCCGCTGGTGCCGCCGCCCGCGACCTCGCCGGTCAAGCCGCCCGACGCGGCGCCGGCGAAGCTGGATGCGATGCCCGCGCGGCCCAAGATGGTGGCGAACCCGGACGGCCTCAGCCTGGCGGATCGGATCGCGAAGCGGCAGGCCGAGGAGAAGAAGGTGGCCGACGCGCTCGCGGCCGAGGAGCGCGAGCGCGTGCTCGAGTACGACCGCGGCAAGCTGGCGCTGCACACCCAGGTGTTCGGCTTCATCACGAAGTCGCGCGGCGCGTGGGACGCGCTGGAGCAAAAGCTGGGCAAGGACAAGGCCTCCGACAAGGCGGCCATCGACAAGCTGGCGGCCGCCCAGCGGCCCGCGATCGTCGCGATGGCCAAGAAGATGGCGACGATCGATCCGCAGGGCGGCAACTCGAACGTCACGACCGACTACGACGTGATGCTGAACCTGCTGGCCAACGACTACCCGGACGCGATGACGGAGAAGGTCGAGGGCGATCCGAAGCCGCTCGAGGAGCACGAGGCGGAGCTCGACAAGCGCATCAAGAAGGTCAGCGATTACCTCGCCGAGGTGAAGGCGAAGAAGAAGTAGCCGTCAGCGCATGAGGCCGCGCGAGACGGCGCGCCTCGCGAGCTCGTCGCAGCGTTCGTTCTCGGGGACGCCGGCGTGGCCCGAGACCTTGACGAAGGCGAGGTGGCGGTGGACGGTGATCGCCTTGCGGATGCGCGCGACGAGCTCCTGGTTGGCCTTCGCCTTCCAGCCCTTGTCGAGGAGGCCGATCGCATAGCTCGAGTCGCTGTAGACGCGCATGGGGCGGTTGGGGTCGCCCTTCGTCAGCTCGAACGCCAGCGCGAGGCCGCGCTCGATGGCCACGAGCTCGGCGATGTTGTTCGTGCCCACGCCCAGGTACTCGCCGAGCTCCTTGCGCGTGCCGCCGTCGAGCACGACGACGCCGATCCCCATGGGGCCGGGGTTGCCCGAGCACGCACCGTCGGTCCACACCTCGATGGGTGAGCCGAGGCTGGCGTCGAGCGCCGCGCGGACGGGAACGCGGTGCGTCTCGCCGTCTTTCTTCGCCCGCGCGGACGTCGACGCGCGCCGCGCGCGCGGCTCCTCCCCGGTCCCGTCGTCGGGCAGCAGGTTCCCGGGGCCGGGCCGGTAGCTCTTGGCGTCGTTTTCGCGATACTTCATCTCGGCGCGGCCGTCGGCGTCGAGGACGGGGCGGCCGCTCTCGTCGGCGAGCACCCACACCCGCTGGTCCTTGAACTTCATGCGTACCCAAGCCATCGCCCGCACTATCGCGCGAACGCGCGCCGCCTTTCCAGTGATCCGACGGCGAATCCGACCGCCCGTGATCGCCTTCGCCGTCGTGCTCGCGCTCGCGGGCTCGTGCCGGGACGGGTGCTCCCGTCCGAGCGATCCCGCGGCCACCGTCGGGGGGCGCCTCGCGCTGTTGCCCGAGCCCGTGCGCGTCGTCGTGTCGATCGACTTCGCGAAGCTGCGCGGCAGCCCGATCGCGGAAAAGCTGGCTGCGCTGGGCAAGGACGATCCCGCGGGCGATCGCGAGCTCGAGGACTTTCGCCGCCGAACGGGGCTCGATCCGCTCAAGCAGCTCGACAGCATCCTCGTCGGCTTCCCCGAGGACGCGCGCCAGCGCGGCGAGCTCGCGCTCGTGGTGCGCGCCGAGCACCTCGATCAGGCGCGCCTCGTGGCGTACGTGCGCGATCAGCTGAACAAGAGCGGCGACGATCTCGTGAGCACGCAGCGCGGACGATTCACCGTGTGGGCCACGCGCAGCAAGCCGGACGTCGCCGGGTTCTTCATCGACGAGCGGACGTTCGTGCTGGGGGCGGGCGGCTGGACGCCGCGCCTCTGCGATCTCGCCGAGAAGGCGCACCCGAGCGACAGCGCCGCGACCAACCTCGATCTCACGCGCCTCACCGAGCGCGCCGCCGATCACGCGCTCTGGGCGGCGGCGCTCGTGCCCATGGAGACGCGGCGCGCGCTGGCGGGCGATCCGCAGACGCGCGCGGCGTCGTCGCTGACGAGCCTCGTCGTGGGCGTCGATTTCGGGCGCGGGCTCGACGCCGTCGTCACGGGCGACGTCACGACGGCGGCCGACGCGCAGGCGCTCGCGGGCAAGATGCAGGAGACGCTACGCGACGCGAAACGCAACGCGCAGATCCTGATGTTGGGCCTCGGGCCGTACCTCGACGGCGTCTCGGCGCGCGCGCAAGACAAGCGCTTCGAGCTGCGCGCTTCGCTCAATGAGGCGCAGGTCGACGATCTGCTCTCGCGGCTGCGCGCATTTCTTACGCTCGCCCGCCAGGGCCAGGCCCCCGGCTTCCCCTGAAAACGAGCCAGAATTCCGCGAACAAGCCCGCGATTTGCCGAGAGGATCGCGCTTGTTGCATCACGCAAGGTTTGCGTGCACGGGCGCGCGGCGTTCGATCTCGCCTGGAAAATCAGGCCCTTGCGCGCCGGCGGCCGTTCGTTTGGGCTCCGAACGTTCGGAAGAAGGCGCCGGTGCTTGCGACGGCGTTTCGCGCGGTTGCATAGTTCCCCACGTCGCACACACCGGCCCGCGAAGCCGTGGTGTCGACAGTCCGGGCCGCTTCGAACGAGGGGGACCTCATGATCTCGAATCGGGAGCCTGTGGGCGCGACTGGGATGGTCGTGCGCGCGATCGTCGCCGCGACGAGCCTGCTGACGATCGGTGCGTTCGTCGGCTGCGGGCAGGGGCGTACGAACGGCGGTGGGAAGCCTGGCAGCATGACGCCCGACCAGAGCTCGGGCGCCAGCGGCAGCTCGGGCGGCGGAGGCGTGACCGGCGCCGCCGGCGGCGGCGTCGTGGTGGTCAGCGGTGACGCGGGCGCGGGCGGCACGTCGGTCGTCCCGCCGTCGGCGGGCGCGGGCGGCTCGTCCGTCGTGACGCCGCCCGACGGGACGGGCACGACGACCCCCGACCCCTCGTGCGCCACGGCCAGCACGCCGGGCGCCGCGCCGCCCGTGTACGTCTCCGAGTGCTCGAGCTGCCACGGCATGACGGCGGACGGCCGCACGGGCTACCCGACGCTCCGCCGCGCCGACATGACGCTGGACCAGATGAAGGCGATCGTGCGCGCCGGCAAGACGAGCGCGACGATGGAGGTCACGGCGCAGGGCAAGATGACGCCGTACAAGATGCCGGCGTTCAGCACGGCGCGGCTCACCGACGCCGACATCGCGACGATCTTCGCGTACCGGAGTCTGCCGAAGCAGGACAACGCGCCCGTGCCGGCCGTGCACTGCCTGACGCGCCCCGAGGCCAGCTGGACGCCCGACCAGATCAACGAGGCCTACTCGCGCGGCCTCAAGGCGTGGCGCACGCCGGGCGACGTCGACAACAACGCCTGCGTGTCCTGCCACGCGGCCGACGCGATGGATCTCGCGTTCATCGGCTACACGGACAGCCAGATTTACCGGCGCGCCTTCTCGCACATCAACGTGAACCAGCAGACGATCGACGACGTCATCGACATGGTTCACGCGCTGCGCGCCAAGTACAACATCGTGCAGCCGCCGAACCCCGCGACGTACCGGCCGTTCCAGCCGGGCGGCGCGGTGCTGCCGGGCGGGAGCGCGCTCGAGCGCGACAAGGCCTTCGGCGACGAGCTCAAGGCCATGGGCCTGCGCCTCATGGGCGACCCGATCAACTCGGTGGCCGACGCGAAGAAGGCGTGGGACGAGCTGGCGGCGATCGACCTTCGCAAGCTGAAGGTCGGCATCCCCATGAACCACTACACGGAGGACAAGTTCAACAACGACGGCGTCAACGTGCCGTGCCCCGACAAGCACATGTGCGACGACCACGGCACGATCGCCGACTGGATGACCGACACGGCCGTGCTGCCGGGCAACCTGCCGGCGGCCGTGCTGGCGGCCGAGGACGCGTACCTCGCGAACCCGACTCTCGACACGCTGAAGGCGGCGCTGCTGACGCTGCCGCGCGACGAGACGAGCTGGTTCAAGCACAAGTACGGCTCGGTCATGATCGCGAACTTCCTCTTCCGCCTGCAGGCGCAGGGTGACTCCGACTTGTCGAAGTTCACGGCCGCCAACCCCGTGCCGTTCCCGGTCGACGCGAAGACGGGCATGTTGTTCAACACGATCTGGATGGTGGGCGCGAACCAGCGCGACTTCATCCACAACGTCGGCGCGGCGCTGCCGACGGGCGGCGGCAAGTTCTCGGTGCCGGCCGAGACGCTGCCGGGCCTCACGCGAAACGACGCCAGCGAGCAGCTCCAGCGCATCATCGTTCCGTGGTTCTGGCTGGGCTTCTCGTTCGATCCGTCGACGATGAACGTCGAGCCCGACTACGTGGCCGAGGGCGACGAGTACTTCACGCAGGAGACGTTCCTCGACAACGGGTCGTCGCCCATCCACGGCGCGTTCATCGTCAGCAAGCGCAGCGTCGAGGTGATGAAGTACCAGACGCTGCCGCGCAGCCCGAACGTGTTCCCCTTCTTCCACCCGGATCTGGGCCGCTTCCCCGTGACCCCGATGGTGATGCGCTCGGGCTACTTCCCGATCGTGACGAACTTCGCCGAGGAGAAGAACTTCAACACGGTGAACAACTACCAGATCAAGTTCACGCCGACGGAGCCGGCGCACAAGGCGCTCTACCAGACGTACGCCGCGAATCAGTGGCGCATGTTCATGTGGACGCTCATCGGGGAGCTGCAGCAGACGCCGTCGATCTGGAACCAGAACATCCTGAACGGGAAGATCAACAAGGCCGAGATCTTCCTCAAGCAGCCCGAGGTCGCCGCCACGAACGGGACGCAGGACGCCGCGATGATCGCCATGGCGCGTGACCTCGTGGGCAAGGCCTCCGTCACGAAGTAGCAGAAGCCGACCGAGACGAAAAGCGACGCGATCGGGGCGCGGATGGCGCGCTCTGGTCGCGTCGTTTTTTTTGTCGCGAGAGGTTCGGGGCAGCCGCCGTCGGCGGCGCCCGTGCGGACGTCCGCCCGCGTCCGACGGGTCGCCGCCGCGGCAAGAACAAGACCACGGCGGGGGTGAAGCGGCGCGTCGGCTACGCGGTGAGCCAAATTGCGACGCTCAAGATGGACCTATTGCGGCCGAAACTGTACCGTGAGCTACGCCCGCGTGTGGGCGTCCCCCTTCTCCCAGGAGCACTGATGGCTCGCATGGTTCGCCCGCACGGCCGGGTTTCGCTCGCCCTTTCGACTCTCTTGGTGGCCGGTGCCCTCGGCTGCGGCGGCAAGTCAGGCACGTCGAAGACGTCGTCGGCGCTGCACATCGTCTCGGTGCCGGTGCACGCGGCCCAGGTCGGCAGCCCCTCGAACTACCACGCGGTGCTGTCGCAACCAGGCGCCGCCGACTGGGCGATGGAGCAGGGGCCGCACGGCGCGACGATCGACCAAGGCGGTAACGTCACGTGGACGCCCGGCGACGGCCAGGGGGGCGACCAGGCCTTCGAGATCTCCGCGACGATGGACGGCCACACCGTCACGCAGACGTTCGAGGTCACCACGGCGAGCACGGCGATGGAAGCGTCGGCGCACGTCGATCCGAACGACCCGAACGGCGCCACCGTCACCGTGGACGCGCCGCTGTCCAGCGTGCAGGGCGCCGCCGTGCAGATGCAGCCGGGCACGATGCCGCCGGGCGAGCCGGTGGCCGTCACGATCTCGTCGATGCAGCACCCGCCCGATCCGCCGGCCGCCGCGATGGTGTCCGGCGTCTCGCCGCACGACCTCAAGCCCGTCGAGCTCGGCCCCACGGGGCTGACGTTCCGGAAGCCGGCGTACGTGCAGCTGCCCATTTCGCAGAAGCTGGTCACGATGCCCATGAACCTGGTCGTGCAGACGTACGACTATCGTTCGGGGCAGTGGAGGAAGGTGCGGACCACGAACGTCGACCGGAAGGCCGGCGTCGCCACCGCGGAGATCGAGCACTTCTCGACGTACGTGGTCACGCCCGACGTGCCCGTCTTCGACCTGAAGTTGAGCGCGGGCGGAACGTCGTGCGCCGGTTCGCTGATCGTGCGCGCGCCGCTGGTGGTCGGGTTCGCCGACGTGCCGGCCTCGGCCGTGAACGGCTACGCGGGTGCAGGCACGACCGTGGCCGGCGTGCTGGACGGAATGAAGGCCGGCGAGGCGCTGCAGGTGTATACGCGCGTGCGCGCGCGCGCCGCCGCGGCCACCGGCGAGCAGACGGGCTGGTCGCTCGCGGCCGCGACGAAGCAGGCCGACGGCACGTTCAAGGTCACGGTGGCCAGCGACACCCACGCAGGCGCATTCTTGAAGCTGCCGGCCGCGGGGCTCGCGGCGACGGACGCCGAGCTCCTCGCGTGGTTGAACGGCAGCCGCGTGGACTTCGTGTTCGGAGCGCTCGGCGATCTCGCGGGCGGGGCCGTCGCCAGCGCCGAGGCGTCGCTGTATCTCGTGCCGGGGTCGGACGCGGCGCAGCCGCCGCCCGCGAGCGCGAACGCCATCGGCGTCGAGGACGCGACCGTGGTCGCGCTCGCGCCGCTCGGTGCCCGCGACGACGGTGCCGACGACGACTGTGACGGCGCGCCGAACGGCTGGGATCCGGAGCCGGCGGGCGCGGCGCCGCCCGTGCTCGTGGGCTTCCCGAACGGCCCCGCACGCGTCGCCGTCGGCAGCGCGGCGACGCTCAAGATCTCCTCGCCCGAGGCGGGGCTCACGTACAAGTGGGCGGCCAGCGATCCTTCCGTGAAGCTCGACGCCGAGCAGGGCACGGCCACGCCGTCGCTGCCGGGCCTCTTCCGCGTCACGGTCACGGGGACGCGCGGCGCGGGTGCGACGGCCGCGACGTCGGTCTTCGGGTGGGATCTCGTGGCGGAGCCCGCGGCCGTCGCGGCGGCCAACACGGCGCCCTTCGTCGCGATCGGCGCGAGCGCGAACCTCGTGCGCGCCGGCGAGACGGTGACGCTCACGGCGTTCGGCAAGGACGCCGAGGGCACGGCGCTCACCTACGGCTGGGCAGCCGAGGACGCGACGACGATCTCGGCGACGGCGGGCGAGAAGATCACCTTCTCGGCGATGACGCCCGGCGACTACGTCGTGAAGTGCACCGCGAACGACGGCAGCCTCAGCTCGCCGCCCGCCACGGTGACGCTGACGGTGCTCTCGGCGACGGCGAACCGCCCGCCGGGCGCGCCGTCGGTCTCGCCGCTCAGCGCGGCGCTGACGCACGAGGCGGCCGTGCCCGTCACGCTGGAGCTCACGGCGAAAGCCGATGATCCGGACATGGACGCGCTGACCTACGACTTCGCGCCCGATCCGGCGACGCCCACGACGTTCTCCCTGGTGAAGTCGGGGGCGACGGCGACGTTCAGCTCGTCGGCGGACGGCGTCTATCTCTTTTACGTCACGGCGACCGACGCGAAGGGCGCGCGCGGGCCGTGGACGCCCGTGAAGATCCTCGTGCTGCCCACGCTGCCGGCGCAGCCCGTCGACATGGACAAGGACGGCTTCCCGGCCGGCTTCGACTGCAACGACGGCGACGCGGCCGTCCACCCGGGCGCCAAGGAGATCTGCGGCGACGGCAAGGATCAGGACTGCGACGGCCACGATCTGGGCGTCGATCAGTGCGACGCCGACGGCGATCGCTACACGCCCGCGCAGGGCGACTGTGACGACAAGAACGCGGCCATCGCGCCCAACATGCCCGAGCGCTGCGACGGCATAGACAACAACTGCAACCAGCAGACGGACGAGGGCTTCGCCGTGGGCGTCGACTGCTCGAACGGCGTGGGCGCGTGCGCCGTGAAGGCGAAGACGGTGTGCAGCGCCAGCTTCTTCGACGTGGTGTGCGGCGGCACGCCGGGCGCGCCGAAGATGGAGGTGTGCGACGGCGTCGACAACGACTGCAACGGGCGCGTCGACGACGTGGCAGGCGCGGCGGCCGGCGGTGACGTCAAGAACTGCGGCGGCTGCGGCATCGCCTGCGCCACGCAGCGCAATGGCGTCGCGGCCTGCGTGATGGGCGGCTGCGTGTCGGCTTGCGCGGCCGGGTTCGTCGACGCCGACCGCGACCCGGCGAACGGGTGCGAGTGCCAGCTGACGAACGGCGGCGTCGAGACCTGTGACGGAGTCGACAACGATTGCAACGGCGTCGTCGACGAAGGCGCGGGCGGCGTGGTGTACACGGGCCCGGCGAACACGCTGGGCGTGGGCGTGTGCGCGGCGGGCATCCAGGCCTGTCAGGGCGGCAAGCTGGTCGACGTCAGGCCGGCGCGGCTGCCTTCGGTCGAGGTGTGCGACGGCGTCGACGACGACTGCAACGGCAAGGTCGACGAGACGTTCGATCTGCTCAACGACGACCGCAACTGCGGCGGCTGCGGCCTCGTGTGCGCGGCCGGCGCGCACTGCCAGCAGGGCAAGTGCCCGACGGCGACGGGCGGCACCGACGGCGGCGTGGGCGTGGACGCGGGAATTCCCCCCGACGGGGGCGCTCGCACCGACAGCGGGGTGGGCGGCAACGACGCGGGCACGGGGCCGGTCGGCTCGATCACGGCCTGCAGCGTCGGCGTCGGCACCTCGGTGTGCACCGACCTCTACACGGATCGCGCGAACTGCGGCGCGTGCGGCAAGACGTGCGCGGCCACCGAGTTCTGTGGCGGCGGCGTGTGCATGCCGCTCGCGCAGGTCGCCTGCCAGGCTGGCACGGTTGCGTGCCTCGATCCCTCGGGGCAGAAGCTGTTCTGCACGGTTCTGGCGAACGATCCGCGCAACTGCGGCTCTTGCGGCACCGTTTGCCCGAGCGGCGACGTGTGCATGAACAACCTCTGCCAGAGCCCCGGCGGCGGCGCCGGTGGGACGGACGGCGGCGCGGGCGCGAGCGGCACGTGCCCCGGCAGCGCGCCGACGACCTGCGGCGCCGCCGGCAGCCAGTACTGCGTGAACGTCAGCACGGCCGTGAACGACTGCGGCACGTGCGGGCGCACGTGCGGCGCGGGCCTGGTGTGCAACGCCAGCGTGTGTTCGCCGCCGACGCAGACGGGAGCGTGCGGCGGCCTGCCGAGCTGCGCGACGGGCTGCACGTCGTTCGCCGACGACCCGCGGAACTGCGGCGCGTGCGGCAAGGTCTGCGCCGGCGCGTGCGACGGCGGCCAGTGCCTGGCCTACGGCGCGTCGCCCTTCGGCTCGATGTGCAGCCGCAACGGCGAGTGCGCGGGCGGCATGTGCATGGACAAGGCCCGCTATGGCTGGCCCATGGGTTTCTGCACCAGCGTCTGCGACCCGGCCGATCCGAAGCTGCCGTGCGCGGCGGATCAGACGTGCGTCGGCTCGTCGGCCAGCGCCGGCTACGGCACGTGCCGGCAGAAGTGCGCCGCCGACGGCGACTGCGGCCGCGCGGGCTTCGTGTGCGCCGCGGGCGCCTGCCAGCCCGACTGCCGCCAGAACCCGGTCTGCCTCAACGGCGACATTTGCGATGCGTCGGGCCGGTGCCAGCCCGCGCCGACGACGTGCGCGCAGCCGCAGGTGTCGTGCCCGATGCCCAGCGGTTCGGGCATCTACTGCAGCGACCTCAAGACCGATCAGATGAACTGCGGCGCGTGCGGCCGCGCCTGCCCCGCCGGCACCTTCTGCAACAGCGGCCTGTGCAGCGCTCAGACGTGCGCCGCGCCGGCGACGGCGTGCGTGCTGCCCGGCGGCGGCACGCTGTGCACGGACCTCTCGCGCGATCCCGGCAACTGCGGCGCGTGCGGCAAGGTCTGCGCGACGAACGCGATCTGCACGAACGGCGCGTGTCAGGGCGGTGGCGGCACGCAGCCCGGCATCGCGGCCTGCCAGGCCCCAGGCGGTGGGGCGCTCTGCACGAGCTTGCTCTCCGACCCGATGAACTGCGGCGCCTGCGGCGTCGTGTGCGCGGGCGGTCAGGGCTGCTTCAACGGCACGTGCGGCGCGCAGACGCAGACGTGCGGCGCGGGCATGCAGGTGTGCACCGACGCGTCTGGGCAGAAGCAGTTCTGCACGGATCCGCGCTACGACAGCGGGAACTGCGGCAAGTGCGGCAACGTGTGCAGTACGGGCACGAGCTGCGTCAACGGCGCGTGCCAGACGAGCACCAGCGCCGACGGCGGCGCGACGGCGTGCGTGGCGCCGGCGTCGCCGTGCCCGAACGGGGCCGGCGGCACCGTCTGCACGACGTTCATGATGGATCCGTCGAACTGCGGCGCGTGCGGCCGCGTTTGCCCGGGCGGCACGTACTGCAACGACGGCGCCTGCTTGCCGGTCTCCGACGGTGGCGCCCAGTCCCTCGACGCGGGCTCGATCAGCTGCCCGGCGGGCCAGGACGTCTGCGACGGCACGTACTGCGCCGACTTCCTGAAAGATCAGCAGAACTGCGGCGCGTGCCACTTCGCGTGCACGGGCACCTTGATCTGCTACCAGGGCAAGTGCATGTAGCGCGGGCGCAATTGAGAGCCGCCCTGACGCTGCACCCTTTGCAGTGCCCGCGCGCCGCGTGTCAGGATGAAGAGTGATCTTCTCCGAGTACGCCGCGCGCTGGCGTGAGTCGCTGCGCGGCGTCGCCGAGGTCGCCGACTTCGGCGCCGTCGTCGAAGCGGGGCGCGAGTACCCGCTGCTGTCGGCGGCGAGCACCGGCGACGCCTCCGAGGCGCCGCTGGTCGTCGTGACGGCGGGCTTTCACGGCGACGAGAAGGCGGGGCCGCGCACGCTGCTCGCGCACGCGGCGCAGCTCTTCGCGCACGCGCGCGCGCGCGGCGTCGCGCTGCGCATCTACCCGTGCGTGAACCCCTCGGGCTTCGAGGCGCACACGCGCTACAACGCCTCGGGCGAGCGCCCCAACAACGACTTCCTCCGGTACGAGATCGCGCCTGGCGTGTGGCGCGGCGAGCTGCACGAGGGCGAGACGCCGCTCGGCTGGCGGACGTGGGAGGGCGGCCCGAAGGAGACGGCGGCGCTCGCGCGCGAGCTCGGACGCCTGCCGACGCCCGCGGCGGCCCTGGATCTGCACCAGGACAACTTCATTCACGGCCACATCTTCTATTCGTACGTGTTCGGCGATCGCGCGCCGTATCGCCCGCTGCAGGCGCGCTCGGGTGCGCTGCTGCCCGTGCTGCGCAGCTGCCTGGTCGATTCGGGCTACGAGCCCGGCAGCGACGTGCGCGCCGACGAAGAGGGCTTCGTCGAGGCGCACGACGGCAGCGTGACCGACTTCTTCCACCGCACGGGCGTGCGGCACGTCGCCGCGATCGAGACGACGACCGACACGCCGGCGACGCTGGCCGACGAGGTGAACCTCATCTGGCTGCGCGGGTTCATCGAGCTCGCTCGCGAGGCTCGTTAGCTCGAGCTCGTTGGCTCGAGCTCGCTCGCGAAGCTCGTTGGCTCGAGCTCGCTCGCGAAGCTCGTTGGCTCGAGCTCGCTCGCGAAGCTCGTTAGCTCGAGCTCGCTCGCGAAGCTCGTTGGCTCGAGCTCGCTCGCGAAGCTCGTTGGCTCGAGAGCCGACGCGCGTGCGCGCGCGCACGGAGTCGGGAAAAAGGCGCGCGCAATCGGGGCAAACCCCGGGTGACCGATGACGCACGATGTGAGATTGTCGCCGCATGCGGAGACTGCGATTGTTGTTCCTCCTGTCTCTGGTGGGCGCGGCGTGCGTGAGCAGCGGCGGCCAATCGACGGATGCGGGTCCCGCCGGCTCGCCCGGAAATGCCGGCAGCTCCGGCTCGCCGGGCAGTGCCGGCACGACCGGCGGCGCGGGCAGCTCCGGCTCGTCAGGCAGCGCCGGCACGACGGCAAGCGCGGGCTCGTCGGCGACCGCAGGCACGACGGGACGCGACGGAGGTGCCGTCGACGCCGTCACCACGACCGACGCCGCGCCCGGAAAGTGCACGCACCTCCTCTGCGAGAGCTTCGAGGACACGGCCGTGGGCCAGATCCCCACGGGCTGGACGCGCCAGCTTCAACAGGGCGCCGATTCGTCGATGGTCGGCGTCGACGACAAGGAAGCGGCGCGCGGCAAGCACGCGCTGAAGATGGGCGCGATCCCGATCGGCCCGCGGCGCATCGTTCACTCGGCCACGAGCTTCGGCGCCGCGCACTGGGGCCGCATCTTCTACAAGGTTCAGCTCCCGGCGCCGAAGCCCTCCACGTACCTGCACTCGACGATGGTGGCCTTCGTGGGGACGAACCCCCAGGGCTCGGGCACCGAAGAGGTGCGCGTCGTCGACACCGTCCAGGATCCGAACGGCAAGCACCAGTTCCTCTACAACGTGCAGCCGAACGGCGCGGAGTTCGGCACCGAGAGCAAGTACGACTACATGTACGACGGTGCGTGGCACTGTGCCGAGTGGCACATCGACGCCACCAACCAGAGCTACCACTTCTACTTCGACGGCAACGAGATCACGCAGATCGCGAAGATGAACGGCGCGGGCAATCTGTCCGGTACCGGCATCCCGCAGATGTTCCAGTCGATCGAGGTCGGCTGGATCAACTACCAGAACGCGCCGCCCGGATTCGTCGCGTGGATGGACGAGCTCGCGATCGACAACACGCGCATCGGGTGCGCGAACTAG
>DASZUD010000300.1:0-2627 GCA_035548155.1 Polyangia bacterium
CCGCGCCCGTGGTACCGGCCGTGCCGGTCGTGCCCGCGGCACCCGTGGTGCCGGCTGCGCCGGTCGTGCCCGCCGCACCGGTCGTGCCCGCGGCGCCGGTCGTGCCGGCCGCGCCCGTCGTGCCGGCTGCGCCGGTCGTGCCGGCCGCGCCGCCGTGCGTGCCGGCGGTGCCGCTCGGGTCGACGGACTCGGACGTGGTGCAGCTCACCGCTGCGACGCTAGCCAGCGCGAGCGTGACGAGAGCCAAAGTGATGCGGGAACGGTGCATTGGGACCTCCTTCAAACGGTCAGCCGGGGGGAAGCGACCCTAAGTAGTCGCTTCAGCGCCAAAAATCGCTCACGGATCTTCGAAAAAAATCCTCGCCGGCCTCATGACTTCGACCGTCGCGGGAGCTTACCCTAGGACGAAATCACTTTGGGAATCCGTGCGTTCGCAATTGGTCGAATGCACGGAGGGTCGCCCAATGGGGGCGTGCGGCGCAGTGGCCGGGGCGGGGCCACGCCTGGTAGGGTGGGGCGTTGCCGCCGTCCATCTCGCCTCAGCGCGCCCTGTGTGACGGGTGTGGCCGCCCCGCCGTCGTTTGTGTCTGCGCCCACGTGACGCCGCAGCGCACCCGGACGCGCGTCCTCATCCTGCAGCATCCGCGCGAGCGCCACGTGCCCATCAACACGGTGCGCCTGGCCCGCCTGAGCCTGCCCGACGCGATCTTGCGGCGGGCGGTGGACTTCGACGCGGATCCCTTCGTGTCCGACGTCCTCGCGGGGCGCGACGAAGGGCCGCCGCCGTACCTACTCTTCCCGGGGCCGAATGCCATGGATCTGGCGCACGAGCGGCCTCCGGGCCCCATCACGCTGGTGGTCCTCGACGGGACCTGGTGGCAGGCGAGCAAGCTCATCAAGCGCAACCCGCGCATCGCGGCCCTGCCGCAGCTGCGCCTCGCGCCCGCGCAGCCGAGTCGCTACCGGATCCGGCGAGAGCCGCACGACCACTGCGTCGCCACCATCGAGGCCATCGCGATGGCGTTGCGCGCGCTCGAAGGGGATGACTTCGACGAGGCGCGCGCGGCGGCGCTGCTGGCGCCGTTCGATGCCATGGTCGAGCACCAGCTGGCGTTCCGGTCGCGCGTGCAGGACGCGCGGCACCTGCGCGCGTCGCTGGCCCGTGGTCCGCGGCCCGTGCGGCAGCCGCGCGTTCCCGGGCTCGAGGAGCTGCGCGCCGCTGGCGAGCGCCTCGTCGTCGTCCACGGCGAGGCGAACGCGTGGCCGACCCGCGCGCCTGGTCACCCGCCGCCCGAGATCGTCCAGTGGTTGGCCTGGCGGCCGGCGACCGGTGAGTCGTTCGAGGCGGTCGTGGCGCCGCGCGGACCGCTGGCGCCGTCGGCGTCCGTGCAGCTCCGCATCGACGCGGCCGCGCTCGCCGCCGGTGAGCCTTGGGCCGCGTTCCGCGCGCGGTGGGAGGCGTTCGCGCGGGAGGACGACGTGCTCTGCGGCTGGGGGCACTTTCCGATCGCGACGCTGGCGCGCGAGGACATTCTCGTTCCGGGGACCCGCCTCGACGCGCGTGTCGTCGCGAGCCGGCTGTTGGGCGCGCGCGTGGGCACGCCCGAGGATTGCGCGGGCCGGCTGGAGGAGCTGGGACGCGCCCCGGGAGCGAGCCGTGCGACCGGCGCGGGCCGCGGCGGCGCTCGCATGGACGCGATTCGCCGAATCGTCGGCGCGCTGCTGGTTCAGTCGGACGGCGCGTCGCCGTAGCGCAGGCGCTCGAGATCGTCGCCGAGCTCGATCTCCTCGACGACGGTCACCACCATGTCGTCATAGCTCTCGGGCGGCAGGTTCAGCGCCTTGGCGACGCGACGGAGCTGCTCGTCCTCGGAGAACTCGATCTCACCGTCGGCGGCGTGGACGGCCGCGCACAGCTCGAGGAGGCGCCGCTTGATCGCGGGCGGCTCGTTGGCGAACGCCGCCGCGGTGGCCGCGAGATCGAAGCGCGCGGGCGCGAACTCCTCGATGTGGAAGTCGAGGTCCATGGGCAGCGTCGCGGCCTCGAGGATCCCGCACAGCAGTCGTTTGACGGTGGCCTTCTCTTCGCCGTGGAGCGCGTCGTCTGCGTGGGCGGCGTCCATCAACAGGTCGGCGACGAGCGGCAAGCGATCCTTCATGGGGCGTCCTCCGCGGAGAGAGCTCAATTGGTACCACGAGGCGGGCGCGGGCCCGTTGCGTTTTCGGCGACGGCCTCCTAAACAGGAAGCATGTTCGGGCTGCGCCCACGCCTCGCGTGCCTCGTCGCGGCGCTCGCGTCCGGCGCCGGCGGCCCGGCGAAGGGAGCGACGCCGCGCTTCCAGGCGACGGACTACCACGACGGTCACTCGCGGCCGCGGGCCCTCGCGCTCGACGCGCGTCAGCCGTGGCTCTACGTCGCGCTCTCGACCACCGATGAGGTGGCGATCGTCGACGTGGATCCTGCGCGCTCCCCGTGCGTCGTCGCGCGGGCTCGCGTCTGCGCGTTCCCCGACGCGCTGGCGGCGCTGCCAGAGGGGGGCGTCCTCGTCGCGTGCCGCCACGCGCCGGGGCTGCGGCACCTCGAGCGCGCGCCCTCGGGGCGCGTCCGCGTCACGGCGCTCGACGCC
>DASZUD010000301.1:0-20551 GCA_035548155.1 Polyangia bacterium
AGCGGGCTCGGGCGCGCTCGCGCGGGGCGGGGCCGCCTCGCGCGGAGGCGCTGGCGCCGGCTGCGATGGCGCTCGCGCGACGGCCGGCGCGACCACCATCGACGGCGAGGGACGCGAGGCGCGATACCCCGCGAGCGAAGCCGCGCCGAGCACGACCGCCGCGACCGTCACCTTCGCCAGCGCGGCCGCGCCGCTTGCCGCGACCGTGGCCCCGGCTCCGGCAGAGGCCGCGCTCGCGGGCACGGCGATGGCGGGCGCGACGAGCGCCGCCGCCGCGACGGTGGCCCACAGGCGATCGCGCTCGCCCGGCGGCACGCCTTCGCGCCGCGCCGACAGCAACAGCTCGCGGCCGACCGTGTGCCGGCCGTGCTCCCCGTCTTCTTCGACCAAGCGCGTCGGATCCGTCATGGCGTCACTTCCCGCCGGTTCCCGCCGCCAGGCGGCGAACGAAGGAGGCGCCTTCGTCGGCCTCCAATTGCTTCACGCCTTGCCTGAACACCTTTCGCGCAACCTGCAGGCGCGAATACGCCGTGCCCGCGGGGATCCCCAGCGCGCCGGCGATCTCGTCCCCGGTCATGTCTTCGACCTCGAACAGCACGAAGACGTCACGCAGCTCCGGCTGCATGCGCGACAGGATGGCCTCCAGCTGCGCCAGCCGATCGTTGTGCTCGAGGCGTGCGGCCGCGTCGGCGAACCGATCCGCCTCGTCGCGTACGGTGGCATCCGCGGCCGGGAGCTCGTGGCGCTGGTGGGCTCGCTGGCGACGGTCGCGCGCGACGCTCCGGCAAATCGTGAACAGCCAGGTTCGCACCGACGACCGCCCTTCGAACCTCGCGAGCGTGCGATGAACCGTGAGGAACACCTCCTGGAACGCGTCGGCCGCGTCCTGGCGCGGCACGTCCTGGCGGCGCAAGCAACGCCACACGAAGTCGGCGTGCTGTCTGTAGATGTCCTCCAGGGTCATCGGGTGGGGCCGCGGTTCGCCTCTCCAGGTTAGAGGAGGCGCGGGGATCTTTTCACGGCAAAGCTCACCAGATCGCGACGCCGACGGCGAGCTGCAGCATCGCCGCGACGGCGGCTGATTCGTAGGCGACGCCGCGGTTCCCCACGGAGAACGTGCTCGTGCGAAGCGGGGCGAGCACGGTCGCCTCCGCGCCCACGACCAGCCGCTCACCCCAGGTGTGCTGCACCTCGGCCCCGCCTCCGACCGCCCAGAAGGCCAGGTCCCGCGTCACGTTCGCGGCGGGGAAGCCCCTGCCGCTGCCGCGCAGGCGACCGCCCAGTCCGCGCGCGCACAGCGCCACGGGCCAGCGCGCCTCGGCGTCGTTGACGGTGACGCACGCCGAGAGACGCGCGGCGAGGAGCCCGACCTCGACCGTCCCCGGATCGAGCGGGGACGCGCGCGGCGCGACGATCTGCGCCGCTCCTTCGACGCGAAGCCGTCGCCAGACGCCGGCGCTCAGCGCGACGCCGCCCATCACCGACGGTGGACCGACGAGGCCCACGGCGGGGCCACCCAAGACCGACAGGACGCCCGAGGTCTTCGCGCGCGCCGGCTCCGGCGCCAGCGGCGGGGCAGCGGCCGTGACGTCGGCCGAAGGTGCGGGCGCGCGCGCCGCCGTCGCGTCGATCACGAGGGCGATCGTGATCGCGACGGCGCGCCCGAGCGCCTCGCAGGTCGGCCCTGTGTCGGTCAGCGTGCGCTGTCCCTCCGTCGCGCCGCCGAAGCGGAGGCTGGCCTCGTAGCCGGCGGGGCCGTGCCTGAAGGCGACGGCGGCGCGGACCTCGCCGGCTTCGGGCGCGTTCGAGATCGCGCCGATCAAGCCGTCGAGCGCGCGACCATCAGGGCAGTCATCCGCGCCGGCACCGCGCTCGACGTCGACGCGCGCGGGAGCCGCGAGCCCGCTCGTGGCCTGGAGCAGCAGCCAGATCGCTGCGCCGATCGCACCGCTCACTCCGCCGATGGTACTGCATCGTGAGGACCCGGCGCGCGGGACTTCGGAAACCACGCCGTGAACGTCGTCCCGGCTTCCGACGTCGACGTCACCTCGACCTCCCCTCCGTGCGCCTTCACCACCTCGTAGACGATGTGAAGGCCCAGGCCCAGCCCGCCGCTGTGTACGTTGGCCTTCGCCTTTTGAAACGGGTCGAAGAGGGTCGGCAAATCCTCCGCGCCGATGGCGGGCCCCTGGTTCTTGATACGAAGCACCACTCGTCCCTCTTCGTCTCGGAGCTCGACCTCCACGGGGGCGTCGGCAGCGCCGTACTGAATCGCGTTGGTCACGAGGTTCGTGACCACCTGCTCGATGCGGTCGGCGTCCCAGGTCCCCTCGACGGCCCGGGCGGGCAGCACGAGCGCCACCCGGCCCGGATGGCTGACGGCGATCTCGTCGACGGCCTCTTGGACGGGACCGCGCAGGTCGATGGCCCTCCGCTCCACCGGAAGACCACCGAGGGCGGCGATGCGCGTGAAATCGAGCAGGTCCGACACCATCCGCGACATCCGATCGACCGAGCGTTTCACCCGGGCGGCGGATGAGCGCGCCCAATCGGGTGCCGATTCCCGCGCCAGCATCGACTCCGCCGCCATCGAGATCGTCCCCAGCGGCGACCTCAGATCGTGGCTGACGATGCCCATCAATCGTTCGCGGAAGCTCACGGCGCGCCTCAGCTCCTCTTCCAGCTTGCGGGACTCCGTGACGTCGACGAACACGACCACGGCGCCCGAGACGCCCTCGGCGCGAATGGGCGCCGCGCTGACGACCACGTGATGATCGCGGCCCTGCGCGTCCCTGACGATGCGCTCATGGGGCGGAACTTCTTCGCCGCGCAGAGCGTTCAGGATGGCCGGCTGCTGTGGCACACCGTCCGGCGTCCGTGGCGCGAAGCGCCGGCCAAACTCGGCGAGCGGCATCCGAAACGCGTCCTTCGAGACCCCGAAGATGCGCGCCGCACCGTCGCTGACCACCGTGACGTTGCCCTCGCCCGAGGCGACCAGCACGCCCTCCTTGATGTTTCCGATGACGGTCTCGAGGAACACGCGCGAAGCCTTCTCGCGGGCCATCAAGTCAGCCTGGACGACGATGGCCGTGGCCCGTTCGGCGACGGTCCGGAACAGCAGCTTGTCCTCGTCGGCAAAGTCGCTGGCGGTCAGAGAAGCCATGTGCGCGACTCCCACCAGCTCCGCGCCGCGGATCATCGGCACGCCGTACATGGCCCTGATGCTCCTCTGCCGGACGAAATCGCTGCGGATGATCGGCGCGATGTGCGCCGCGCTCAGGAACATCGGCTGCTTCGTCGCGGCGATCGTGCCCGCGAAGCCCTCTCCGATGGACAGGGTGAAGGACGTGTCTCGTTCGGCCAGCACGCCCAGCGCCGCCTCGACCTCGAGCAGGTCCCCCTTCCGCAGCAGCACCGTGACGGCGTCGACCGCAGGAATCGTCTGCATGACCACCGAGAGCAGGCGGTGGAGGATCGCGTCGAGCTCCCCCGGCGCCGTCACGACCTGCGCGACCTCGTCCAACGCTTCGAGGGTTCGGTGCCGCACGTGCGCGTAGTAGTCGACGGACTCGGACAGGCTCTCGTCGATGGCGGCGCCCACGACGTCGAAGCCCCCGATCACGAGCTGCGGCGCGTGCTCCGCCATCAGGCCGAAGATCACGCGGCGCAGGAGCGCGTACTCGTGCGCGATGTCCGGGAGGTCGAAGCCGGTATCCAGCCGGTGCAACGCGTGTTGCCGAGACTCCGTCACCGGGAACGTGGTGTCGCGCCCCTCGCTGGCGGCGGCCACGGACTCGGCGAGGCGATCGAGCAGGCGGGGGAGGTGATCCAGGAGCTGGTCGTCGGTCAGGGTCCGCGCCCTGGCGTTTTGCCGGCACAGGGCCGCCCACCGCTGCAGGACCTCTTCTCGGTGCACGCGGAGCGTCTCCGACAGCTCCTTGGCCTGCTGGCGCTTCTCGTATTCGGTGCCCACGTCCATGACGGATGTCCCTCGACGCGGGCCCGTCAGCCCGAGCGCCACTCGAGGATTCGCAACTCGCCGTCGCTCGTCACGGCGTCGCGGCCGACGCCGGTACCGTTTCTCATCGCGGGCCGCCTTCAGCGATAGCTGGTGCGCGGCGAGCCAGGACCCGGTCCGCGACGGAACCAGCGCGCAGAGCCGCTCCACGCGATGACCGCGACGATGATCGCGGCGAGGACGATCCACCAACCCCAGCCGGCCCAACCGCGGCCGCCATAGTTTCCAGCGGCCTGCGCCAGCGCGCTCCAAAACATCATTGTCGTCATGACGACCCTCCCTCCCTCAAGCATGGGCCGCCCACCCAGAGCGCGTCAGGGCGAATTCTTCAGGCGGCCAGATCGTCTTCGGCGGAATCGAACGTGCGGGCCGCGCATTCGCGGCTCACGATGGCCTCGATGGATTGCCGGCAGCCGCCGCAGCCCGAACCGGCGCCGCACTGGTCGGCAACGTCCTCGGGCGTGCGCGCGCCCTGGCGAACGCATTCCCGCACCGTTGCATCGAAGACACAGAGGCAATGGCAGACGAGCAAAGGAAATCCTCCTCCAGAGGTGAAGCTGAAGACATGATACTGATAACGATTCTCAGTTTCAAGGGGTTTCCGGCGCCGGGCGTGACTTGCGCGCCGCACCCGACTACGGTTCTAGGCAAGGAGAGCGACCATTGAAGGGTGACCGCGAAATCATCGAGGCGCTGAACGAGATCCTCACGGCCGAGCTGACGGCCATCAACCAGTACTTCGTGCACTACAAGATGCTCGAGAACTGGGGCTACCACCGGATCGCGAAGAAGAAGCGCGAAGAATCGATAGAGGAGATGAAGCACGCCGATGAGGTGATCGAGCGCATCCTCTACCTGGACGGCGTCCCCAACATGCAGCGGCTCTTCTCGGTGCGCGTCGGCCAGGACCCGATCGAGATGCACACGCTGGATCTCGAGGTCGAGCGCGAGGCGGTCGTGCGGCTCAACAAGGCGATCGCGCTGACGCTCTCCAAGAACGACGCCGGTACGCGCGAGCAGCTCGAGAAGCTCCTTGGCAACGAGGAGGACTCGATCGAGTGGCTGGAGGCGCAGCTCAAGATCGCGTCGGACATCGGCAAAGAGCGCTACCTCGCCGAGCAGCTCCGCGAGTAGGGCCGCGCTCAGCGCGCCGTGACGCGCGCGCGGAGCGCGGCGAGGTCCTCGGCCGTCACTCCTTTCGCGGCGAGGGCCGCCTCGATGCCGCCCCGTGCGTCGATCTCGTCCAGCAGTCCTTCGAGGCTTCGTGGCCAGGCGCCGACCGTCGACGCGGACAGCGAGTACTCCGTGACGACGTCGGCGCGCGACGCGCCGAGCGCCAGCAGCACGGCAGCCGCGACGACGCCCGTGCGATCGCGGCCGTACGTGCAGTGGAAATAGATCGGGTACGCGGCGTCGTCGGCCAGCGTGTGGAACACGCGCGCGATCGAGTCATCGCTGTCGAAGTCGGCGAGGTAAGCGGCGGTGTCCAGGGCGTACGGGATGGGCAGGGGCGCGGCGACGACCTGCGCGCCGACACAGGCGTCGTCGGGCTGGGACGTGCGCTCGCCGTCTGTGCGCAGGTCGAGGATCGTGCGCAGGCCCAGCCCGGCGGCGTCGGCGCACCCTGGGGGCGTCAGCGCCGAGAGCGGAGGTCCGCGGAAGATAGCGCCGCAGGCGACCGCGGCGCTTGGTGCCAGCGGCACGCCTCCGAGGTCACGCGCGTTCACGACGTCGCCCCTCAGGATCGGCCGGCTGCGGGCGCAGGGCTCGGCGTTCCCGCAGCCGGCGTCCTGTTGGGTCGGCCCGCACGCAGCGGTCGCCGACAGCGCGAGACTGAAGGCGACGAGCCACGCGGCACGTGGGCGCATCGCTCCACGCTATCGCAAAACTCCGGACGCTGTTCGCGCGATCGCCGACGTTTTCACGCAGGGTCACGCGCGACGGTGCTCAGCGTCGATTCTGCTGCCAGGCTCGCTGTTCCGTCTGTTTCGGACGCTGAGCAGCCGACGCTCAGTCGCGGCGCCAGCCGCCGGGGCCGCGATCATGCCGCTGTTCGCGTCGCTCCACATGACGCGGCGCTGGCGGGGGCGCGTGGACGACTCTGGGCGCCGGAGCCGCCCGCCACTGGCCCTCGTAATAGACCCACGCGCCGCCCTCGTTCACCCAGCGTCCCGATTCCCAGACGTAGCCCGTCTGCGGCGGAACCGCCCAGTATCCAGCGACCCACACGTGGCGGTCGCGCTGCCAGCCCCAATGGCCGTCGATCCACACGTGCGCGGGCGAAGGGCGCGTGGGTCGCGCTTCGACGCGGACTGGCGGTGGGCCGACGCGCACGCGGACGCCGGGCGCGGTCACGCCGACCCTGACCTGAGCGTGCGCCGCTTCTCCCGTCGACGCGATCGATGCGAAGCCGACGGCCGCCAGCAATAAGACCTTCCGCGAACGCGTCAAGAACCCTGAAATGACCGGTGAGCGTGTCATGTCTCGCCTCCTCCGATGAATGGACGCCGCGCGCGGGCGGCGTATTCACCGCCGAGGGGCTAGAACGACAGGCCGACGATCGTACGGAACCAGAAGTGGCCGAACGAGTCGCCCGCGGTCGTCATGTCACCGACCGCGACGGTGCGATCGAAGTCGGTGACGCGCAGGTATACGCCGGTGGTCCACCAGAGCTTGCCGAAGTTCGCCATGAACGCCGGGCCGACGTAGACGTGAGGCCCTTGGTTGAAGGCGCGCGGTCCCGTCTGGCCGTCGAGGTACTCGACGCGCATCCAGCTCTCGGCGCCGAGGTGGTAGCGGGGCGAGAGCTCGGCCGTCACGCCCAGCGTCGGGTTCAAGACCCACTCGCGCTGGCCGTCGAAGTAGAACTCGCGCTCGGCCCACAGGTTCGTGATGAAGCGGACGCGACCCACGCGCCGCTGCAGGATGATCTTCGCCTCCAGCTCGATCTCGCGCTCGTTCTCGACGATCTCGCCGTAGAGCGCTACGTCGACGGGCCATTCTTCGGGATCGGCCAGCCGGTAGCGCAACCGCTGCTTGATGCCGTTGCCGTCGAGCAGCGTGGGCACCTGATACGCGTACTCGGGGCTCGCGACCGGCGCCAGCGTAAGGTAGAGGCCGAGCTCGAGCTTGTTGGTGAGGCCGATCTCGAACTCGGTCTGCATCTGCGACGCGAGGAACCAGATCGGGTTGCCCGTCGCGAACGAGTGCGCGCGCACGGGCACGAGGTCCACGAACTGCTCCACCTCGAGCGCGCCCTGCGGCAGCGTCTCGGCCTGATAGGTGAAGGGGAGGGGGCGAGGGTTGGCGCGCGCCCCGGCGCCCACCGCCGTGAGGGCGAGCGCGATCGTCAGGGCTGTGTTGCGTGCGTTCATGCAAGGCTTCATTCGGGTCCGGTCTCCAGGCCGGCGTCCGCGCCGGTCTCGTTCGTCGCATCGACGGCGGTCGCGTCCGCCGCACCGCCGTCATCGGCGGCGCCGCGTCCGTCCGCGCCCGAGTCGCTGCTCGCGCTCGCCGCCAGCATGAGCGACGGCGTCAGCACGAAGTCGTTGTTCGGGGCCAGCTTGTGGCACATGTTGCAGCCCGCGTTCGGATCGCCGCCATACACTTCGCCTGCAGGCGGGCCGAGACCGCGCCAGAAAATCCCGGTCGCGCCCGCCTTCGTCAGGAGCTCGAACCACTCCCACCCGACGGCGCCCGTCGGGTTCCAGTCGGGCCCTCGCTTGGCGCGCGCGAAGATCTTCCCGTCGACGGCCGTCTCTTTGACGATGATCGTGCCGACGGGGAACTCCGTCGCGCCCGCGGGGGGCAGCTGGTTGATGTAGATCGTTCGCTTGCCGGCGACGTGCGTCGCTCCCGCCGCCAGTCCATCGTCGATCGTAAACGACGTCCAGGTCCGGTAGCCCCTGAAGTTGGTGTTCTGTGCCACGAAGTCGCCGGTGACCGCAGGCGCGCCGCCTCCGCCGGAGCAACTGGCGACGGCGAACACGAACACGAAGCCGAGGCTCTGGGGCTGTGCGCGCACGGCTACTCGGTGAAGACGGGGATGCCCAGCAGCGTCGCGCCGTCGTTCATCTCGACGACCAGCGAGCCGTCCGTCTTCGGATCGACGGCGTGGTGGATCTTCTCGTAGAGCTGGCCGAACGGCGTTTGCAGGTCTGCAGCCGAAGGGTTCTCGGCGCTCCACGTCGCGGGCGGCTGCGGGATCGCGTCGCCCGGCACGCTCGCGTAGAAGGTCTTGAGGTCGGCAAAGCCCGCCGTGACCGACGCGTCGACGTCGGCGCCCGACGGCATGCCGCCAGCCGCGGGCTTGCTCTGGAGCCAGGGGCGGAAGAGCTCGTAGATCTTCGTCGTGCCGTCCAGGTTCGAACGCAGATCGGCCATCGTGCGCTGCGAGTAGCGAGACTCTTCCTCGCCGCTGGCCGCCTTGTTCACCTTCTCTTGCTGCTCGTTCATGAGACCGACCAGGCCCTGGAACGCGCCCGAGATGTCGATCTGCGTGGGCGTCCAGCCGTCCAGCAGCTTCTGCGCGTCGGTGATCAGCTTCGCGCACAGCTTGTTCTTGAACGCCGCGGCCTCGGCCTCGGTGGCCGGCCACGCCGCGGCGACGTAGCCCGGCAGCGACTTCTCGAACGTGGCGACCGACGCGGGCGTGACGTCGGCGTAAAGGATGCGCTCGATGGCGTGCATGCCGGTGACGCCCTGGTCGTCGAACAGATCCTGGTCGCCGTTCGGCCCCAGCGTCGCGAGGAAGCCGTCGTAGCGCTCGTCGAGCGAGGAGTCGAGATCCGGGTAGATCGGCGCCGTCGCGCCCTCGACGTGCTCGTACGCGTTGCGCGCCATCATCCACGCCGTCTTCATGTTCGTGAGCGCCTGCGCGTCCATGTCCTTGTCCCAGCCTCGGCCCACGGGAGTGGGGGCCGCAGCCTGGAGCGCCTTCGCGGCGTCACGCAGCTCGGCGAGATCCCCCTGCAGCGACTGCTGCATGGATCGGGCGACCATGTCCTCCTGCGACTGCGATCCGCCATCACTCGAGCCGCACGCGCCAAGGCCCAGCGCGGCCGCGAGCGAGATTCCCGTCGTCAACTTCCGGTGGTTCGTCATGAGTGTCCTCTTCCGCAGGTCAAAGCGATTTCACGAAGTCGAGGAGCGCCTGCCGATCGGCGTCGCTCATGGCCTGATAAAGGGAGACGCTCTCGTTGGCCTCGGAGCCGTCGCTCGCGTGCGCGAGGATCGCCGCGTGGACGGCCAGGGCGACGTCCGCCTGCATGACCGGCACGCGTCCGTCGTGCATGAGCGTCTTGTTGAAGCGCAGGCCGATGAGCGGAGCCGTGCGCCAGTCGCGCGGCGTGGCCTCGCCCTCGACGATGCCGTCGGCCAGCTCGACGCCGAGATCGTGCAGCAGCATGTCCGTGTAGACGGGCGCGTCGATCCCCGCGAGCTGGGCGATGGGGTAATCCGCGCGCGTCTTCATCGCCGGCGCGTGACACACGCCGCACTTCGCTTGCTGGAAGAGGGCTGCGCCATGCGCGTCGGTGCCGCGCGCGGGAATCGCGGTCGTGCGCACGTACATCGCGCGCGCGTTGACGCTGTCGATCGTCACGTCGACGCCCGCCTTCAGATCGTCGGTGAGGCCGTCGGGGTTCGGGATCTCCGTGGGACGCAAGGGGCTGGTGATGCCCATGTCGCCCTGGAGCGCGTCGGCCGTGAAGTCGTCCAGCGTCGCGACACGCGCCTTGAGGCCGAAGCGGCCGATCACCGTGTCGCCTGGCTGGTGCGTGTGGAAGCGCGTGTCCGGGTTCGGCTGCGAGGCGTAGGTGACGTGGTTGACGCGGCCGTGGATGGCGTCGGGGCGCGCGGCCTGCGCGGCGGCCACACGCTCGATCTCGGCGTCGTCGATCGCCTCCATGTAGCCGCGCCCGAGGACGGGCGGGCCGACGCGGATCGTGACCTTGACGCCGGCGTGGCCCACGGGCGCCTCGATCGGCGTCGTCGCGCCGGCGGCCGTCAGCGGGTGCACCGTGTGGCCGAACGGGAAGAGCGATTGATCGGCCGACGGCGTGAACCCGTCAGCCTCGACCGAGACCATCTTTTGGACCAGGCCCGGGCCGCGCGTCCCGTCGCTGTGGCAGCTGCTGCACGAGGTGCGCGTGTAGAGCGGTCCGAGGCCGTCGCTGGGGAACAGCTGGAGATCGAAGAGGCCGTCGCCCTCGTTGAAGGCGTCGACGTTCTCCTGCGAGAGGCCCGCGATCGGCAGATCGTGAAGGTCGTCCTTGCCGCCGAAGACGTGCACGGGGTCGCTGGGCGGGCCGTTCGGCGACGAATCGCAGGCCGCGACGCCCAGCGCGAACAGAGAAGAGGTGAGGAGCGCGGCGGCCCTCGTGAGATTGCAATTGAAAGTTATTTTCAATGTCATGATGAAGCCATGCTCTCTTGGGTTCGTCTGGCGCGCTCAGTGCGCCTGCGGTGATTCGGAGGCGATCACCAGATAGCGCGTCAGGTCCGCGACCTCGTTGCCCGAGATCGACAGCTTCCCCGACATCTCCTTCACGAAGCCCGGCCAGCGGCCCGCTTCGAACTGGTGCGGATCGATGAGGCCGTGGCAGCCCGAGCAGCGCTGCACGTACTGCTGCTTGCCGCGGTGGAGATCGCTCACCGTCGTGCCGGGCCACGCCGTGGCCGCGCGCTGCGCGGCGGCCCCGGGCGGCTCCGGCAAACGAGACGCACAGCCCGCCGCGACGCCCGCGAGGAGCGTCATGAGGCCGACGGCGCGCCCGATGATGTTGAGATTGATTCTCACTATCGGCAGCCAACATACGCGCGTTCGTTTGCGGCGACAAGCCCCTTCCCGGCCCCTCTTCGGCCCGATCATCGCCGGGCCGGCGGGCTCGGGCGCGGTCGCGCGTCTCGGGGCGGGCCGCCAAGTCGTCGAATTGAAAATGGATTTGGGCGACGAGAACGCTTGCTCCGGCGTGATCGCCGGCGTCAACTGTCGCTCGAATGAAGTCGGGCAAATCCGGCAGCCGTCGTGAGGAGTCGGGAGCGCAGGCGCGACCATCCTCTGTCGGCGAGGCGCGCCGGCTGTGGCAGCAGTTCGGGGCGCTGCGCGGGCTGAAGGCTTCGAAGGCGCGCGACGCCGTCGTCGACGTCTTCTTCGCGACGAAGCACCACGCGAGCCTTCAGGATCTGTTCGACGCCGCCCGCGCGCGGCACTCGGCCGTGAGCTTCACCACCGTGTACCGGACGATGAAGCTGCTCGACGAGGCGGGGCTGGCCGATGCGCGAAACTTCGGTGAGGGCAAGAGCACGCTCTACGAGGTGGCCGCGGGGCGCTCGCATCACGACCACCTCATCTGCGAGTCGTGCGGCCGCATCGTCGAGTTCGTCGACGACGAGGTCGAGGCGCTGCAGGACCAGGTGGCCGAGCGGCATGGCTTCGACCTTCGCCGCCACCGGCACGAGCTCTACGGGCTCTGCCCGGATTGCCGGCCTCGCAGAGGCGCCTGAACGCCCGCGGCCCGTCGGCGCGCATCGCGCCGGCTGAAATTGATCTTGACTTGCAAGTTCACAATGACTATTGGTCGACTCCATGTTGAAAATGACATTCATTATTAAGGAGAGCCGATGACGCGCGGATTTCGAACCACTGCTTCGATGACGTCGACTTCTGTCGGGGTGGCGGTGCTCGCCGCCTTTCTCGGACCGGGATGCGGATCGTCCAAGCCGGCGGCGGCCGGCACGACGGGGAGCGCGGGCACGACGGGGAGCGCGGGCGCGACGGGGAGCGCGGGCACGACCGGTGCCGCCGGCACGACGGGGAGCGCTGGCTCGGGAGCCAATGACGGCGGCGCCGGCGGCGCGGGCCCGGCGGGGGCTGCCGGGACCGACGGCGGTGCGCCCGACGGCGGCGGCTCGTCGCTGACGCCGATGCTCGTGCGCGCCTCGGCGGCCGGACACACACGCTTTTACGGCGTGGCCTATGGCGCGAACGGCGGCCTCTATGCCGTGGGTCAGGTCACGACCTCGTCGGACAGCAACGCGGACATCGCCACCGTGATCGCCAAGTTCACCGCGGCGGGCGCCCTCGACAAGACGTTCGGCGCCGACGGCGTCGTCGTGCGCAACGTCGCGAACGGCACGAACGGAGAGCTCTTCCGCGGCATCGTCGTCCAACGGTCGACGGGCAAGATCGTCGCGTCGGGCACGGTCGAGCACGCCGGCGCCGCCGATGCGCGCGATCGAGACATCGCCGTGCTCCGCTTCAACGCCGACGGCACGAAGGACACGACCTTCGGCACCGACGGCGTCGTCACGCTGGATCTCAGCACGGGTGCGCTGAACGGCACGGCGTTCTCGGCGGACAGCGCGTGGGGCCTCGCGCGCTACGCCGACGATCGCCTCGTCATCCAGGGCGGCCAGGTGCGGACGGGCGGTGTCGACACGGACTTCGCGCTCATCCGCCTTTCGGCCGACGGCGCTCGCGACACCAGCTTCGGCACGAACGGCGTCGTCACGCTGGATACGCAGACCGACGGCGTGAGCCAGAGCGCGAGCCCGCGCAACGTCACGATCCTCCCCGGCACCGACGGCCTCGTCGGCGCCGGCTATCAGCCCCTCAAGGGCGGCGACACGAAGCCGTGCCTGTGGAAGGTCAGCGACGCGGGCGTTCTCGACACGACGTTCGGCACGGGCGGCGTCTTCAGCACCGTCGTCCTGGCCGAGCAGGCCGAGACGTACGAGGCGAAGGTGCAGCCCGACGCGACGGGCACGGGCTACAAGCTGGTGACGACGGGCTACGGCCGCCAGCTCGAGGCCGAGACCACCGACATCCTGACGATGCGCATCAGCTCGGCGGGCGTGCTGGACACGACGTACGGCACGAGCGGCTACCAGCGCATCGACGTCGGGGGCTTCGCCGACAACTCGCGCCGGCTGGAGGTCCTGCCCGATCGGCGCATCGTGCTGGTGGGCGGCGGGCGCCCGGCGGCGGCCAACGTCGACGGCTTCGTGGCTCTGCTCACGGCGGATGGACAACTCGACGAGACGTGGTCGCCGACGGGCTGGAAGCTGATCGACCTGGGCGGCCCGGCCGACTTCCTCTGGTCGGTCACGCTCTCTCCTGATTCGAAGACGATCGCCGCCGTGGGCGTCGCGGGCGTGGGGACCGCGCCGACGCCGGCGACGGCCTCTGACAGCGCGGCGCTGGTGCTGTTGCCGGTTCCGCAATGAAAGGGTGGGGGAAGTCCGCGGCGGTGCTCGCGCGCCTGTCGATGGCCGTGAGCACCGCCGCGTGCGGGGCTCCTCCCACGCACCAGAACGTGCCGGCTCCGCCCGATCCCTTCACAGCGGAGCCGGCCTGTTCGAGCGGCGTGACGCGAGACCCCAACGAGGCCGAGAGCGAGCTCATGATGCCGGGGCGTGCGTGCAATGCCTGCCACGGCGACGTCGCCGCGAGCACGGGCGAGACGCCGCCGATCTTTCGCTTCGCCGGGACGGTCTATCCGTCGGGCCACGAGCCGGACGACTGCGTGGGCTCGGCGGCCTACGGAGCGCAGGTTTGGATCACGGATTCGAAGGGCGTCATCTTGTCGGCGCGGGTGAACAAGGTGGGGAACTTCGCGCTCGAGACGAACCACCCGAACTTCTTGCCGCCATTCACGGCCAAGGTCCGCTTCCAAGGGCGCGAGCGGCAGATGCTGCTGCCGCAGAGCGAAGGTGACTGCAACACCTGCCACACGGCGGCCGGCGACATGGACGCCCCCGGCCGCATCGTCCTGCCCTGACCGCGGTGCCGGCGTTCGCGGCGTCACCCTTGCGCGCGCGGCGATCGTCGCGTTCAACTGAGGGGATGGTCCGTGGACGAGAGAAGAAGGGCGCCGCGCCGAAGCGGGCGCCGGCCAGCTTGGACGAGGCGCGCGGCATGTGGCGCGCGTTCATGTCCCAGCGCGGGCTGAACGCCTCCAAGGCGCGCGACGTCGTCGTGGACGTCTTCCTCGGCACGACCGAGCACATGGGCCTCCAGGAGCTCTATGAAGCCGCGCGGCGCCGGCACGCGGGCGTGGGGTTCGCGACGGTGTACCGGACCATGAAGCTGCTCGAGGAGGCGGGGCTGGCCCACGCGCGTCACTTCGGGACGGGCAAGATCACGCTGTACGAGGTCGCCCTGGGCGGCTCCCACCACGATCACCTCATCTGCGACGAGTGCGGGCGCATCGTCGAGTTCGTCGAGCCCGAGATCGAGGACCTGCAGGACGAGATCGCCGCGCGGCACGGGTTCACGCTGTCGCGCCATCGTCACGAGCTGTACGGGCTCTGCAAAGAATGCCGCCCGGCGCGTCGCACGGCCGCTCGCTGAGGGGCCGCGCCGGCGGTGGGCGGGCCGCCGGGGGACGTCTGGAGGGGTGAACGCTCCGTGCGCCCCGGGGGCGGTCAGGGGCGCGACCGCGCCGATGCGCTCGCCTGGACCGGCGAATGTCCCGCGGCGACGGCGTCGAGGAGCGCTCGTAGCCCGAACTCGAAGCGGGCGTCGTCGCGCATCCAAGCCGCGGCGCGCTCGAACGCCGCCGCCGGCTTCTCGTCACCCACGAAGCGCGCGATCTGGGGGAACTCTCCGCTCGCGAGGTGGGCGCCCACGAGCGCGTTGATCGAGCGGCTGTCCAGGTCCGGAGCGTCCAGGTTGCGGAGCACGTAGCCGAACACGAAGTCGTCGATCACGCCGCAGAGGGCTATCCTGCCCGCGACGTCGAGCGGTGCGGTCGCGACCGCGACCATCGACTGCTCGACGTGCCGCAGGCCGTTCGGGCCCATGCGGGCGCCCTGCAGCCCCTTGAGGACCCACGGGTGGCGCAGAAAAGCGTCGCGAAAGCGGCGCGCGATCGTCGTGAGCGCGCCGCGCCAGTCGGCGGGCAGCTGCCCGTCTGGCACGAGCGCCTCGGCCATGATCGCGTCGTCCATGAGCGCGAGCAGATCGTCCTTCGTGCGCATGTAGTGGTAGAGCGTCATCGTCCCCGCGCCCAGCTTCTCGGCGATGCGCCGCATCGACACCGCCTCGAAGCCCTCTCGGTCGGCGATCTCCACCGCCGTCTGGGCGATGAGGTCGCGCGACAGGCTGGGCTGGCGCGAACCTGGTTCTGGCCGCGCCCAGATGGGCGCTCGGTCGCGCGGCGCGCGCCGGCCGCCGCTCGGGCTTCGTTCGCGGGACTTTGACATTTCTTCATACAGTGTACCAACAAGCCGTGGTATTTTTATTCGTATGATGTACGGAAACTTGGTACGAAATACGAACAGCGACGCGCCGGCGGGCGTACGCGCCGAGGGGCTCGGCAAGCGCTTCGGAGATCTCTGGGCGCTGCGCGGCCTCGATCTCGACGTGCCCGCCGGGACCGTCCTCGGACTCCTCGGGCACAACGGCGCCGGCAAGACGACGGCGCTGCGGATCCTGACGACGCTGGCCGTGCCCACGGAGGGGCGGGCGCGGGTGGCGGGGTACGACGTGGTCGCCGACGCGGCGAAGGTGCGCGAGCGCATCGGCGTGGCGTCCCAGGCGGCGACCGTCGACGGCCTGCTGAGCGCGCGCGCGAACCTCGAGATGATCGGGCGCCTCTACCACCTGCCGCGCGCCGGTGCGCGCCGGCGCGCGGACGAGCTGCTCGAGCGCGTTTCGCTGGCCGAGGCCGCCGATCGGCTGGCCAAGGACTTGTCCGGGGGCATGCGCCGGCGGCTGGACCTCGCCGCGGCCCTGGTCGCCTCGCCGCCGGTGCTGTTCCTCGACGAGCCGACGACGGGCCTCGATCCCCGCAGCCGCAACGAGCTGTGGGCGATCCTGCGCGAGCACGTGCGCGGCGGCATGACGCTGGTCCTCACGACGCAGTATCTGGACGAGGCCGATCGCTTGGCCTCCGACATCGTCGTGCTGGATCACGGGCGCATCGCCGCGCACGGCACGCCCGCGCAGCTCAAGGAGCGGCTGGGCGGGGAGCGCTTCGTCGTGACCTTGGTGGATCCGGCGCAGCTCGGCGCCGCCCGCGCCTGCCTCGCGTCGTTCAGCCGCGGCGAGGTCTCCGTCGACCCGGCCGCGCGGCAGGTGGTCGCCGCGCTCCGGCCAGGGACTCGCCTCGTCGAGGTCGTCCGCGCGCTCGACGCCGACGGCATCGACGCGCACGACGTTCATCGCCGCGAAGTCACCCTCGACGACGTCTTCCTGTCCATCACGCGCGCGGGCGCCGGCGCCTCGGAGGCCGCGTGACCATGAGCCACCTCGTCTCGGACAGCCTCGTGCTCGCGCGTCGCAACCTCGCGCACGTGCGCCAGATCCCGGAGAAGCTGCTCGACGTGACGCTGCAGCCGATCATGTTCGTGGTGCTGTTTGCGTACGTCTTCGGCGGGGTGATCGCCATCCCCGACGGCAGCTACCGCGAATATCTGCTGGGCGGCGTGCTGGTGCAGTCGCTCACGTTCGGCATCACGGGGCCGGCCGCGTCGATCGCCACCGACCTGCGCGAGGGCGTCGTGGATCGCTTCCGCACGCTGCCCATGGTGCGCGCCGGATACATCGTCGGACACGTGCTGGCGGAGCTGGGCGCGTCGGCGATCGCGATCGCCGTGCTCTCACTCACCGGCCTCATCATCGGATGGGGGATCCACGGCAGCTTCTTGCACGCGCTGGCCGGCTACGGGCTCATCCTCCTCTATGCGTTCTCGATGCTGTGGGTCGGGATGCTGCTGGGCATCAGCGTGAGGTCGCCCGACGCCGCCCAGGGAATGGTCTTCATGGTCGTCTTCCCGATGACCTTCGTCGCCAGCACGTTCGTGCCCATCGCGGGCTTTTCGCCCGTCCTGCGGGCGGTCGCGTCGTGGAACCCCGTCAGCTCGATGGCCGCCGCCGTGCGATGGCTGTTCGGAAATCCCACGGGGATGCCCGTCGACGCCGCCTGGCCTCTGCGCCATCCGGTGGTCTCGTCCGTGGGATGGTGCGTGGCGATCCTGCTCGTCTGCATGCCGCTCGCGATCCTGAGCTTCCGCCGGCGGACGTCGGGGTAGCGGGCGCCTGCGCGCCGGTGGGCCAGGCGCGCGGGGCGATTTGACACTGGCAGACGGCGACGTCTACGGTGTGCACCATGAACGCTTGGCTTCGCCTCGTCTGCTTGCTGGTTCTGGTCTCGAGCGCGGCCGCGTGCGGCGGGGGTGGCAAGGCCACGGCGGACGGCGGAGAGGACGCGGCTTCCGACACGTCCGTCGAGGTCGGGCCCGAGGCGGGCTCGGACGCGGCCGTGGATTCAGCCACGGACGCGGGCGCCGAAGTCGGGTCGGATGCGCTCGACGCGGCGTCCGACGCAGCCTCGGACCTCGCGGTCGATGCGGCGCTCGACGCACCTTCGGAGACCACCGACGCCGCCGTCGACGTGAACCCCGCCTGCTCGACGATCCCGACGACGGCGACGCGCACCGTGCACCTGCGCATCACGGCCGACAACGAGTGCGACGTCTACGTGAACGGCGCGCTCACGGGCACGACCACGAGCTGGCCGTCGCCCGTGACGATGGACGTGTCGCTGTTCGTGCACCCAGGGCGCGTCAACGTCATCGCCGTGGAGGCGCGCAACACTTCCAGCCAGGGCGGAACGGACCGCGGCGTCATCGGGCAGCTCGAGGACCTGTCCGACGGCGGTTCGAAGGTGGTCGTTCTCACCGACGCGACCTGGCGTTCGTGGAAGACCGCGGTCTCGGGCTGGCAGGGGGTGTTGTTCGACGACTCCGGCTGGGACATGGCCACTGTCGTGGGCGCACACGGCGACAGCCCCTGGGGCGCGCTGCTCGGCACGTCGAGCGCCAAGTGGTTGTGGACGGCGCCGGTCCCCGCTTCGACGTCGGACAAGCCCGACGTGGAGACCGGCTACTTCCGCAAGCGCTTCTTCTTTGGCTTCGACGGCGAGGTCTCGGCCACGCCGGGCTGTCCCCTCGTCGCGCCGAACCAGTAGTCGCTGGGCCGCGTCGCGCGACCGCCGCCGCGAGCTCGCGCTACTTGGCGCCCTGGCTCCACGGCGGAACCACCTTGTTCGCGCGGGCGTACGCGACCGACTGGCCGAGGTGCTCGTTGTCGTGTCCGACCAGCATCAACAGCACCGCCCGGGCCGTCATTCGGTGGCCGAAGAAGTCGACGGTCTTGTCGAGGTCGGCGTCGGGGAGCGCGTTGATGGCGTCATGGGCGAAGCTGAACGACCTCTCGAGGACGGCCTTGATCTTGGCCTTGTCGGTCGTCTGCGAGTCCCACTTGGTGCGGTCGAGGTCCCATTTTGCGTCGGCGGGCGGGACCCTGCCGGTGGCGATCCGGGTCATGTTGTAGTTCGCGAACGCGATGTGGAGATAGGCCTCGGAGACGGAGCGGACGCCGGGCGCCGGGCGCCAGTCGAACTTGTCCTGGGGCACGGCGCCTTCGAGCGCGAGGATCTTCTTCTCAGTGTCCGTGAGGACCGCGAGGACGTCGCGCTGCAGGGCGCCGGTCCTGGGTGACGGGGGCGGCGGCGCGGCCATGGCGCGGCCGCCCGTGAGCGCCAAGAAGAGCATCGTCGTGATCGCCTGGGTCTTCGTGGTCTTTGGGGTCATTCGGGCCTCCTCGAGTCGTCCGAGTCGACGCGCGTTTCGCCGCGCGGTCGCTCCCCTCGAACTCGTGAGACTCGAGATCTCTTCCCGCCCGACCACGACCCCGCGACGCTCGACGACGGGGCGTCGGAGACGGCCGTCAAAGTGGAGACCTAGCCGTGTCCGCCGGCGGCGCCGTCGCTGCGCCGCTACATCCGTCTGACGCGCAGGTACCGCGCGAGGTCCGGCGCGCTCCGAACGATCACGATCAGGGCGGCGATGGCCATCCCTCCCATCAACACCAGACCGAGCGGTGAGTGTCCGCGGGCGATCGACTTTCCGTTCATCACGATGTCTGCTCCTTCCCTGTGGCGGTGGACGCGTCCAGCCACCGCGTGATCTCGCGTCGGACCAGCTCGACGGCCCGAGGAATGGCCTCCTCGACGGCCGAGGACAGACCGATGCCTTCGTCGAGCGAGCCGGGCTCGCAGCCGATGACCCGCAGCGGGGGCGGCGCGCCGCCCAGCGCTGCGAGCGAGCGAAACACGGTGTCGATGCTCATCGAGTGCCCGTCGGCGACGTCGTTGGACGGCGCCGGCAGCTGCTCGGGCTCGAGCACGTAGAGCGTGCCGGGCGCCTCGCCGCGCGCGCAGGCGTTGACGACGATGAGGAAGCGAGGAGGGGTGAGGAGCTCGTACGTGAGGTGCAGCGTGCGCACGCCGAAGTCGACGACGCTGACGCCCTCGCGGGGGGGATCGCCGGCCAGGCGACGCGCCACCTCGACGCCGAAGCCGTCGTCGCCGAGGAACACGTTCCCGAGGCCGGCCACCAGCACGTCGAGGCTCACGGGGCGACCTCGAGGGGCTGAACCTCGTCGGGATAGAAGTAGTGATAGCGGCCGTGGGCCGAGAGGAGATCGGCCGCCGGATCGTCGTCGACCGTCACGGCGAGGCAGTCGCGATCCTCGGAGTCTCTGAGGACCTCCCGCACCGTCGCCGACATGCCGCCCAGGAACATGTCCTGAGCGTCGGTGCGACGGGCGCCCGGACGCAGCAAGACGCGGCTGCCGGCGGTCAGGCGGACGCCGGCCACGACGAGCGTCGTCGGGCGCGGGTCTTCGGGCGCCGGCCGCCGCTCTCGAATGGTGCCGTGCAGGCGCGCCAGCCCCTCTGGGCCCAGCCGGTCGACGTGATCGATGAGCGCCGCGACGCGGGCGTCGGTGGCGCGGGCCTCCCGCTTCTCGTCATCCGTGAGCGTCAGGATCCGCAGCGTGAGGATCTCGTCTATCTCCGTGGCGTCGAAGAGATCGCGCGGGCTTTCGGGCGCGACGCCGGCGTGGTCCGACAGGATGACCGGGGCTGACAAGATGAGATCGCGCCGAGGCGCCGGGCCCGCGAGCACCGGATACGTGCGCGTGTTGCGGCAGCGCGCGGCAGCGTCGCGCGCCCACGCCGGTGGATCCATCAGCGACACGAACTCGGCGCCCGACGCGGCGAGCATGAGGTGCGTCGCGACGAGCGACGAGACGAGCGCCTCCTCGCGGGAGGCGCCGGGGGCCGGCTCGGGGCCCAGGTTCTCGATTTGCACGGACAGGGCGCAGAGCGGACGATCGGCGTCGGCGCGCTCGAGCCGCGCGACGACGCGGCCCTCGACGGCGGCGCGGTGCCACACGTCCCCGGCGAGCTCGTCTCGCCCGCCCGCGAACGCGAAGGGGATCTCCCGCGTGCGCGCGGAGTCCTCCAGCGGCACCTCGAAGTCGATCTCGCGCGTGTCCCCTTCGTCCCAGGGAAGCGGCGCCGCGGCGCTGGCCGCGCGGCGCCGCAGCTGCAGGAAGCGCACGCGCGCTCTGATGCTGCGCGCGCGGTCGTCGGCGCTGGGCGCGACGAGACACTGCGTCTCTTGCCACCAGGGCTCGCCGCCGCCCGCCTCGCTCCACCGGCACGGCGCGAGCACGCC
>DASZUD010000302.1:0-12038 GCA_035548155.1 Polyangia bacterium
GGTCGGGCGAGGCGAGGCCGTCCTCGACCTCGCTCAGGGTGAGCGCGCGATCGACGCTGGACCCGACGAGGCGCGCAGCCGGCAGCGTGAGCGCGCGGCCGGCCTGCTCGATCTCGACGCGCAGCGCGCCGATCCCCGAACGCGCCGCCGCCTCGCGCGCGGCCGCGAGCGCCTCGCGGGCCGGCGCGGCGCGGCCGCGGCGCAGTGCGAGCTCGAACGTCACGAGGGCGGCGACGGCGACGAGGTGCGCGGGCGCCGCCGCGAGATCCAGCGTGGCGCGCGCGCCCTCCGCCTCGTCGATCCGTCCCAGGAGCAGCAGGCGGCGGATCTGGATGAGTCGCGCGTGGGCCGCGTTCTCCCGATCGCCGTGCGCGTCGAACGCGCGCTGCGCCTCGGCGAGCGCACGCGACGGCCACGAGGCATCGGACGCCAGGTCGCGCGCCGCCAGCGCCACCTCGGCCTCCGCCGTCAGGCAACGCGCGCGTTCGACGGCCTCGCGCGGGCCGAACGCGCGCGCCGCGCGCCGCAAGAGCTCGCGGGCGCGGGCGAGCTCGCCGAGCTGCGCCATCGCGATCCCGCGCAGCGCCAACGCGGCGGCGTCGTCACGCAGGGCGACGCGCTTGAGCGCGCCGAGCGGATCGCCCGCGCGGAGGGCGCGCCCGGCGGCGGTGATCGAGGAGTCCATCGTGGCGATCTTAATCCCGTCGCCCTTGTTACTCCCGCCCGCTCTCCGATGGGCGTTATCCCCTTTGGTGCAGGGACACCAAACGAGGAGAGCTGATCATGGCGAGAACAAACCAAGCGAAGCACGTCACAGGAACACGCGCAGAGTGGCTCGCGGCGCGGCTCGAGCTGCTGAAGGCGGAGAAGGAGCTGACCCGCCGCAGCGACGAGCTGGCGCAGCGGCGGCAAGAGCTGCCCTGGGTGCGCGTCGAGACGCCGTACCGGTTCGACACCGACGAGGGCAGCGCGTCCCTGGCGGATCTGTTCAAGGGCCGCTCGCAGCTGCTCGTCTATCACTTCATGTTCGGGCCGGACTACAAGGCGGGGTGCCCGTCGTGCTCGGCGATCGCCGACGGGTTCGATGCGTCGGTGATTCACCTCGCGAACAACGACGTGACGTTGATGGCGGTGTCGCGCGCACCGCTGCCGAAGCTGCAGGAGTACAAGCGCCGCATGGGGTGGAGCTTCGGGTGGGCGTCGTCGTTCGGGAGCGACTTCAACGACGACTTCAACGTGCACATCACCGAAGAGCAGCAGCGCAAGGGCGGCGCGGAGTACAACTACCGGCGCGAGTCTGCGTGGCTGCTGCGCGACGACGCCGGGCTCGTCGGCGAGATGGCGGCCAGCACGGGCACGGACGCGGCGACATACACGCGCGAGCGCCCCGGCGTGAGCGCGTTCGTGCTCGAGGGCGGCGCCGTGTACCACACCTACTCGGCCTACTCGCGCGGCGTCGACGGGCTGTGGGGCATGTACCAGTGGCTCGATCGGGCGCCGCGCGGCCGCAACGAGAGCGGGATCTGGTGGAGGCGTCATGACGAGTACGGCAAGCGCTGAACGGCTGGCGCCCCCGCTCGGTCAGGCGACGTTCTGGGCCGCCTCGGCCTTGTTGTTCCTCGGCAGCGGCGCGGCGACGGTCGCCTGGTGCATGGGCATGTCGCCGGCGGGCGGCATGCCCATGCCGGGCGGGTGGACGATGTCCATGGCGTGGATGCGGATGCCGGGCCAGTCGTGGCCCGACGCCACGGCGACGTTCCTGGGCATGTGGACCGTGATGATGGTGGCGATGATGCTGCCGTCGTTCGTCCCCATGCTGACGCGGTACCGCCGCACTCTAGGCGCTGTCTCCGAGCCGAGGCTCGGGCGGCTCACGGCGCTCGCCGGCGCGGGCTACTTCCTCGTGTGGGCGGCGTTCGGCGCGGTGGTGTACCCGCTGGGAGTCACGCTCGCGGCGCTCGAGATGCGGTTCGAAGGCCTTTCGCGCGCCGCGCCGATCGCCGCCGGCGTGGTCGTCGTCGCGGCGGGGTTGTTGCAGCTCACGGCGTGGAAGGCGCGCCACCTGCATTGCTGCCGGTCGTCTGCGCCGCTTGTCGGCGTCGCCCGGGCGTGGCGACACGGCGTGCGGCTGGGGCTGCACTGCAGCGCCTGCTGCGCGGGGTTCGTCGCGATCTTGCTGGTGGCGGGCGTCATGGATCTGGCCGCGATGGCGATCGTGACGGCGGCGATCACCGTGGAGCGCGTGGCTCCGAGCGGCGAGCGCATCGCGCGGGCGACGGGCATCGCGGCGGTCGCGGCGGGTGCATTGCTCTTGGCGCGAGCGCTGGGATAGGGGCCGCTTGTGGCGGCGCGCCGCGAGCCACAGCCTTCGAGCGGGAGGTGCTTCGATGATCGAGAGCTTCGGCAAAGCCGCCGGTTCGAGCTCGCTGGGCCTCGTGCTGCCGCGGGCGGCGCTCGGGTCGACGATGGTGTTTCATGGCGTTCAGAAGCTCCGCGAGCCCGAGAAGATCGGCGCAGGCTTCGAAGCGCTGGGCATCTCGCCCGGACCGCGCTGGGCGCGCGCCACGGGCCTCGCGGAGACGTTCGCGGGCGCGGCCGCGATCCTCGGCGTGCTCACGCGGCCGGCGGCGCTGGCCGTGCTGACGACGCAGTCGATCGCGGTCGCGAAGGTGCACCGCAAGAACGGCTTCGACACGACGAAGGGCGGCTTCGAGTGGAACCTCACCCTCATGGCCGTCGCCGCCGGGTTGCTGGTCGCCGGGCCGGGGCGCCTGTCGGTGCACCGTGGGATCGCTCGCTCGCTGCCGCGCCGTCGCCGCTGGCGGTGGGGCCGGATCGCGGCCGCGCTGCTCGGATAGTCAGGCGCGAACCAGCTGCTGGCCGCCGTCGACGTCGTAGGTCGCGCCCGTGAGCGCCGTGTTGATCATGGTGTGCACGGCCAGCGCCGCGACGTCGGCCGGGCCGACGACGCGCCCGATCGGCAGCGTCGCGCGCAGGTGCTCGCGGCGCCGCTCGAGGTCCTCGCCGAGGAGCTCCGCCGACAGCGGCGTGTCGACGAAGCCGGCCGCGATCAGGTTCACGCGAATGGGAGCCAGCTCCAGCGCGAGGTTCGCCGTCAGCGCGGGCAGCGCGGCGGTGACCGCGGAGGCGATCACGAGGCCCAGCGCCGGTCGCCGCGCGCCCGTGCCACCCATGAGCAGCAGCGAGCCGCCGGGCCGCACCTTCCTCGCCGCCTGACGAGCGACCAACAACCCGAGGAGCAGGTGCTCGCTGATCGCGTCCCGCATCTCGGCGGGCGTCATGTCGGCGAGGCGGCCGTAGGTCGGGCGCCCCGCGGTGACCATCACGTGATCGACGCTGGTGGGCAGGTCGCGGAAAAATTGCCCGAGCGCCGCGTCGTCCGTCGCGTCGAAGGCGGCGGTGCTCAGCGCGCCCAGCTCGCCCGCGGCGCGCTGCAACGCCTCGGGGCGGCGGCCCGTGAGGATCACCTGCGCTCCTTCCACGCGTGCTCGCCGCGCCGTCTCGAGGCCGATGCCGGCGCTGCCGCCGATCACCACCACCGTCTTTCCGATGAGCTCCGGTTCGCGCGTCATGGCGTTAGGTCGTGGAAGCGCCGCTCAGCTGGTATCCGGCCTCGCGCAACGTGCGGTTCATGTACGCGCCGTACCACTGCGGCCAGTCTTCATCGCGCCTCCCCAGCTCCTTCTCGTGCGCGCCGTGCGCCTGTTCGGCGCGCCTCAGCAGGTCCACGAGGACCTGGGTCACCTCGGGCTCGGGCAGCATCGGCGCCGTCGGCTCGCCGCCGCGTCCGGGCAGCCGCTGCCGGATCTCCTGCAACAGCCAGCCGTTGCCGTCGGGATCCTCGAACGTCGCGAACGAGGCGTAGCTCTGCCGCTCCGGATCCGGTCCCGGCCCCGCGTCGGTCGCGGGGGTCTTGTGAAAGATCTCGGACACCGAGACGCCACGGCCCACCAGGTCCGCGCGCGCCGCCTGGATGTCGTAGACGACCAAGTACAGGTTCTGCAGCGTCCCGGGCGCCGTCGGCGTGAGCCCCTTGCCGAAGTGGATCGAGGTGGCCGAGCCGGGCGGGGTGAACTGCACCACGCGGAAGTCGGGGCCCCGCGCGAAGTCGGCGTCTAGGCGCCACCCGAGCCGCTCGTAGAAGCGCTTCGCGCGGTCGACGTCGGACACCGGCAGCACCACCACCTCCAGCTTCATGTCCATGGGATCGCCTCCTCTGCGGCATGTCCTACGGTGATGACACCGGCCGCGCGAACAAGGGCGAACGCACGAATCGGGACGCGCCCGTCGGGTCTGTGCGGACTTCCCTGCGTCTCGGGAAATCCGAGGTGTCCTCGTGGTGCGCGGGCCGATCGGCCCCCAGCATTGCCGCCCATGAATCGGTTCGACGCCATCATCATCGGAACCGGTCAGGCCGGTCCGTCGCTGGCCGGGCGGTTGACCGCGGCGGGAATGACCGTCGCCATCATCGAGCGACACCTGGTGGGCGGCACTTGCGTGAACGTGGGCTGCATGCCGACGAAGACGCTCGTCGCCAGCGCCTACGCCGCGCACCTGGCGCGCCGGGCCGCCGACTTCGGCGTGGTCACCGGACCCGTCGGCATCGACTTCGCGCGCGTGCGCGCCCGCGCGTTCGAGGTGGCGCGTGACGCCCGCACCCACCTCGAGCGCTGGCTGCGCGAGCTGCCGCGCTGCCAGCTGATCTTCGGGCAGGCGCGCTTCGAGGCTCCCGACGTCGTGCGCGTCGGAGACGATCGGCTCAGCGCGCCGCGCATCTTCATCAACGTGGGCGGGCGCGCCGTCGTGCCCTCGCTGCCGGGCGTCGATCTCGTGCCTCACCTCGACAACAGCTCGCTCCTGGCCCTCGATCGGCTGCCGGAGCACCTCGTCGTCGTCGGCGGCAGCTATGTGGGCCTGGAGTTCGCGCAGATGTACCGCCGCTTCGGCGCCAAGGTCACGATCGTCGAGCGCCAGCCGCGACTCATTCCCATCGAAGACGACGAGGTCTCCCAGTCGATCCGCGAGATCTTGCAGGCAGAGGGCATCGACGTCCGCACCTCGGCGGACTGCATCGCCCTCGAGCGGCACGGCGCCGGCGCCGCCGTGTCGTTGAACTGCGCCGAAGGTGACCCGCAGGTGGTCGGCTCCCACGTCCTGCTCGCCGTCGGCCGGCGCCCGAACACCGATGACCTCGGGCTCGAGCGCGCGGGCGTGGCCCAGGACGCGCGCGGCAACGTTCAGGTCGACGAAAGGCTGGCGACGAACGTGCCCGGCATCTGGGCGCTCGGCGAGTGCAACGGCCACGGCGCGTTCACGCACACGGCCTACAACGACTACGAGATCGCGGCCGCGAACCTGCTGGACGGCGAGCGCCGCCGGGTGACCGACCGCATCCTCGGTTATGGGTTGTTCATCGACCCGCCGCTCGGCCGAGTCGGAATGACCGAGCGGCAAGCGCGCGCCACGGGCCGGCGGCTGCTCGTCGGCGCGCGCCCCATGACGCGCGTGAACCGCGCCGTCGAGAAGGACGAGACGCAGGGCCTCATGAAGATCGTCGTCGACGCCGACAGCCGCCAGATCCTGGGCGCCGCCATCCTGGGCCCGGGCGGCGACGAGGCGATCCACGGGATCCTCGACGCGATGAACGCGCGCACGCGCTACACGGAGCTGCAATGGGCGGTGCCGATCCACCCCACGGTGTCCGAGCTGATTCCGACGGTGCTGCGAGAGCTCGAGCCCGTTCCCACGTGACGCGGGCGCGTTGGCGCCGGGCCGAAGCGGTGGCCATATTGAAGGAAGGGGCGAGAGAGGAAGGAGGGCGGACATGTCCACGATCCATCTCCACGAGACGACCAGCGCGACGCCGGAGCAGTTCCTGGAGGGAATCACCGACTTTGGCCCAGATCGCTCGAAGATCTGGGGCAACAGCAAAGATGGCTACCTCAAGGTTCACGAGCGCGGCCCCAGCGCCGCCGAGGTGACCGAGGGCTCGGCGGGCGTTTGGGAGCGCCTGCACTACGACTGGTCCGATCGGAACCACGTCGTGCTGACGACCGTCGACTCCAACGTGTGGGGCGGCCACTCGGGCCACACGTACACGTTCACGCGCAACCCCGACGGGACGACCGGCGTCGACGCCGTCATCGTGCGCGAAGGAAAGAACTTCAAGGGACGGCTGCTGGAGTCGCTCGTCGGCGCCGTCGGCAAGGGAATGCTGGCGAAGGGTTTTCACCACACGGTCAAGGCGATCGAGGCGCGCCAATACGGGACGGGCGCCGTGTAGCGCGCCTCGGGGGCGAGATGGACCGCGCCGCGCAAACGTTTCCGATCCTCACGCCGGCGCAGGTCGAGCGCATCGCGGCGTTCGGCCGGCGGCGCACGGCGCCCGCCGGAGAGCTGCTTTACGACGTGGGCGACCAGAGCACGCGCTTTTACGTCGTGCTCACGGGCGCGATCGAGGTCGTGCAGCCCGCGGGCTCCGTCGAGAAGCCGATCGTCGTCCACGGCCCGGGGCAATTCACGGGCGAGATCAACATGCTGTCGGCGCGTCGCAGCCTCGTGCGCGCGCGCACCACGGCGCCGAGCGATCTGCTCGTGCTCGAGCGCGAGGACCTGCGGCGGCTCGTGCAGCGCGACTCCGAGCTGAGCGAGCTGCTGATGCGCGCCTTCATCCTCCGGCGCCTCGTCCTGCTCGACGTGGGCGCCGACGACGTCGTGCTCGTCGGCTCGCGCCACTCGGCGGACACGATGCGCATCCGCGAGTTCCTCAGCCGCAACGGGCAGCCGTTCACGTACGAGGACGTCGAGACCGACAAGGGCGTCCAGGCGCTGCTCGATCGCTTCGAGGTCGGCGTGAACGACGTGCCCATCGTGATCTGTCACGGCGGACACGTCCTCAAGAACCCGCCCATCGAGAAGCTCGCGTCGCTGACGGGCCTCGATCCCGAGCTCGACGCCGCGACCGTGCGCGACGTCGTGATCATCGGGGCCGGCCCCGCGGGCCTCGCGGCCGCGGTCTACGGCGCGTCCGAAGGGTTGAACGTCCTCGTGCTGGAGTCGAGCGCGCCCGGAGGGCAGGCGGGCTCGAGCTCGCGCATCGAGAACTATCTCGGCTTCCCCACGGGGATCTCCGGTCAGGCGCTCGCGGGGCGCGCGCTCACGCAGGCCGAGAAGTTCGGCGCCGAGGTGGCGATCGGCCGCACCGCCTTGCGGATCGACTGCGACAGCCGCCCGTATCGCGTGCACCTCTCCGACGGTCAGGAGGTGCGCACGCGGGCCATCGTGCTGGCGCCGGGCGTGAAGTACCGCAAGCTGGCCTTGCCGTCGCTCCCGCGCTTCGAGGGCGCGGGCGTCTTCTACAGCGCGACGCGCCTCGAGGGTCAGCTGTGCGCGGGTGAAGAGATCGCCATCGTGGGCGGCGGCAACTCCGCGGGCCAGGCGGCGGTGTATCTCTCCAGCGTCGCCCGGCGTGTGAACGTCCTCGTGCGCGGCCCCGGGCTCGCCGAGAGCATGTCGCGCTATCTCATTCAGCGCATCGAGGCCATCCCCAACATCGATCTGCGCACGCGCTGTCAGGTCGTCGCGCTCGAGGGCCGCGAGCGCCTGGAGCAGGTGACGTGGGCGCACTCCGGCACGGGCAAGCAGGAGACGCGCGACATCGGCAGCCTGTTCTTGATGACGGGCGCCGACCCCAATACGGGTTGGTTGAAGGGCTGCGTGCTCATGGACGACAAGGGGTTCATCAAGACGGGCCTCGAGCTGATGCCCGACGATCTCGCGGCCGCGAAGTGGCGGCTCGCGCGGCGCCCGTTCCTGCTCGAGAGCAGCATCCCGGGCGTCTTCTGCGTCGGCGACGCGCGCTCGAACAGCGTCAAGCGCGTCGCCGCCGCCGTGGGGGAGGGCGCGACCTGCATTCAGCTGATGCACAGCGCGCTCGAGGCGCTCTAGCGACGGGCGCGCGGGAGGAGGAATCCATGGCGTCGATGTGGGCGTTTCAAGTGTCGCGTCCCAAGGGCCCGCTCGAGCTGGTCGAACGTCCGATCCCCGAGCCGCCGCCGGGGTGGGTCCGCCTGAAGGTCGAAGCGTGCGGCGTTTGTCACAGCGACGTGGCCATCATCGACGGCGGCCTGCCCGGCCTGCGCTACCCGCGCGTGGCCGGTCACGAGGTGATCGGGGTCGTCGACGCCTGCGGCCCGGGCGTCACGCCGTGGAAGCCCGGTCAGCGCGTCGGCGTCGGCTGGAACGGTGGTTACGACGGGACGTGCGTCGCGTGCCGGCGCGGCGACTTCTTCGCCTGCGCGGCGGTGCAGACCACGGGCGCTTCGTTCGACGGCGGCTTCGCGCAGTACATGATCGCGCCCCTCTCGGCGCTGGCGCAGGTCCCCGCGGAGCTGTCGTCGACCGACGCCGCGCCGCTCATGTGCGCCGGCGTGACGACGTTCAACGGCCTGCGCCGGGCCGGCGGGCGAGCGGGCGATCTGGTCGCCGTCCTCGGCATCGGCGGCCTCGGGCACCTCGCGATCCAGTTCGCCGCGAAGATGGGCTTCCGCACGGTGGCCGTCGCGCGCGGCGGTGACAAGGCGACCTTGGCGGCGCGGCTCGGCGCTCACGCGTACATCGACACCGACGCCGAGGACGTCGCGGCCGCGCTGGGCAAGCTGGGCGGCGCGAAGCTCATCGCCGCGACGGCGCCCAGCGGCCAGGCGATGAGCAGCGCGGTGATGGGCCTCGCCCCGAACGGAAAGCTGCTCGTCATCGGCGCGCCCACCGACGCCATCCAGGTGCCGGCGTTCGCGTTGATCAGACAGCGGTCCTCGATCGAAGGCGTCTACTCGGGCACCGCGATCGACTCGGAGGACACGCTGGCGTTCTCGCTGCTCACGAACGTTCGTTCGATGAACGAGGTGTTCCCGTTCAAGGAATTGCCCCAGGCCTACGAGCGCATGCTGAGCGGCGCCGCGCGCTTTCGCGCCGTGCTGGACATGAGCCGCTAGTGCCGTCGGTTGCGCCGAGACGCGAAGGCTGCGACGGCGCTTTCCGAGATCCGCCGGCCTGCACTAAGCTCGGGCACCGTGCGGATCGCGGCTTTCGTCCTGCTCCTCGCGTGCTTCGCCACGTGCAAACGGAGCGAGCCGACGCTCGTCTCCGACGCGGGTGCGGGCGCCGGCGCCGATGCATCGGACGGGCCCGGGGCGCGCCCCTGCGGCACGCCCGGTGGGCCGTGCTGTCCGGGCAAAGCGGGGACCGCGCCCTCCTGCGGCGGCGTGCCACTCCTCTGCGCGGGCGCGACGTGCACGTGCATCGTGCAGGCGACCGCCGTCTACGACTTCACGCCCGTCGTGCGGCACCTCGACGGCCGCGTGTTCGTGGCGCGCGATCGCGCTCACTTCACGGAGATCGTGGGCCCAGCGGGCAACCTCTCGGCGATCGATCTCGCCGTGTCGGGATCGACGGCCTACGGCACGGCGGTCGGGTGCGCGGTGGACGTCAGCGGCGGCGTGGACTGCTTTCCGCTCGCCGACAACGTGCTCGACTCGACGCCCATCGGAAACGGCGCGGGCCCCGGCGCGACGACGACCAGCGCCGCCGCCGTCGTCCTGGAGAGCGGCGAACCGATCGCGAACGTGCGTCAGATCAGCGGGACGATGAACGGCGGCGCGACCGCCTTCTGCGCGACGACGCTCGAAGGCGGCATCCTGTGCTGGGGCAACGGCAGCCCCGGCTTTCTGGGGCGCGGCGACAAAGCGGACGCGCCGGTCGCGCGGCCCGTGCTTGAAGCGCCGGGGGTCGAATTCACGCAAGCCGCCGAGGTGCAGCTCGGGTACGACTCGGCCTGCGCCCGCAAGGTCGACGGCACCGTTTGGTGCTGGGGCAACGACGCCTCTGGCCAGACGGGCAACGCCGCGCCCGACCCGGATGATCCGACGATCCCGTTCCCGGCGGGCCCGCTCCCGTTGCCGGCGCGCGCGACGCGGCTCGCGACGAGCCCCGGCAACACCCACTGCGCGATTCTCGAGGACGGTCACATCTGGTGCTGGGGCGCGAACGCCTACGCCCAGGCGGGCGCGCCGCCGAGCCCGTCGGCGCCGCCCACGATGGTCCTCACCGCCGAGGGACGCTCACCGCTCGTGCACGTAGTCGAGGCCGCGCCCGATCGGGGCATGCAGGCGATGTGCGCGAACACCAGCGCGGGCGTGCTCTTCTGCTGGGGACACCCGTTCGCGCCGGCGGGCACGCTCGACGCCACCAGCCCGTACCCGATCTCGATCCCGATCCGCGGCGCCTTGCGCGCGCCCGTCCTCGGGCGCCTGTCGTCTTACGGTGGACGCGACGGCACGCTCGTCTACATCGCGCCCGACGGCAACATGACCTTCGGCGCGGGCAGCCTGCCCTTCGCGTCGCAGCCGCCGTGCGATTAGCGCGCGTTCATGAATGAATGCGCAGAGACGCGCGGGCCCGTCCCTCGCGACGTCGGTCGCGACTCGCTCGTCAGAGCCTGAACGCGACGCCGGCGTTCAGGTCGATGTTGAACGTGAAGGTGGGCGCGCCGATCTGCGTGTTGAGCGCAGCGACCAGCGCGAGGCGGTCGCCGAGATCGAACGTGAGCCCGCCGCCCACGCCCGCGAGGAACGGACCCGCGCCCACCGTGTCGACGCACACCTCGTTGCGGTTGGGGCCGCAGTCCTTCAGGGACGAGAGCGTGACGACGTGCCGGATCTTGCCGGCGCCGACGGCGGCCGAGAGGTAGGGGCGAAGGCGGCCACCCGACGGTGACCAGGTGCCCGTCGCGAACACGGCGGTCGCGTACGTGGCCGGCTCGTACGTGCGGTTGTCGGCGTGGATGTCCGTCGTGCCCGTGACCTTCTGGAAGCGGCCCTCGAGGCCCAGCATCAGCTCGTTCGTGAGCCAGTAGCCGCCCGAGAGCGCCAGGTGGCCGAGCTTCGCGGCGGCGAACGAGCCCGCGACGGGCGTGTCGGCGTTGAGGTCGCCCTTGCCGCTGGCCCACCCCGCGCCTCCTCCCAGCAGCGCCGCCAGTTGGATGCTCGACGCGCGCCCCGCGGCTTCGCCTTCTTCATCGTCGTCTGCCGCGCGGCGGGTCAGGCCGGGAGCATCGTCGCCCGTCTCGGCGGCGCTCGCTCGGCGCGCCGGCGCGCGCTGGGCGGGCGCCTCGCCGTCGGCGGGCGGCGCTTCCTCGGCGCTGGCCTCGGGCGCCGACACGCGAGTCGCCGACTTCGGGGACACGGCCAGGACCGTCTCGTTGAAGACGTCCTCGACGACGGGGGTCGCCAGCCCTGGCGTCAGCGCGATGTTGGGGTCGATCTCCAGCGCCTCGTTGAACTGGCGCGCGCCGATCTCGCGCTGGCCGTAGCCTGCGACGATGACGATGCCCAGGTGAATGTGCGTGCGCGCGGCGACCGGGTGATGGTCTAGGCCCGCGCTCGCGCACAGCTCGAGCGCCTGCTTGAGCGCCTTGCGGGCCGCGTCGTAGTGCTTCTTCTCGAACTGCGCCACGCCCTCGCGGTTGAGCTCGACGACCTTCGCGATCGCCTCGTCGTCGGGCGCCGCGGCGCGCGCGTCACGCGACGAAATCGCCACGAAGGCGAGGCAGAGCGCCACGACGAGGTTGCGCAGCCGGCGCGCAGAAGACTCCAGGCAGAGCTTGGGCATCTTTGGTGAATGGCCGGACACCCGCGAGTCCGCGTGACCCGAGGCGAACAATTTCGTCCTCGGTACGTCCCCCGACGCCCCGCGTGATTGCGGACACCGGCCGCTTCTTCAAACAGCGGAGCCCCGAAGGGTGGGAAACCGGCAACGTGACGTCAGAGGGCCCAGGCTCGGGCGCGCGCGACCGAACCTATTCGGCGAACGGGTCCACCCAATCCTTGGGCTTCGCCTTCTCACTCTTGGCGGCGGCCTTCGGAGCGGCGGGCTTCGCGGCCGGCTTGGCCTCGGCAGCCTTCGGCGCGGCGACGGCCTTGGCAGCGGCCGCGGGCTTCGGCGCAGTCACCGGCTTCGCC
>DASZUD010000303.1:0-7087 GCA_035548155.1 Polyangia bacterium
TTGGGGCCGGGACGACAGCGCCATGGTCCCCGGCGCCGGGTGCCCGCCCAGGCCGAACAGCGTCATCGACAGGCTCATCACCCAGAACGAGAGGACGGGCTTCGACCAGAAGTGCTCGGAGTCGATGGGCGCGCCCGGCCAAAACAGGCTGATGTAGTCGTGCCGCTGCATCATCTGGCGCGCGACCTCGGAGTAGTGCGACTCCCAGGGGTCGTAAAAGCCGTAGCTGCCGGCGAAGGGCAGGTACAGCAAGAGGCCGAACAGGATCACGAAGAGCGCCATCTGGCGCTCGGTGAAACGATCGAAGAACGATCCTCCGGAGGAGGCGACTGGCGCGGGGGCCGCCGGGGAGGGCGGCAGGGCTGCGTCCGCGGGCTCGGGCATGACCGCGGGATGCTATGCGGCCGAGCCTCGTCCTGCAAACATGATAAGACGGCTTTCTGGATGAAACGGCCGCGGCTCACGCACCTCGACGAACGCGGCGCCGCGCACATGGTGTCCGTGGCCGAGAAGCCCGAGACGGCGCGCCGGGCGGTGGCCAGCGCCACCGTCCGGATGAGCCGCGCCACGCTGGCGCTGGTCGAGGGCAAGGGCTCCCAAAAGGGCGACGTCCTCGCGACGGCGCGCCTCGCGGCCGTCATGGCCTGCAAGCGCACGTCGGACCTCATCCCTCTCTGCCACCCCGTGCGAGTCGTCGGGACCGACGTTTCTTTCGCCATCGATCCTCGCCTGCCGGGCGTGCGCGTCGAGGTGGCCGTCCAGGCCGTCGACCGCACGGGCGTCGAGATGGAGGCCATGGTGGGCGCGTCCGCCGCGGCGCTGACCATCTACGACATGGTCAAGGGCGTCGAGCGGGGCGTCGAGATTGGCGCCCTGCGTCTCGAAGAGAAGAGCGGCGGGCGGAGCGGGCTTTGGACGCGGGGTGCACGGGGCGTGAAACCAAAACGACCCTCGGCACCATCAGAGAAGAAAGGTTAAAAACGACTCATGTCCCTGCCCAAGCACACCAAGGTCGCGATCATCGGCTCCGGCCCCGCCGGCTACACGGCCGCCATCTACGCGGGCCGCGCCAACCTCGAGCCCGTCCTGTTCGAGGGCGGCGGCGCGACGATCGAGCCGCTGACGCTGCCGGGCGGTCAGCTCATGATCACGACGGAGGTCGAGAACTACCCGGGCTTCCCGCACGGCGTCCAGGGCCCCGAGTTGATGGAGCTGTTCAAGGCTCAGGCGGCTCGCTTCGGTACGAAGATCGTCACGGCCGACGTCACGTCCGCCGAGCTCGGCAAGCGGCCGTTTCACCTGGTGTCCTCGGAGGGCGAGCTGGATGCAGACGCCGTGATCATCGCCACCGGCGCCTCGGCGAAGTGGCTGGGCATCCCGTCGGAACAGAAGTTCCAGAACTACGGCCTCTCGGCGTGCGCGACGTGCGACGGCGCGCTCTTCCGCGGGCGCGAGCTCATCGTCGTGGGCGGCGGCGACACGGCCATGGAGGAGGCGACGTTCCTCACGCGCTTCGCGACGAAGGTGATCATCGTGCACCGGCGCGAGGAGTTCCGTGCGTCGAAGATCATGCTCGAGCGCGCGCAGCGCAACCCGAAGATCGAGTTCATCATGAACGCCGTCATCGACGAGATCCTCGGGGATCTGCCGAAGCCCGGCGTCACGGGCGTGCGCCTCAAGGACACGCGCACGGGCTCCGTGCGCGAGATGCCCATCGGCGGCGTGTTCGTCGCGATCGGCCACGAGCCCAACTCGAAGCTGTTCAAGGGGCAGCTCGACATGGATCCCGCCGGCTACCTGCTCGTGAAGCCGGGCTCGACGGCCACGAAGATCCCGGGCGTGTTCGCGTGCGGCGACGTCGCCGACCATGTGTACCGCCAGGCGATCACGGCCGCGGGCACGGGCTGCATGGCCGCGATCGACGCCGAACGTTTCCTGGCTCATTGAGTTGATCTGAAGGCGGAGCGGCTCGCTGCCGCTCGCACTCAAGGCGCTGGCATAGCCGCGAACGTCTCCGCATAATGCGGCCATGAGCGAGACGGACTTCGATCTGAGCGAGGCCTCGGCGCTGGGTGAGGGCGTGCGCTTGCCGAGCCCGGGTGTGGTCGCCGGCGTTCCGGCTGCGGCGAAGGAGAGCCCGTCGGGGCCGATCGCTCAGTCGTCGGTCGCGCCCGAGCAGGCCATCGATCTCCTCTCGAAGATCGGCCTCTTCTCGGCGCTGCAGCCCACCTACCTGCGCCGCATCGCCACGCTGGGCATCGAGGAGGATTACGCCGCGGGCGCGCTGATCTTCAAGGAGGGCGCGGTCGGTGACAAGGTGTACCTCATCATCAGCGGCGCCGTGCGCATCAGCCGCGCGGTGCCGGGCATGGGCGAGGAGGCGCTGGCCATCCTGCGCGCCGGCTCGCACTTCGGCGAGATGGCGCTGATCGACGACTTCCCGCGCAGCGCCGACGCGATCGCCCACGAGGCGAGCCGGCTCTTCGTCATCCGCAAGGAAGACCTGGAGGACCTGCTGTTCGTCGATCGTGACCTCGCGTACGACCTGCTGTGGTCGTTCGTGCGCACGCTCTCGGGGCGCCTGCGCGAGACGAACGACAAGATGACGCTGATGGCCGTCACCGCCAAGTTCTAGTCGGGCGCACGCCGGCCAGATCGAGGCTGCGCCCGACGGGCGCGCCGTCGGACGTCGCAATACGTTTGCGGCATGCGGAACGTCAACGTTGGCCGGGCGGTGGCGCTCGCGGCCTGCGCCCTCCTCGGGGCCTGCAACACGACGTCGTCGATCGGGCTCGAGCACCTGCCCGCAGCGTTGGTCGAGGAGCAGTGCGAGGCGGCGGTTCACTGCGGCACGTACCCCGACCAGGCGACGTGCCAGGGGGCGATGTCGATGGCGGTCGACGTGTCCATGGCCGCGCTCATGGCCGACGTCAGCGCGGGGATCGTGAACTACGACGGCGAATCCGCCTCGGTGTGCGTCAACGCCATCGAGCGCCAGATGAGCATGTGCCAGCAATCGGAGCAGGGGCGCATGGCGCTGCCGCCTGCGTGCGACAACATGTTCACCGGCACGATCGCCGACGGCGGCGCGTGCCTGAACGACCAGCAGTGCGTCTCGGCGACCTGCGACCGCTCGGCGTGCGCCGGCACGGACGCGTGTTGCACGGGACTGTGCACCGCGCCCGTATCGGCGGCGGGCACGACGCCCGTGGGCGCCGCCTGCGCCGCGAACGTCGACTGCGTCGAAGGGGCGTTCTGCGCGACGGGGCAGGCCGCCTCCGTCTGCACGGCGCTGCTCGCGTCGGGACAGCCATGCGACGACAGCACGCAGTGCGTGCTCGGGACCGCCTGCATCGTGACGCCCTCGTCGAACGGCGCGCTCACGTGCGCCTCCCCGCCCGGGCAGGGCGAACCTTGCGCGCCCGGCTCGTGCAATTCGCCGACGGATTTCTGCGACCTCGCGTCCTTGACGTGCCAGCCCCGCCTGGCGGTGGGCGCCGCGTGCGACCGGACGGCCGCGGGCTGCGTCGCGTACGCCTACTGTGGCGCGGGCGGCACCTGCGTCGCGCGCGGCGAGGTGGGCGCCGCGTGCGAGCCGGCTCCGGCGGCGAGCACCTGCCTGGCCGGTTTGCTGTGCGAGCGCGGGACGTGCGCGCTGCCCACCCCGCTCGTCTGCCCGTCCTCGTAGCGCGCCGACGGCAGCGGTCGCGGCGATCGATCGACTGCCTGTTGGGCCTCTCGTGCGACGGCGGCGCGTGCGTGAGCCCGCCGTCCGCGCCGGTTTGCCCGGAGCCGTGACGCCCCCGCGCTGACCGCGGGCGCCGCACTCACACGTTGAACTTGAAGTGGATGACGTCGCCGTCGCGGACGACGTACTCCTTGCCTTCGAGCGCCAGCTTGGCGTTCGCGCGGCAAGCCGCCTCCGAGCCGAACTTGATGAGGTCCTCCCACCAGATGACCTCGGCCTTGATGAAGCCACGCTCGAAGTCGGTGTGGATGACGCCCGCGGCCTGCGGCGCCTTGTAGCCCCGCTTGATCGTCCAGGCCCGGCACTCGTCGGGGCCGGCCGTGAGGTACGTGATGAGCTCGAGGATCTGGTAGGCCGTGCGCGCCACGGCGTGCAGGCCCGGCTCCTTGAGCCCGAGGCTCTCGAGGAACGCCGGGCGGTCCGCCGGATCCAGCGCGGCGATCTCGGCCTCGGCCGCGGCGCAGATCACGACGACGGGGGCGCCTTCGGCTTTTGCGTGGGCGCGCAGCGCCGTGACGTACTTGTCGCTGTCGACGGAAGCGAGCTGCTTCTCGGCGACGTTGCCGACGTAGAAGACCTTCTTGAGGGTGATGAGGCCGGCGTCCTTGAGCAGCGCCTTCTGTTCCTCGTCGAGCCCTTGCGCGCGAACGGGCTTGCCGGCGTCGAGGCCGGCCTTCACGCGCTCGCACAGCTCGAGCACGACCTGCTCGGCCTTCGCGGCGGGCGTGCCCTGGCCGGCCTTGAGGCCCTTCTTGGCTCGCTCGATGCGCTTCTCGATGGCCTCGATGTCCTTGAGGCAGAGCTCGGTGTCGATCGTGCCGATGTCGGCCACCGGATCGACGCGCCCCTCGACGTGGATGACGTTGTCATCCTCGAAGCAACGGACGACGTGCGCGATCGCGTCCGTCTCGCGGATGTTGGCCAGGAACTGGTTGCCCAGTCCCTCGCCCTTCGACGCCCCGCGGACGAGGCCCGCGATGTCGACGAAGTTCACCGTCGCGGCCACGACGGACTTCGGCTTGTACAGCTCGACCAAGGCGTCGAGCCGCGCATCCGGCACCGGCACGACGCCGACATTCGGCTCGATCGTGCAGAACGGGTAATTCGCGACCGCCGCGCCCGCAGCCGACAAAGCATTGAACAGCGTCGACTTGCCGACATTCGGCAAGCCGACGATTCCGCACGATATAGCCATTGTACGAGCTTACTTCACCGAGCTGATTTATCGACGCGAGGCGCGGCTCCGCCGCGCCGGCTCGCCTTGCGAGTGGCGCTCGGGAGGGGCCCGCGGGGAGGGCCTTGAGGGCCCTTCCCGCGCGTGTCAGCCGCCGATCTTGCCCGAGAGGCCGTTGGCGATCAGGAAGCCGAGGAGGACCAGCGACTCGGTGAGGGCGAGGGCGATGATCATCGGCGTGAAGATCTTGCCCGAGGCCTGCGGGTTGCGCGCGATGCCCTCGAGCGCCGCCGAGGCCGACTTGCCCTGACCGAGGCTGCCGCCGAGCGCCGCGAGGCCGACGGCGAGGGCCGCGCCGATGGCGAGGCCGAACTCACGCGAGCCGCCGCCGGTGGCGCCGTCCGCGGCGAACGCCGACGCGCTCGCGAGAAAGAGAGTGGCGCCGGTGATCAGGGCGGGCAGGACCTTGAGATTGCGAAACATGACAGATTTCTCCTTGAGGTGGTGCGGACGGTTCAGTGCTCTTCGTGAGCGACAGCGAGACTTATATAGGTTGCGGACAGCAGCGTGAAGACCAACGCCTGGACGATCGACACGAACACCCCCATCAGCATGAGGGGAACGGGCACCAGGAACGGCACGAGCGCGAAGAAGACGCTCACGACGGCGTGGTCGGCGAACATGTTCGCCATGAGGCGGATCGAGAGGGTCACGGGGCGGATGAGGTGGCTGATGACCTCGATGACCACCATCAACGGCACGAGGAGGATCAGCGGGAACTTCAGCGGGATGTGACCCGTGAACTGCACGAGGTAGTGCAGCCCGTGCTCTTTGAAGCCGAGGATGTGCGTCGCCAGGAAGACCATGAGCGCCAGGACGACGTTCGTCTTCAGCGTGTCGGTCGGCGCGCGGAAGCCCGGCACGAGCGAGATCAGGTTCGAAAACAGGATGAAGACGAAGAAGGTGCCCAGGAAGGGCAGGTACTTGCGCGCGTTCTTCGCGCCCATCACGCCGTCGAGCAGGCCGAAAACGGCGTCGGCGACGCCCTCGAACACCGCGCGCGTGCCCAGCTTCTGCGGCGGCAGGATGGCCTCGTCGCCGAGCTTGCGCACCGAGCCGGCGTAGGCGATCGCGCCCGCCGCCACGAGCAGCACGACGATCGCGCAGATGAACACGTGTGAGACCTCGAAGTGCGTCGCCTGGAAAGCCTGCCAGGTCCAGGTGCGGCCCAGGGGCGCCTGCATCTGGCTCTTGAGGCCGTCGAAGCCGGGGATGAAATCGAACCAGGTGGCGTGCGGTCCCATGTTGCGTCTACTCCATACGGCGGGCCGTCACGAGGCCCGCGGCGACGAGGCAAAAAACGGTGACGAGGAGGCCCAGCGCGAGCGGCAGCGTCTCGAGGTGCATGAGGCGCGAGAGGCACCACACGGAGGCGAGGATGCCGATCATCTTGAACAGCAGAGCGGCGTTGAGGCGGCTCGCCGCGTCGCTCGGGTCGCCCTCGGCGGCGGCGGCCAGCGCCCGCTGCGCGAACCGCGTCAGCAAGAAGACGTTGAACACCGACAAGGCCGAGCCCACGGCGGCCGCCTCGAGGCCGCGCCGACCCCAGGCGAGCGCCGAGATCGTCACGACGACGATGCTCGTCACGACGGCCAGGCCGCGCGCGAGCGAGGCCAGCGAGGCCAGCTCGGCCACGTCAGTCGTGGCGGTCGGGAGGTGGGTTTGAGCGTTCATCTTCTTTGAGCGTCTTGTTGTACTCGCGAATGATGCGGACGAAAGCGTTGATGGGCGCCCCGATGCCTACGACGTAGCCGAGGTACGTGAACCAGGGCGCTGTGTGGAACCGGTGATCGGCCCACGGCCCCCCCATGAACCCGATCGCGACATATGCCGCGATCTCGATCCCGAAGGAGCCGGCCACGAGGGCCGTCTGGCGGATTTGTTGCTTGTCGCGATCAATGGCGTGCGCTCGTTATCACGGCCGGCCTGCTTTATCAAGCGCGGGGACCCTAAATACACGCCCGCGCTACCCCTCCCTTCCCCCGGCGCTTGATTGACCTGCGCCTCGACCGTTGCGGAGGCGCTCTCTCCGGTCGCGCGGCGCGGGGGCGGGGGACAGGGTCGGGCCTCGCCCAATACGGCGCCCGGGGACTGCATGCGCCCAC
>DASZUD010000304.1:0-29286 GCA_035548155.1 Polyangia bacterium
GACGACGGCGACGACTCGGCGCCGGGGCAGGACGACGTCGAGCGGGCGCTCGACGCGCTGGCGCCGAAGGTGCGTGGCTGCTTCGTGAAGTACCAGATCAAGGGCACGGCGCGCGTGCGGCTGGTCGCGACGCCCGCCGGCAAGGCGGAGTCGGTCAACGTCACGGGCGACTTCGAGGACACGCCGACCGGCCTCTGCGTCGAGTCGATCCTCGGCGAGGCCAAGCTGCCCAGCTTCAAGGGCGCCCCGCTCAAGCTCAGCCAGTCCTACCAGCTGCGCTAGCAGCCCGTCTGCCTCACGCCGCTGGGCTCACCCCGGGGCTTCCCCCCGCCACCGGCGGTCGCCGTCACACCCAGCTACACCTTGCGAGCTCTCACTTGAGCGCGCCCCTCTCGAGCGCGGCCAGCCGCCGCGCGGTCACGAGCAGCAGCGCCGCGAGCACGCCGAGCAGGATGATGCCTGCGGCCAGCGCGCCCACGAGCAAAGCTCGGCTGCCCGCCGTGACGCGCAAGGGGCCGAGCGGCGCGAGCGCCGGTCCGTCCTCGGCCGTGGCGGGCGCCGCCGTGAGCACGACGGCCACGGCGCCGGCGTCCAGGCCCGCGACGCTGCCCGCGACGAGCCGCTGCACGTCCTCGCGGGCGATGGGCGAGTGACCCGCTCGCGCGGCGAGGAGCACGGCGGCGCGTGCAGCCGTGCGCGGCTTCGCATCCGCCGCCAGCGGGTCGGCCTCTTCCAGCACCAGGTGCACGCGCGCGCTGACGACGCCGTCGATCGTCTCGAGCGTTTGCTCGATCTCCCCGGCGAGCGCGTCGACGTAGCGGGCCCGCTCTTCCGAGGCCGTCGGGATGAGGCTCGGTTGCCCGTAAGTCTCCGCGAAGCCATGACGGGCCTCGCGCGGCAGACCCAGCGCCCGCAAGAGGTCCAGCGCCCGCGCGCCGTCGCCGCGGGCGACCCGCAGCGTGAAGTGCGCGGCAGAGCCTGCTGCGCCTCCCGCCTCCTCGGGCACCTTCTCGGCGCCGATGCCCGCGCGCTCCAGGGCGCGAGCGGCGTCGTTGGCGGCTCGCTCGTCGATCCCGTGGAGGATGTTCGTCGAGCACGCACCCGCGCCGAGGACGATCAGCGTCAGGCCCAATGCCCGCGCCCACAGCCGCACCGAGCATCCCTCTTCCAGCGCCCCTCGCAACGCCGCTCGCCTCATGGCGCGTTTGATATCACGACGCGCCGCCCTGCGGGGCATCACACCTGTGTCCCCAACGTCTGCTTGAGGGCGCCGACCAGCCGATCGGTCGCGCGCGAGATCACCTCGACGGTCTGGGAGTAGCGGAACACGGAGGCCTGCATCGCGAGCAGCTCGGCCGCCGTGAACGTCTTGCCGCGCGCGGCGGCGTCCAAGATCTTGTCGAGGCGTGCGTCGCCCGCGGCGGCGTTCTCCAGCGCCCGCGCGAGCCCGCGCGCGAGCGGTGACGAAGAGGTGGTGGGCGCCGGCTTCGTCGCTCCGGGCGAGCTCGGCTCGGGGGCGGCCGGCTTGCGGCCGCCCTCCTGCAGCACCTCCAGAAAGGAACGCGTGGGGCCCGCGCGGCGCGCGCGTGGGGGGGAGACGGGAGGGGGCGACTGCGGGGCTCCGGCGCGACCGACCTTCATCGCGCTCGTATCGGCGCGCCGCTCGAGCGGTTGCTGGCGCTCGTTCAGAGCGCGTCGGCGAGCGCCTGGCGCAGCAGATCGACGGCGCGCGCGTGCAGCCGGCAAGCCCACGACTTCGAGAGGCCCAGCGCCGCACCCGCCTCTTCGAGCGTCTTGTCCTCGAAGTAGTAAAGCTCCAGCAGCCGTCGCTCCTTCTCGGGCAGCTTCTTGACGGCCTCGCGGGCGCGCGAGCCCAGGCGGGTCGAGTCGATCGCCGCGTCGGGCGCCGCGAACGTCTCGTCGGCCACCGTGGCCGCGGCCTCGAGCGACGTGATGTGCACCGCCGCGACGCCCGACAGCACCTGCGCGACGGCGGCCAATGCCTCCGCCTGGTCCGCGGTTTGGCTGGCGCCGCCTTCTCCCGCCGGGCGGTCGGCGTGGCTCTGCAAGTATTCGTTGGCGCGCTCTTCGGCGCGGTACCGCGCGTAATCGGCGCGCGAGTACCAGCCCATCGTGCGCAGCCCGTCGTACATGGCGCCGCGGATGCGGTAGTACGCGAACGTCGTGAACTGGACGCCTGGCCGCGCGTCGAAGCGCTCGGCCGCCTCCACGAGGCCCTTCGACCCGTAGGCGACCAGGTCGTCGAAGTCGATGCGCGCGCCCAGCGACTTCTTCACCTTGCGGGCGATCGCCTGCACCAGATCGAGGTGCTGCTCGACGAGCTCTTTCTTGTCCGGCGCCGCCATCGTCCCTGTGACCGAGTTGTGCGGACACTAGACCAAGGGTTGCGTTCTCCCGTCAAGTGCGCGAAGGAGAGGCATGGCCGCCTTCCGCACGCTTTCCGCCGACGACGTCCGCGAGATCCTCGACGCCTTCGAGGGCCTGGGCGCGGGCGCCTACCGCTCGCACGCCGCGGTCGCCGCGGGCACGATCAACACGAACGTCCGCGTCGAGACGGGCGGCGGCCCGGTGTTCCTGCGCATAAACGAGGGCAAGACCCGAGACGACGTCGCGCGGGAGGCGGCCATCGTCTCGCACGCGGCCTCGCGCGGCGTCCCGACGCCGGCGCCGCTGCGCGCGCGCACGGGCGACGCCTTCGCCGCGTGGCGCGGCGAGCTGGCCTCGCTGTTCCCCTGGGTTCCGGGGCGGACGCTCACGCGCCCCGCGGTGACGCCGGCGCACGCCGCGCTCGTCGGGCGCGCGCTGGCCGAGCTGCACCTTTCGAGCGAGGGCTACGCCGATCAGCGCCCGGGCCGCTACGAGCCCGACGAGATCCGGCGGCGCATCGAGCACGTCGCGACGCTGGGGCGCCCCGAGCTCGTCGGCGCCACGGCCGTGTTGCAGCTCGCGCTGGACGGCCTCGAGCGCGAACGCGCCGCGGCGCTGCCCCTCGGCATCATCCACGGCGACCTCTTCATCGACAACGTCCTCTACGCGCCGGACGGCGAGCCGCGGCTCGCGGCGTTGCTGGACTTCGAGCAGGCATCGTGGGGGCGCCTCGCGTACGACGTCGCCGTGACGCTGCTGGCGTTCGCGTACGGGCGCGACGACTTCCGCGGCGACGTCACGCGCGCGCTGCTCGAGGCCTACGCGTCGGTGCGCACGCCCACCGACGAGGAACGCCGCGCGTTCGGCGCCGAGCTGCGCTTCGCCGCCTGCCGGTTCGCGGTGACCCGCATCACCGACGTTCACCTCAAGCGCGACGCGGGCGCGCCGGCCGGCAAGGACTTCCGCCGCTACCTCGCGCGCCTCGCCTCCGTCGACGTCCACCTCGCGGCGGGGGACGGCCTCCTCGCGCTCCCGGGCTGACCCGAGCGCCGGGGGCGCGGGACCCTCCGAGCCTCCGAGGGGCCCGTTCAGATCGTCCTACTTACGCACCATCGAGATGTACTTGCGGAGCGTGTCCTTGCGCTCCTCGTCGAGATCGACGAAGCGGATGCCCATGTCCATCGGCGCGTCGCGGTTGGCCCACACCACCTCGCCGCGCACGGCGATCGTCGCGTCGAGATCGGGGAAGTTGAGGACGAGGTCGACGGCCGTGCCGACCTCTTCGACGCCCGACGTCTGGATGCAGACGCCGCCCAGCGAGATGTTCTGGATGCGGTGGAACAGCAGCACCTCGTTCCCCGTGTAGTCGACGTACGCGTTCACTTCGTAGCGGGGAAACTCGCGCGGCTGCTCGGATGCCTCGTTCATGAACCCTCCACCGTCTACCGTCTCGGGGCGATTCACGGCCTCCGAAGGCGCGGTCAGGCGGTCACTATCGCACGTCCGAAGGGGCGGTCAAACTCGCGCGGCTCGATTGCCAATATGGCACGGCGCCCCGGCGGGGTGCGCCGAAGAGGCAGCGGCCTTCGCTTCGAGAGGGCGAATCGCCGCGGAAACTCCGCGAATTCACGCGCAGGCGCTTGGAACATTTCGTGCTATTCAGGGGCGCCATGAAGCTCGCAACGCGTAACGCGGCCGCCTCGACGCGGGGGACGCCGTTCGCGCGCGTGTGGCTCGTGATCGGCCTTGCTCTCGGGCTGGGCGGCGCCGCCGGCACGGGCTGCGCCCACACCGAGTACTTCGTGGGCACGACGATTCCGCGCACCGAGAAGAACCGGAAGATCATCGAGACGATCGAGCAGTACCGGCAGCGGCTGCTCTCCCGGAACGTCGAGGGCTTGCTGGTCCTCGCCTCCGACAGGTACTTCGAGGACTCGGGGACGCCCCGTTCGGACGACGACTACGGCTACGACGGCCTCAAGCAGGTGCTCTCGAACCAGCTCAAGCGCGTCAAGTCGATGCGCTACGAGATCGAGTACCGGAACATCAAAACCAACGGGACCCGCGCCGAGGTCGAGGTCTTCCTCGACGGCTCCTTCGAGCTGGCCGCCGAAGCGGGTGACCGCTATCGCCGCGTGAACGACTACCACCACTTCGTCCTCGAGCAGAAGGGCGACGAGTGGAAGTTCCTCAGCGGGATGTAAATTCGGGCGTCGCGCCCGGCGGTCTGAGGTAGGCTCGGGGCCGCGTGGAAGCTTCGCCTCCCGAACCACCGGATCCGCGCGTCGGCGCCGTCCTGCAGGGGCGCTACCGGCTGGACGCGCAGCTCGCCTCCGGCGCCATGGGCGTCGTCTACCGCGGCGAGCGGCTGCAGCTCGGCCGCCCCGTGGCCGTGAAGTTCCTGCACCCGTGGATCGCGACGCAGAAGGCGTTCCTCACGCGGTTCGAGACGGAGGCGCGCGCGATGAGCCGCCTGCAGCACCCCAACTGCGTGTCGGTGATCGACTTCGGCATCGAGGGCACGCCGTACCTCGTGATGGACTTCGTCACGGGCAAGACGCTGCGCGAGACGCTGGGGGCAGGGCGTCTGCCGCCCGCGCGGGCGCTGCGCCTCGTGCGTCAGCTCCTCGCGGGGCTCGGCTACGCCCACGCCCAGGGCATCATCCATCGTGATCTCAAGCCCGAGAACCTCATCCTGAGCGACGAGCCGGGGCTGTCCGATCACCTGCGGATCCTGGACTTCGGGCTCGCGAAGCTGCGCGACGGTCCCGCGATGACCGCGGGCTTCGCCGTCGGGACGCCCAGCTACATGTCGCCCGAGCAGACGGGCGCTGACGGCGCGATCGACGCGCGCACCGATCTCTACGCCGTGGGGGTCGTGCTCTTCGAGCTGCTCTCCGGACGGAAGCCGTTCCAGTCGGAGAACGTCGGAGAGCTCTTGCTGATGCACCGCGAGCAAGCGCCGCCGCTGCTGCGCGCCGTCGCGCCTGACCTTTCGGCCGACATGGAGGCCGTGGTCTCGAAGGCGCTCGCGAAGCTGGCGGACGATCGGTTTCAGACGGCCGCCGAGTTCGCGACCGCTCTCGACGGGACGCCGGAGGGCGGCGCCACGCGCACGCCGGCCGCGCCGGTCTCTCGCGCGAAGACCGAGGCGTGGGCGGGGCGACCGGCCCCGCGCCCCGGGGCCGGCGTCGCCGCGAGCGCCCCCGCGGAGGCGACCGTCGTCGATCGACCCGCGGCCACCAATGGCCTTCCGCCGAGGCCGGGGGCGCCGCGTGCGGAGGCAGGGGGCGCGCCGTCGTCGCCGGCCGCAGCGGTCGCGCGTCCCGCGCCTACGGCCGACGCGACGATGGTCGAGTCGCCGTCGCACATCGAACGCATCGTCGCCGGTGAGGCGGCAACGCCGGCGGGGCCGGCGTCGGCGGGGCCGCCGCCTGCGCGCGATCGCCGGCTGCTGTGGGCGGGCGTGGGCCTCGGCGCCGTCGCCGTCGCCGCGTTGCTCGTGGGACGAGCGCTGCGGACGGACGCGGGCGCCTTCAAGGTCGAGGCGGCGCGCCCGAGCGCGCCCGCTGCCAGCGGAGCGGCGGCGAGCGGCGCGCCGGCACCTGCGCCGAGCGCGCCCGCGGCCAACGTCACCGAGCGGCTGGCCGAGGCGCGCCGCCTGATCGCGGGCGGCGCCTGGGAGCAGGCACGCACCTCGCTCGAGGCCTTGCGCGTCGACGCGCCGGACGACGCCGAGGCCGCCTACCTCCTCGCGACCGTCGATCTCGAGCACCATCGCTACGCCGAAGGCATGGCGGCCGCGCAGGTCGCGGGGCGCAAGAACCCCGCGCTCAAGTCCGACCCCGATCTCATCAAGGACGTCATCGGCGCGCTCGCGAGCGACACCGCCGCCGAGCGCGCCGAGGCCTTCTTGCGCTCCTCCGGCACGTCGGCGACCCCGTTCCTGAGGGACGCGGCCAAGCGCGACCCCAACCCCCGGGTGAGGGATCGGGCAGCTGCGCTGCTCTCGGGCGGCGGGTCCTCGTGGTCGTCGCGATCCTCGGGCTCGGGCTCGTCGCTGTTCCACCGCTAGCCGAACCGGTCAGTCGAGGTCGCTGTCGCTCGGGCTCGTCGCTAGGCCGTCTGGCCGGCTCGGTCGGGCTCGTCGCTTCAGCGACCGGAGCGGATGCCCGACGCGAGCGCCGGCGCCGGGCCTATGAAGGAATGCAGGACGTCGTGTCCGGGTCGCACGTGTTGCCCGCGGAGCAGTTCGCGTCGCCGCTGCAGGTCGTGAAGCAGGCGGCGGCGGAGGGATCGCACGCGAACGCGCCGCAGTCCGTGATCGTGCCGGGCCCGCAGTTGCCGGCGCCGTCGCAGTAGCGATCGGACGTCAGCGCGCTCGCGCCCGAGCAGGTCTTGCCTGCGCACATCATCGAGCCGTCCTTGAACGCGCAGTTCCCGACGGCGTCGCACTTGCCCGTGGTGCCGCAGCCGATGCTGCCCGAGTCGACGCACGTGCCCGTCGGATCGTTCATTCCGGCCTCGACCATCGTGCAGGCGCCCAGTGAACCAGCCATCGCGCAGCTCTGGCACTGCGGGCACGCCGCCGAGCCGCAGCACACGCCGTCGACGCAGCTGCCGCTGGCGCACTGGTTGTTCGCGTCGCACACCTTGCCGAGGTCCTTCTTCACGACGCAGGCGCCGCCGCTGCAGTAGTTGCCGGGGGTGCACTGGGTGTCGCTCGTGCAGCTCGCGGCGCACTTGCCGCCTGACCCGCACATGTACGGGTCGCACGGCGAGCTGGTGGCGTTGCAGACCCCCGTCTCGCACGTGCCGGCCACCGTGTGGTTCGACGTGCCCGCCGGGCACGACTCGGCCGAGCAGACGGTCGACGCGGCGTAAACTTGGCAGTTGCCGGCGCCGTCGCACAGGCCGTTCGTGCCGCAGGACGCGACGCCCTGGTTCGTGCAGACGTGCTTCGGATCGGCGCTGCTCACGGGCACGGGGGAGCAAATGCCGGGCGCGTTCGGCAGCGTGCACGAGTAGCAGGACGCCGTGCAGGACGTGTTGCAGCAGACGTTGTCGACGCAGTTCCCGAACGCGCACTGGTTCGAGGCTGCGCAGGCGCTGCCGTTGCTCTTCTTCACGACGCACGTGCCGCCCGGGCCGCTGCAGTAGGTGCCCTCCGCGCAGTCGTTGTCCGTGTTGCACGTGTTCGCGCACGCGCCCGACGTGCACAGGAACGGCGCGCACGATTGGGTGTTCGCCGTGCACGCGCCGTTCGAGCATTGTCCGGCGAGCTTCAGCGTGGACGTGTTGGCGCACGTCGCGGCCGAGCACGTCGTGCCGTTCGCGTACTTTTGGCAGCCGCCCGCGCCGTCGCACTTGCCGTTCGTCCCGCAGCTGGGCGCGCCCTGGTCGACGCACGCGCCGTTCGGATCGACGGCGCCCGCGATCATGGGCGAGCAGGTGCCCGGCGAGCCCTGGACGTTGCAGGCCTGGCACGAGGGGCAGCTGGCCGAGCCGCAGCACACGCCGTCGACGCAGTTGTTGCTGGAGCACTGATTGCCGATCGCGCACGCCTGGCCGTTGCTCTTCTTCGGCTGGCAAGCGCCGCCCGCGCCCGTGCAGTAGTAGCCGCTCGCGCAGTCGGTGTCGCTGCTGCACGTGCCGAGGCAGGCGTTGACGCCGTTGCAGAAGTACGGGGAGCACGATTGGGTGGGCTTCGCGCACGAGCCGTTCGCGCACATGCCCGCCATGACGAGGGTCGCCGAGCCCGCGGCGCACGACGCGACGGAGCAAGCCGTCCCGTCGGCGTACTTCTGGCAGCCACCCGCGCCGTCGCACTTGCCGTTGGCGCCGCAGGTGGACGCGCCTTCGTCGGCGCAGAACGAGGACGGCGCGGCCGTGCCCGCGGCGACGGGCGTGCAGGCGCCCGTGCCCGAGAGGTTGCACGCCTGGCAGGGCGCGCAGCTGGCCGAGCCGCAGCACACGCCGTCGACGCAGTTGCCGCTGATGCACTGGCCGCCCGTCGTGCAGGCGAGCCCGTTCTTCTTCAGGGCGCAGCTCTTGGCCCCCGCGGCGCCCTGGCAGGTGTACGGCGCGACGCAGTCCGAATCGGCGGTGCAGGACGTCTTGCAGGCTCCTGGGCCGCAGACGTACGGCGAGCAGCTGCTGGTCGCCGCCGTCGCGCACGCGCCTCCGCCCGTGCAGTGCGAGACGGGCGTGTACGTCGTGCCCGCGCAGGACGCCGTCCCGCAGCTCACGTCGGCGCTGGCTTGCGCGCAGGCCCCCGCGCCGTCGCACGAGCCCGTGTTCCCGCACGGCGGCTGCGGCGTGCAGCGCGCGTGCGGCTCGGCGTCGCCCGCGCCGACGCTCGAGCACGAGCCCGCCTTGCCGGTCACGTTGCAGGCCTGGCAGGTCCCGCAGGCCGAGGCCGAGCAGCACACGTTGTCGACGCAGAAGTTGCCGGTGAGGCAGTCGCTGGTCGCCGTGCACGCCTGGCCGAGGCGCTTCTTGTCACCGCAGAGGTTGGTCTTCGAGTCGCAGATATTGGGCGCGAGGCAGTCGGCGTCGCTCGTGCACGCGGCGTTGCAGGCCGAGGTGTTCGTCGCGTTGCAGAGGTATGGCGCGCATCCGATCGTCGCGGCCGCCATGCAGTTGCCGACGCCGTCGCAGGTCTTCGCGGGCGAGAGCGTCGACGAGCCCGCGGGGCACGAGGGCTTCGCGCACTGCGTGCCGGCCGCGAAGAGGCGGCACGTGCCCTTGCCGTCACACAAGCCGTCCGTCGCGCACGTCGACGGGCCTTGGTTCTTGCAGGTGCCCTGCGGATCGACGCCGCCCTCGGGCACGTTGCTGCACGTGCCGAGCGACGTCGGGAGCGCGCACGTCTGGCACGAGCCGTTGCACGCCGAGTTGCAGCACACGCCCTGCGCGCAGAACTTCGACAGACACTCGCTGCCGTCGGCGCACGCCTTGCCGGCGCCCTTGAGGCCGCACGAGCCCGCGATGCAGACGGCGGGCGCCGAGCAGTCAGCGTCGGCCTTGCACGCCGCCTTGCACGCCTTCGCGCCGCACGTGAACGGGAAGCACGAGCTCGGGGCGGGCGTCACGCAGGCGCCGCTGCCGTCGCACGTGGAGCCGGCCGTGAACGTCGTCGTGTCGGTCGGGCACGTCGGATCCTTGCAGGGCGTGCCCTTGGGATACTTCTGGCAGCCGCCGGCCTGGCACATGCCGTTCGTGGCGCACGAGGCGGGGCCCAGGTCCTGACAGATGCCCGCAGGATCGGGCGCGCCCGTCGCGACGTTCGTGCACACGCCCAGCGTTCCGGTCATGCCGCACGACTGGCACGAGCCGTTGCACGCCTTGTCGCAGCAGACACCCTGCGCGCAGAACGTCGAGAGGCACTCGGCGCCCGACGAGCAAGACGCGCCGGGGTTCTTGAGGCCGCACGAGTTGCCGTTGCAGACGTTGGGTTTGAGGCAGTTGTCGGTGTTCGTGCACGCCTGGAAGCACGTCGTGCCGTTGCAGGTGTACGGGCTGCAGGGCAGCTGGTCGGGCGCGACGCACTGGCCGGTCGAGCTGCACGTCGACGGCGGCGTGTACACGTTCGCGGTGCAGCTCTCGGGCGCGCAGACCGTGCCCATCTTGTACTTCTGGCAGCCGCCGGCGCCGTCGCACTTGCCGTTCGTCGAGCAGGACGCGGCGGTCATGTCCTGGCACACCCCGCGCGGGTCGGCGTTGCCAGCCGGGATCGAGGTGCACTTGCCCGGCGCGGACGACAGCGCGCAGCTCCGGCACGAGCCCGTGCAGTCGCTGTCGCAGCAGACGCCGTCGACGCAGTGGGTGGAGAGGCACTCCGTGCCCGCCGAGCAGGCCCCGCCGTTCGGCTTGAGGCCGCACAGGCCCTTGACGCACGCGTGCGTCGAGTCGCAGTCCTTGTCGGAGAGGCAGACCTTGTTGCACGCGCCGTCGGCGCAGTTGAACGGGCTGCAGTTCTGCACGCCCTGGGGGCGGCAGGTGCCGAGGCCGTCGCAGGTGCCGGGCGTGTTGCGGCGCGTGCCCGTGCACGACGGCATGGTGCACTGGGTTTCGGCCGGGTACTTCTGACAGCCGCCGAAGCCGTCGCACTTGCCCGTCGCGCCGCACGACGCGGCGCCCTTGTCGACGCACACGCCGCGGGGATCGACGGTGTTCATGTCGACGGGCCAACAGGTGCCGCCGCGGCCGGGCAGGGCGCACGAGACGCAGCCGCCCGTGCACGCGACGTTGCAGCACACGCCGTCGGCGCAGAAGCCGGACGCGCACTCCGCGCCCGTCTTGCACGCCGCGTTCTTCATCTTCTTGCCGCAGCTGCCGTTCACGCACTGCTGGCCGGCGGCGCACTGGTTCGACTGCGTGCAGGCGTCGTAACAGGTGCCCTTCGTCGGGTCGCACGAGAAGGGGGCGCAGATCACCGTGGGGCCCGAGCGGCAGTGGCCGAGGCCGTCGCACGTGCGCGAGCCCACGACGGCCTCGCCGTCGCACGTGCCTTGCGCGCAGGCCGTGCCCGCGACGTAGCGGCGGCAGCCGCCGGCGCCGTCGCAGGTGCCGTCGAAGCCGCACGTCGTCTTGTCGGCCGCCTGGCAGGCCGAGGCCGTGCGGGGCGGCATGCCCGAGGGGAGGAACGTGCACGTGCCCATCGAATCGGACGCGCTGCACGTCTTGCAGGACTCGTTGCAGGCGCTGTTGCAGCAGAGGCCGTCGACGCAGAAGTTGCTCGCGCAGTCGCCGTCGCAGGTGCAGGCCTGGCCGTTCGGCTTCTTGGTGAGCGCATCGTGGCCGCACCCGCCCGTGTCGCCCGTGCTCGTGGTGTCGTGCCCGGCGTCCGACGGCGCGTCCCCGCCCGCCGCTCCGTCGGGCCGCAGGTCCGGTCCGCCGTCGTGCTGCGGATGGTTCGACGAGCCCCCGCCGCAGCCGACGAGCGCCAGCAGCGCCACGCAGGCCGCAATGCCCCCCAACCCCGACCTCTTCATCAAGCCAAGACCGCCCATGATTTCGGGCGGACGCTATCACGCGGCGGCAGGCGAGGAACAGGCCCCCGGCGGTCGGGCCGGCCGCTGTTTTCCATGACGCGCGCGCTCTCGTCTGAGTGCGTCGCGACTGGTCATCGGGCTGCGGGCGGCGCAGCGACGGGCTGCGCGTCGTGCTACCCGAACGTCCCGATCGCGAAGTTCAGCGCCACGGCCAGGATCGCCGTGTTGTAGACGAACGAGAGCAGCGCGTGGGCCAGGGTCTCGCGGCGCATCCGGGGCGTCGTCACGGTGACGTCCGAGACCTGGAAGCACATGCCGATGGTGAACGCGTAGTAGGCGAAGTCGAAGTAGGTCGGGTGCCCGCCTCCGGGGAAGGCCAGGCCTCCTTCGCGCTCGACGCCGTCGCGGTAGTAGAGGTGCGCGTACCGGAGCGTGTACATCGTGTGCGTCACCATCCACGCCGACGCGACCGCGACGAGCCCGAGCCCCAGGAAGATGTTGCGTCCGCCCGCGGGGCACGTGCGCGCGCCCCGCAGCGCGTAGCCCGTCGCGATCAGGCTGAACGCGCTGGCGACGATGACGAAGGCGCCGATCGCGAGCCGGCCCGGATCGATGGCGGCCGCCCACTGGCGCGTGCGCACCGGCGTCGCGCGCGCGATGAACGACCAGGCGAGCGCCGTCATCGCGATGGCCGCCGCGTCCCACCCGGCGATGAGCTTCACGGCGCGGCCGAATTGATCGGGCGCGGCGGCCCACCCGAGGATCCCCGCGCCCGCTCCGATGAGGAGTCGGCGCCACGCCGGCCGCGACGGATGGTTCGCGGGCGGGCCCTCGGCGGCGGCGCTGGACATCAGCCGCTCGACTCGTTGACCTCGCCCGGGAACCCGAAGTGCACGGTCGGCAGCCCCGGCTGCTCGAGCTTCGGGATCGACAGCGTGAACGGATGGAGCGAGACGATGCGGAACGAAGCCGCGCCCTGACCGAACCATGTCCGGATGCAGATGTCCTGATCGTTCTGCGTGCAGATCGCCTCGTCGGTGATCGCCCAGTCGTTGAAGAGGATCACCCTCTCGGCGTCGCGCCGCACGAAGCCGAACGGCTGCCACTTCGCGCCGCGCACGCCGCCGTGCTTGAAGGCGAAGTGCCAAACCGTGGGGAACGTCCCTTGCGGGCGGCGCGGGCGCACGACGAGATCCTGGTAGAAGTTCTTCCCGTCGCGCGGGTCGTGCGCGAACTCGTTGACGACCCACTCGCGGTTGAAGAACCGGCGCGCCATCTGCTGCGGCGGCCACTCCTCCGCCTGGTCCGAGAAATAACGGAAGAACGCGAGCGCCTTGAGCAGGCCGCTCCAACGGCCCGTGCGCGCGGCGCGCACGATCTTCGGCCACAGTGTCGGGAAGTTCTCCGAGTCGAACGTCCACAGCGCCGTCGGATCGACGTCGAGCGCGCCGGCGAGCGCGAGGATGCGCTCCTCGTCGCGCGGGAAGTGCCGTCCGTCGGACGAGAGCCAGCGAGTGACCGTGCTCCGATCGGGCGGCTCGTCGAGCGGCAACGCAGCAGCGAGTCGCGAGATGCTTCCTCCGAAGCGATCTCCGATGAGGCTTCTTATGCGCTCGCTGTCGAGCCTCAGCGCAGACACGGAACCACTGTTGCATCGCGTGACGGCGCATTGCAACTAGGAACAGAGGCCCGAATGTTATTGCGGTCGAGTCGTGACCGTCGCAAGCACGACCGGTTACTCGCGCGCGTGACGTTTCAGCGGGCTCCGCTCGAAGAGACTGATCGACGCGAGCATCCCGTTTCCGGAGGCGGCGATCGCGCGGTTCCGCGCGTCATGGCCCTGCGTGCTCCGCGCGGTCGCCGCTAAACCGGGGAGGGTCGCGCGCCGCAGGCGCGGGCGCGTAGGCCGTCGTCGGACGCCCTCGCGAGCCGTGCCTTGCCGTCGAGCGCGGCGCCCCCGCCTCGAACGTCGGTCGCGTCTGGCGACCGATGCGCCGCAGGCTCGGCTCGCCTTCGTGTCGGCGATCCGTCGTGCGGGCGCTCCCGCGCGTCAGCGATCCGCCGCGCGCGATGCGCCACACGCCCGTCGCGCCCGCGCACTTTTTCGGCGGACGTCGGGAAGAAGATTACCGGTGCTCACCTCAAATAGTTCGAGTCGTGAATAAACGAACTCCCGGGATTTCCACCACTCTTCAGCGAAGAGGCGCCACGTCGGCGCCTCACGCGAGGTGAGCCGAAGATGATGACGTCGAATCCGATTACCACACAGGCGACCGTCGATGCTGCCGGGATGCGTGCCCAGAACAGCAGCTTGCTGCTCAAGGTCATTTGGCGCGAGCGGCACATCTCGCGCGCCGACATCGCGCGCGTCACGGGGCTGTCGCCCTCGACCGTCTCGGCGATCGTCGCGGGCTTGCAGCAAGCGGGCCTCGTGCGCGAGACCGGCGCCGGGCTCTCGCGCGGTGGGCGGCGTCCGACGATGATCGGCTTCTGTGACGACGTGTTCGCGCTCGTGGGCGTCGAGATCGGCTCCTCCCACGTGACCGTCGTCGTGACCGACTTGCGCGCCGACGTCCGCACGTCGCGGTTCGGCCTCCTCGCGACGCGCAGCGATCCCGACGGCGCCCTCACGATGGCGCGCGGCTTCATCGACGACGCCCTGCGCGAGCTCGGCATCGCGCGCCGGCAGGTGATCGGGATCGGCGTCGGCGTGCCCGGACCCGTGCGCCCGGACGAGCCCGGGCGGCTGCCGTCTTCCACCTTCCCCGCTTGGCGCGACCACGACGTTCACGCGGTCCTCTCGAACGCCTACGGACTTCCGGTTTTCGTGGAGAATGACGCCAACTTGGGCGCGCTCGCCGAACAGTGGTGGGGTGCGGGTCGTAATGGTAAGGATCTGACTTACATCAAGATCGGCACCACGATCGGGGCAGGACACATCATCAACGGTGAGCTGTATCGCGGCGCTGGTGGAACTGCTGGAGAGATTGGACACCTTCCGCTCGACCCGGCCGGTCCCCGCTGCTCCTGTGGCCTCACTGGCTGCCTCTCGACCTTCATCGGGTCGGAGGTGCTCGTCGCGCGCGCCAAGGCGGAGGTCGGCGCCAGCATCGACAGCGCCGGCGATCTCGTGCGCGCCGCCCGCGAGGGCCAGGGCGATGGCACCGAAGCCGCGCGTCGCATCATCGCCGAGGCCGGAGGTCGGCTCGGCGTCGCCGTGGCCAGCCTCATGAACGTCCTCAACCCGGCCATCATCGTCATCGGCGGCGAGATCACCGGCGTGGGTGACCTGCTGCTCGATCCCGTGCGCGCCGCCGTGCGCACGCGCTCGCTCGCCACGACGTTCGAAGGGACGCCGATCATGACGAGCAACCTCGGCGACAAGGCGATCGCCGTGGGGGGCGCGACGATGGTGCTGCGGGCGGCGCTGGCCGACCGCGCGCTGTTCCCCGCGCTCGCCGCTCGCGTGGGGGTGGCTTGAAGGAGCGGCCTGGGTTCCCTCCGAGGAGGCTCGGGCCGCTGGTTCCGGTCGTTGTCGCGTCGCTGCTGGCGCTCGCGGGCTGTCGCGGCGCCGCCGCCGTCACGCCGCCTGGCGTGCTGTCGATCTCCGTCGAGAAGCAGAGCGCCTGGGTGCGCAACTTCAACCCGCTTTCGCCCGGGGAGGGCGCGCGCTTTCCCACGCGCGCGGGCGTCTATGAGCCGCTGCTGATCTTCAACACGGTCGTCGGCACGTACGTGCCGTGGCTGGCCGCGGGCTACACCTGGTCGGCCGATCACCTGAGCCTCCGGTTCGCGCTGCGCCGCGCGCGCTGGTCCGACGGCGCCGTCTTCTCTGCGGGCGACGTCGTCTACACGTTCGGCTTGCTCCGCGATCACCGCGCGCTCGATCAGCGCAACGTGTGGGACTTCATCCAGGACGTGCGCGCGCTGGATCCGCTCACGGTCGAGCTGCGCTTCCGCCGCGTGTACGTGCCCGGCCTCGCCGACGTCGCGCAGCAGATGATCGTCCCCGCGCACGTCTGGCGCGACGTGCCCGATCCCGTGACGTTCGCCAATCCGGATCCCGTCGGCACGGGTCCGTTCACCGAGGTGCGCGTCTTTCGCAATCAGGTCTACGAGCTCGGCCGGAACCCCTACTACTGGCAGCCCGGCAAGCCCAAGGTGGAGGCCTTGAGGTTCCTGGCGTATCCCGCCAACGAGCAGGCGAACCTGGCGCTGGTCGAGGGCGACGTCGACTGGGCGGGCGACTTCGTGCCGTCCGTCGAGCGCACGTTCGTGCGGCGCGACCCCGCGCACAATCACTATTGGTTTCCGCTCGTGGGAAGCATGGCGTTCCTCTACCCGAACACGGCGCACCAGCCGTTCGACGACGTACGGGTTCGCAAGGCCGTCAGCATGGGCATCGATCGCCCCAAGATCGTCGACGTCGCCATGTACGGGTACACGCGGCCCGCCGACGGGACGGGGCTCACCGACGCCTACGCGGCGTGGCGCGATCCGACGCTGGCGGCGCGGCCGTGGGTGCGCAAGGACGTCGACGCCGCCAATGCGCTGCTCGACGAGGGCGGCTACGCGCGCGGCAGCGACGGCATCCGCCGGACGCACGACGGGCGGCCGTTCCGCTTCGACGTCGAGGTGGTGAACGGCTGGTCCGACTGGGTGCGCGCCGGCCACGTCATCGCGCACGATCTCAAGGCGCTGGGCTTCGACGTCAAGCTGCGCACGTACGAGTTCGGCGCCTGGTACACGCGCCTCGGGCGTGGCGAGTTCGATCTGTCGATCGCGTGGTCGGTCGAGGGGCCGAACCCGTACGGCTTCTACCGCTGGCTGATGTCGGGTCGGACGGTGCGGCCCCTCGGCGAGATGGCGGGAGGCAACTGGCACCGCTTCGGCGACGCGCGCACGGACGAGCTGCTGGCGCGCTTCGAGGTGACGGACGACGCGGCCCAGCAGCACGAGATCGTGCGGCAGATCGAGGCGCGCTTCGTCGAGCTCGCGCCCGCGATCCCGCTGTTTCCCAACCCGGCGTGGGGCGTGTTCAGCACGCGTCGCTTCGAGGGGTTCCCCTCGGCCGAGCACCCCTACGCGTCGCTTTCGCCCCATCGCGAGCCCGAGCGCCTGCTCGTGCTGACGACGCTGACGCCGCGCCCGCGTCAGGCGGGGAAGGGCAAGGCGCCGTGAATCACGCGCTCCGCCGCCTGGCCTTCTACGTGATCTCCGCGTGGGCCTCGATCACGCTGAACTTCGCGATCCCGCGCCTCATGCCGGGCGATCCGGCCGCGGCGCTGGTCGCGCGCTTCAAGGGGCAGATGTCGCCAGAGGCGCTGCGGGCCCTGCGCCACGCCTTCGGCCTCGTGCCCGGCGGGGCGCTCACGCAGTACTTCACGTACCTCGCGCACGTGGCGCGCGGCGACCTCGGCCTCTCGATCGCTTACTTCCCGGCGCGCGTCAGCGACGTCATCGGCACGGGCTTCGGCTGGTCGCTGGGGCTCGGCAGCGTCGCGCTGGTCATGAGCTTCGCGCTGGGGACGTTGCTGGGCGTCGTCGCGGCGTGGCGCCGCGGCGGTCGGCTGGACTCGCTGGCGCCGCCCGCGCTGTCTTTCCTGGGGGCGTTCCCGTACTTCTGGCTCGCGATGCTGGTGCTGTACCTCTTCGGTTTCACGCTGCACTGGTTCCCGCTGCAGCACGCGCGCGATCCCGATCTCGAGACCTCGGCCTCGTTCGGCTTCGTGCTCGACGTCGCGAGCCACGCCGTGCTGCCGGCGCTCACGATCGTGCTCGCGACGCTGGGCGGGTGGATGCTCAGCATGCGCGGCGCGATGCTGGCCGTGCTCGGCACGGACGCCATCAAGCTCGCCACGGCGAAGGGGCTGCCGCCGCGGCGGATCATGTGGGCCTACGCCGCGCGAAACGCGCTTTTGCCCAGCGTGACCAGCTTCGGCATGGCGCTCGGCTTCGTCGTCGGCGGGTCGCTGCTCACGGAGATCGTCTTTTCGTACCCCGGCCTCGGCTACCTGCTCGTGCAGGCGGTGCGGAACCAAGACACGCCGCTCATGCAGGGGCTGTTCTTGATGATCACCCTGTCGGTCCTCGCGGCAAACTTCCTCGTCGATCTGCTCTACATCTGGCTGGATCCGCGGGCGCGGGCATGAACGAGCTGCACGCCTCGCTGCGCCGTCTGCTGTCGACTCGCAAGGCCGCGTTCGGCGCCGCCGTCGTCGCTGCCTTCGCGGTGATGGCGATCGCGGGCCCGGCCGTCGTGGGCGATCCGACGGCGTTCGTCGCCGTGCCGCACCTGCCGCCGTCGTGGAACCACCTGCTCGGCACGACGGGGCAGGGGCAGGACGTGCTGGCGCAGACCATCGCGGGCGCGCGCATCACGCTGACCGTCGGGTTCACGGTCGGGGTCCTCGTGACGCTCGCGGGCGCGCTGTTCGGCATCACCGCCGGCTACCTCGGTGGGCGCGCCGACGCCGTGCTCTCGGTGCTGATCAACGTGTTCCTCGTGATCCCGGGCCTGCCGCTCGCGATCGTGCTGGCCGCGTACCTGCCGCCCGGGCCCGGCAGCATCATCCTGGTGCTCTCGTTCGCGGGTTGGGCGTGGAGCGCCCGCGTCTTCCGCGCGCAGGCGCTCACGCTCCGCGGCCGCGAGTTCATCCAGGCGGCGATCGTCTCGGGCGAGGGGCCGATGCGCGTCGTCTTCGTCGAGATGCTGCCCAACATGGCCTCGCTGGTCGCGTCGGCGTTCATCACGACGACCGTCTACGCCATCGGCGCCGAGGTGGGCCTCGAGTTCCTGGGCCTCGGCGATCCTGGCTCGGTGACGTGGGGGACGAACCTCTACTGGGCCAGCAACGACTCGGCGCTGCTCACGGGCGCGTGGTGGACGTTCGTCCCCACCGGGCTCTGCGTCGCGCTCGTGGGGTTCGGGCTCACGATGTTGAGCTACGCCATCGACGAGGTGACGAACCCGCGCCTCGCGGCGGGCAGCGAGATCGAGCCGCCGGCGCCCGTCGAGCGCGCGACCACGCCGTCGGGCGCGATCGTCGAATCGCCGCCGCCCGAGCTGCTGCGGCGCGAGGTCCTCCCGGCCGACGCGACGCCGCCGCCCGAGGTGACCTCGCCGGTGCCGCCGCCCGCGGGCGCGCTGCTCTCGGTGCAGAACCTCACGGTGCGCTACCGCGGCCGCGACGTGCCCGCCTTGGACGGCGTGTCGCTGGCGATTCGCCCCGGCGAGATCTTCGGCCTCGCGGGCGAGTCGGGCAGCGGCAAGTCGACGTTCGGCGACGCCCTGCTGCGCCTCCTGCCGTCGTGGGCCAACGTCGACACGGGCGAGATCCGCTTCGGCGACCGCGACGTCCTGGCGCTGCCGCCCGACGGGCTGCGGGCCTACCGCTTCCGTGACGTCTCGCTGGTGATGCAGAGCGCGCTCGACGCGCTGAACCCGGTGGCGACCATCGCCGAGCAGATCGTCGACGTCGTCCTCGCGCACCAGCCGTTCACGCCCGCGGCGGCGCGCGAGCGGGCGGCCACGCTGCTGCACATGGTGGGTCTCGAGCCGTCGCGGCTCGACTCTTTCCCGCACACGCTCTCGGGCGGCGCGCGCCAGCGGGTGGCGCTGGCGCTCGCGCTCGCGCTGGATCCGCGCCTCGTGATCCTCGACGAGGCGACGACGGCGCTCGACGTCGTCACGCAGCGCGAGCTTTTGGATCGCCTCGCCGAGCTGCGCGCGACGACGGGCCTGTCGGTGCTGTTCATCACGCACGACCTTCCGCTGCTCCTCGCGCGGTGCGATCGCGTCGGCGTGCTCTACCGCGGACGCCTCGTCGACGTCGCGCCCGCGGCCCACTTGTCGCGCGTCGCGCGCCACCCGTACACGCGCCGCTTGCTCGCGGCGTTCCCGTCGCTCGGACCGACGCCGGACCTCAGCGGCGATCGCCCGTCACCCGTCGCCGGCGAGCTGGGGGGAGGCGCGAAGTCGTGACCGCCGCGTCCGAGATGCCCGTGCTCGAGCTGACGGGCCTCAAGAAGACGTATCCGTTGCCCGGGTGGCCCGTGCGCCGGCGCACCGTGCTGGACGACGTGTCTTTCTCGCTGGCCGCGGGGGAGATCGTCGCGCTCGTGGGCGAGTCGGGCAGCGGCAAGAGCACCTTGGCGCGGATCGTCGCGCGGCTCTCCCGCGCCGACGCCGGCTCGATCAAGCTCGAGGGCGCCGACGTGCTGCGCACCGAGCCTCGCCACGCGTCGCTCGCCTATCGCGCGCGCGTGCAGATGGTGTTCCAGGACCCGTTCGCGTCGCTGAACCCCGTGCACCACGTGCGCCACCACCTGGCGCGCCCGCTGCTGGTCCACGGGCGGGCGCGGCCGGCCGACGTGGACGCGCGCGCCGCCCAGCTGCTCGAGTCCGTGGGCCTCAACCCGGCGCAGGACTTCCTCGACCGTCACCCGCACGCGCTGTCGGGCGGCCAGCGCCAGCGCGTCGCGATCGCGCGCGCGCTGGCCGCAGGGCCCAAGGTCATCGTCGCCGACGAGCCGACGTCGATGCTGGACGCGTCCACGCGCGTGGGCGTGCTCGATCTGCTCCGCCGCCTCACGCGCGAGCGCGGCATCTCGATCCTGCTCATCACGCACGACCTCGCGACGGCGCGCCACCTCGCCGATCGCGTCGTCGTCCTCGCGGGCGGCCGCGTCGTCGAGCAAGGCGTGACCGCCAACGTGTTCGCCGCGCCCTCGCACCCGTACACGCGGACGCTGCTCGAGGCGAGCCGCGCGGCGCGCTCGGCCCCGCCGCCGCCTCGGCCGGGCGAGATCGTCGCGGCGCACCTCTTCCTAGGGAAGCGAGACTGATCACGGCGCGCCCACCCGGGCGGTGATACCGTTGAGCTGGCCATGAACCAGCGACGGCTCGCGAGGGTGACGCGGCGATTGGCGCTTTGCGCGGTCGGGCTCGCCGCGTGCGCGCCGCTGGGCATCGTCCAGCCGGGCACGCCGCAGGCGCCCGAGGTGCTGAAGGTCGCGCTGACCGACGGGAGCATCCAGGTCCGTCCGCGCATGGTGGCGCGCGGCAAGGTCGGCCTCGAGGTGAGCAACGACGGCACCCTCGAGCACGGCGTCCACGTGGTCGGGCCGGGCGTCGACGAGCAGTCTGACGAGTTCCTCTCGCCCGGGCAGCGGCGGACGATGTGGCTCGAGCTCGCGCCGGGGACGTTCCGCGTCTTTTGTCCCGACGGCGATCACGCCGAGCGCGGCATGTCCGCGCAATTCGTCGTGACCGATCGCGCGAGCTGGTTTCGGCGCTGACCTCGAACGTGAGTCGGCTCACACACTGGCCTCGCGTCTTGCCTGGCCGTCGCGCCGTCGTCTAAGGTCGGCCCATGATGAAACCCAAGCATCTCCCCATGTGGTTGCTCTCCGCTTGTCTCGGCGTCGCCGCCTTCGCGCCGCGCCCTGCGCTGGCCGTCGACTTCGGTGGCCTGGCCAAGAAGGCGGCAGGCAGCGCCGGTTCCGCCGCGCGTGACGAGGCCTTCAAGAAGGTCAACGCCAAGCTGCTGGCCGAGGGCCGAAAGAATCAGTGCGCGTTCAAGTCCGACAGCGACGAGCTGATGCCGGGCTGCGACGCGAAGATCAAGAAGCTGGCGAACACGCTGGTCGACGTGAAGAAGCAGCTTCAGGCCGCGGGCGTGACCGCCTTCAAGTTCGAGGTCTCGGGCCACACGGACTCGAGCGGAAAGCCGGAGCACAACAAGGAGCTCTCGCAGAAGCGCGCCGCCGTCATCGTCAAGGAGCTCGTGGCCAAAGGGATCCCGCAGAACGAGATCATCGCGGTGGGCATGGGCTCCGAGCGTCCGGTCGTGACGCCCGACGACACCGAGGCCAAGAAGAAAAAGAACCGCCGCTACGAGATCCAGGTCAGGCCGTAGCGAAGCCCCCGCAACCGGCCGGAGATTTCCGGCCGGGGAACGACCGGCCGGAGATCACCGGCCGGTCGCGTCCGCACGGGCCCGGTCGCTCACGCGACCTCCGCCTCCCGCTGCGGCGCCAGCTCGCCCCGCGCCTCGAGCGGCTTCACCTCGGGCACGATGAAGAGGTACGAGAGCGCGCCCAGGATCGCGAAGCCGCCGGCCATGATCAGCGGCACGACGAAGCCGCCCGTCTGCGCGAGCAGCTTGCCGACGAGGTAGGTGATGCAGATGCCGGCGGTGTTCGAGGCGAAGTTCTGGATGCCGCCGATCGACGCCACGTGCTGCGGCGTGGGCGCGATGTCGGCCGGCAGCGACCAGATGCTGGCCGCCGCGAAGCAGAGGCCGCCGTAGCTGAGCGCCAGCAGCGCGACCGCCGCCGTCGCCGACGGGACCACGACGGCGAGGCCGATGCTCGAGGCGACGAGCATGCCGCCGACGATCGGGATCTTGCGCGCCTTCGTGAGCGACAGCCCGCGCCGCACGAGGAAGTCCGACGTGCGGCCGCCCAGCCAGCCGGCGAGGATCGCGAAGATGCCCGGCGCCATGCCGTAGAAGCCGGTCTTGACGTCCGAGAAGCCGCGTCCGTCGCGGAGGTACGTCGGGAACCACGTCACGAAGAAGTAGATGACGAAGTTCAGGCAGAAGAAGCCGAGCATCATCCCCCAGATCGCGCGGTACTTGAAGAGGCTGCTCCAGGGCACCCGACCACTTTGCGGCCCTTTTTGCGCGGGGCTGGTCGCCACCTGGCCGGCCGCGATGTAGTCGCGCTCGGCGTCCGAGATCATCGTGTGCTTCGACGGGTGCCGGTAGATGGAGTACCAGACGAGCGACCACACGACGCCGATGATGCCGGTGATGACGAACGAGGCGCGCCAGCCCCACTGCTTGATGATCCAAGTGCAGAGCGGCAGGGCGGCCACGGTGCCGGCGCGCGCGCCGCTGTCGTAGATGGAGGTCGCGAAGGCGCGCTCCTGTTTGGGGAACCACTCGGCGACCGATTTGGCGTTGGTCGGGTAGGCCGGGGCCTCACCGATGCCCAGCAGCAGGCGGAACCCGAACATCGACGTGAAGCCGCGCGCGATGGCCGTGGCCGACGTGAAGATCGACCACCACACGACGGCCACCGTGTACGCGATGCGCGGGCCGACCTTGTCGACGAACCAGCCGGAGGGCAGCTGGAACGCCGCGTAAGTCCAGAAGAAGGCGCCCAGGATCAGGCCGGACATCTCGGGCGAGAGGCCGAACTCTCGCTTGAGATCGGGCAGGGCGACGCCGAGGTTTGCGCGGTCGATGTAGTTGATGGTCGTTCCGAGGAACGCCATCGCGACGATGGTCCAGCGCATCGACGATCGGGAAGGACGAGCCATTACGAGATCTCCTCGGCTGGGGGGATGAACCGGTCGGTCGCGCGGCCCGTGTGCCGGCCCGCCAACCCAAGGGGCTGTTTATAGCCGCATTTCGGCGGAAAACGCTCGTGGGATTTTGCGGTGCCGGGCGGCAGGCCGGCGCCTGGTGTGCATCTCATGGATGAACGCGCACAAACGCGGCCTCCACGCCCTGCCATCCCGACCTCACGACCTTCGGTCGCGACCGCCGAGGGATGGCCCCGGAAGCTGGACCTCGCGCGGCGAGCCGGCTACTACTAGCCGGACGCGGGGGCGGCGGTCGCCCCGGGCGTGACGACTCACCAATAGAGGGCAGGTCAGATGAAACGCATCGAAGCCATCATCAAGCCGTACAAGCTCGACGAGGTGAAGTCGCGCCTGCGCGAGCTCGGCGTCTCGGGCATGACGGTCTCCGAGGTCAAGGGGTTCGGCCGCACGGGCGGGCGCACCGAGGTGTACCGCGGTTCGGCCTACGTCGTGGACTTCGTGCCCAAGATGAAGCTCGAGGTCATCATCAAGGATTCCTTGGTGCACGACGTCGTCGAGGCCATCACCGCGGCCGCGCGCACGGGCAAGATCGGTGACGGCAAGATCTTCGTCACCACGATCGACGAGGCGGTCCGCATCCGCACGGGCGAGCGCGGCGAAGACGCGGTCTGAGTCGATCTGGCGGGGGCTGGCTCGCTGCCGCTCGCAGCCCCCGGTCCCCCGCGCTCCGTCGCGGCGAAGCCGCGCTGCGCTCGCCTTTCACTTTGTTGCGAGAGCTTGTCGATCACTGGCGAGCTCCTTCGTCGTTCCGGTCGGGCGGGGTTGGCCCGTCTTGCGAACCTGAGGAGATCCCATGAAATTCATCATCACGAGCACCGTCGACCACGGCAAGCCGGCCGCCGAAGAGCCGGAGGCGATGACGGACGAGCTCTTCATGAAGTACATGAAGTTCAACGAGGAGCTGCACCGCGCGGGCGTGCTGGTGGCCGCCGAGGGCCTCACGCCGGGAACGCCGGGCGCGCGCATCGTCGCGAGCGGAGGGCGGCGCAACGTGGTCGACGGCCCGTTCGCCGAGTCGAAGGAGCTCGTGGGCGGCTTCTACGTCATCGACGTGCCCTCGTTCGAAGACGCGAAGGCGTGGGCGCTGCGCTGCCCGGTGGGCATGCGCTCGGCCGACGTGCTCGAGGTCCGGCAGCTCACGGACATGTCGGAGATCCCCGCGCGGTACATCGACCTGGCGAAGCAGGCGGCGCCGACGTGGGTGGCCTCGCAGCTCGCGCCGCGCTCGAAGTCGTAGCTCCGCGCGACATCGGGGCTACTCTTGGGAGAGGCCCGATGAGACACGGCAGCCAGCTCCCGCTCGGGCTCGCCGAGCCTACTCGTGACGACGCGCCCCGCGCGCTCGCTCCGGGCGCCGTCTTGCTGCCGGGCTTCGCTCTCGCCGACGAGATCGCCGTGCTGGCCGGGATCGACGCCGTGGCCGCGGCGGCGCCGTTCCGGCACCTCGAGACGCCGGGCGGGTATCGCATGTCCGTCGCCATGACGAACTGCGGGCCGCTCGGCTGGGTGTCGGATCGGCGTGGGTATCGGTACGACGCGATCGATCCCGCTTCGGGCCGCCCGTGGCCCGCGATGCCGGCGGCTTTCCGCGCGCTCGCGGCGCGCGCTGCCGAGGCTGCCGGCTTCGCGCGCTTCGCGCCCGACGCGTGCCTCGTGAATCGCTACGAGCCCGGCTCGCGCCTCACGCTGCACCAGGATCGCAACGAGCGTGACTTCGACGCGCCCATCGTCTCGGTGTCGCTGGGCCTTCCCGCCGTGTTCCTCTTCGGCGGCGACACGCGCGGCGGCCGGCCGCGGCGCGTCCCGCTGCGCCACGGCGACGTCGTCGTGTGGGGCGGCCCGGCGCGCCTGCGCTTCCACGGCGTCGCGCCCGTCGAGGCCGGCTGGCACGATCCCCTCGGCGCCTGCCGCATCAACCTGACGTTTCGCCGAGCCCGCTGACGAGGGCCGGCTCAGGGCCGCTCGGCTTTGCCCTTGGCCGACTCGACCGGATAGCGCGCGGCGTTTTTCGCGAGCTTCTCTCTCATGGCGCCCACGAGATCCAGGCCGATGCGATCGGCGAGGAGGACGAGGCCGATGCCCACGTCGGCGATCTCGTCGGCGATGCGGGCGCGCGCCGCCGGCTCGCGCGAGTGGGCGTCCGACTCGGCGCCGCGCACCCAGCGGTACTCGGCGACGAGCTCACCCACCTCGGACGCGATCAGCATCGCCAGGTTCTTCGGGTCGTGGAACTGCTGCCACTCGCGCGCGTCCACGAAGGCGCGCAGGTCGCGGACGAGGTCCTCGAGCGTCGACGGCGGTGTCGCCATGCGTCTTCCATATCATCCCAGGCGGCCACGGGTTCGTTGACTTCGGCCGAGGGTCACTCTCAAATTGCGTGAGATGAAGACGCCCCTCGCGCTGACGCTGTGCTTCGTTGCCACCACGCTGGCCTGCTCGTCGGGAGGCGGAAAGACGACGAGTGGAGCCGCCGGCTCGGGCGGCCCGGCGGGCACGACCGGCGCCGCTGGCTCGGCGGCCGGCACGACCGGAGCGGCGGGGACGACGGGCGCCGCGGGCACGACGGGCGCGGCTGGCTCGACGGCGGGAACGACGGGCGCAGCGGGCGCGACCGCGGGAACCGGCGCGGCCGGGACGGGCAACGGCGCCGTCGACGCGTCGGTCGAGCCCGCCGACGCCGCCGCCGGTTCCGGTGGCGGAGACGCCAAGGACGCGAGCGCGACGGACGTCGGCGCACTGGCGAAGTTCAGCTTCTTCGAGACGAGCCTGGTCGCCATGCGGCGGCTCTCGGGCAGCCAGAACGGCTTCGGCGGCGATCTGCGCTACGGGCAGGCTGACGGCCTCACGGGCGCGGACAAGATCTGCACGGACATCGCCGAGACCTCGATGAAGGGCGCGGGCGCGAAGAAGTGGCACGCGTTCCTGAGCGCCGCCTCGGGCCCGGGCGGCCAACCGGTCAACGCGATCGATCGCATCGGCGCCGGTCCCTGGTACGACCGGCTCGGCCGCCTCGTCGCCTCGAACAAGGCCGCGCTGCTGCACGATCGCCCGCAAGGCGCCGACACGGCGATCGCCAACGATCTGCCGAACGAGGACGGCATCCCGAACCACGCGCCCGATCCCACGAAGCCGGCCGTCGACAACCATCACGCGCTCACGGGCTCGGACGCGCAGGGGAAGCTCTACGGACAGACGTCGACGTGCGCCAGCTGGACCAGCACGGCGAAGGCGGCGGGGCGCCCGCGCATCGGGTTCTCATGGCCCGAGGGGCCGCGCGTGAACTGGATCTCGGGGCAGGACGAAGGCGGCTGCGGTGCGGGCGTCAATTTGATCCAGACGGGCGGCTCCGATCCGAACAACCCGATCGTCGGATCGGGCGGCGGCTACGGCGGCATCTACTGCTTCGCCGACGTGCCCTGATTCACGGCAGCGTGAACTCGTCGGGCGTGCGCCCGTCGACGGTCATGAAGCGCGCCTCGAGGGTCGACGCGTCCGCCTCGACGACCATCGCGCCGAAAGCGCCCTCGAAGCCGGTGACGCTGCCCTGCACGGGCGGCCCCAGGAAGTAGAGCTCGGCGCCGCCGAGCCCGTTCACGACGTAGGTCAGGCCGTCTTCGACGAGGCGCTCGTAGTCGTGCTCGTGCCCGGACAGCACGAGGTCCGCGCCCCAGTCCTTGAACGGCCACTGCACGTCGGGGCTCGAGCCGTGCGGGCCGGAGGAGTAGGGCGGCCGGTGCATGTACACGACGCGCCAGCGCTCGGTGGCCGCCGCGAGCGCGGCCCGCAGCCACCGTCCCTGCACGCCGTCGGGTGAAAGGCCGTCCGGATCTGCGGGGTCGCTGTCGATCGCGAAGAAGTGAACGTCGCCCCACGCGAAGTCGTAGTAGCGCTCGTTGCCGGGTAGCGTGAAGTAGGCGAGGTACGCCGCGGCGTTCGACGTGTACCAATCATGGTTGCCGAGCGCCGGGAAGAAGCGGTTCCGCGCGGCGCCGCACCCGTAGCGGCCGACGTAGGGCGCGATGAAGTCGTGGTAGAACGCGCCGACGTTGAGGTCGATCGTGGCCTCTTCGCCGAGCGGGTAGTTGTTGTCGCCCGTCGTGATGATCAATTCGGGCCCGAGGCGATGGACCAGGTCGGCGACGGCCTCTTCGTCGGGGCCCGCGCTGCCGTAGTCGCCGAGCACGACGAAGCGCGTGGGCGCGCCGGCGTCTCCGGGCGGGTCTGCGATCGGGGCGGGCGTGAACGCGCAGCGTGCGTCGGGCGCAGCCGGGGCGGGCGCGTGCCAGCCGTCGATTGCGGGCGCGTCGCTCGGGAACTCGCCGCCGTCGTCCGCGTCGTCGCCGGCGTCTCGGGGCGTTTGGATCGGGCTGCCGCACGCGTCTGCGGTTTCGGCGCGTCCGCTGCAAGCCGAGAACGCCAGCGCGATCACGGGGGCGAACGGCGCGCGTCCTCGCATCGTCCGCGCCATGGTACCTGATATGCTCGCGCGGTGTCGAAGGCGCGGCTCGCGGCGCTCGCGTTCGTGGTCGTCGCTCACGCGGCGATCGCCCGGGCCGCGGCGCCGGCGACGATCCTCGTGCTGAACGGCGGCTCGGGGACGGACGACGCGCGGCTCGTCGAGGCGCTTCGCATCTACACGGGCGACGTCGACGGACGGCTCGTCTTGGCCGGGAAGGCGCCCGCCGCGCCGGCGCCGCGCGTCCTCGAGCAGCTCGCGAGCACGGCGCGCCGCGAGGGCGCCGAGCTCGCCGTGTGGGCCGCGCGCCGCGCAGACGGCACCCCCGTCTACTACGTCTTCGACGTCGCGACCCGTGATCTACGCGAGACGGAGATCGAGCCCTTGGGGGCCGATCGGGCCGCCGTCGCGGTGGCGCTCAAGGTGCGCGCCGCGCTGTTTCGGCGCCGCGGGCAGGCCGACACGCCCGCGACCGAAGAGCCGCCTCGGCCTCCGCGCCCGCCGGAGGCGCCGCCGCCGCCCGTCGTGCGCGCGATACCTCCTGCGCCGCCCGCGCCCGTCGTGGTCGTGAAGGCGCCGCCGCCCGCGCTCGTGCACCGCCGCTGGTCGCTCTCGACCGGCTACGCGCTCGTCGTGCCAGCAGATCCGACCTGGCTGCGGCACGCTCTTTCGCTGTCCGTCGAGGTGCGGGTCTGGCGCCACGGCACGGGCGGCCTGGCTCTGTTCGCCGACGCGGCGTTCGCGACGCACGCCAAGGACGACGTCGGCGGGGTCGATCTGACGCTGACCGACTGGCCCTTCGGTGCCGGAGCGCTCTGGGGCTGGCAGGGTCCGGTCGCCGGCTTCGCGCTCGGGCCGCGCGCGGCGTATCACATCTTCGACCTCAGCGGCCGGAACGCCGAGGGCCGCACCGGCGCGTCGCGTCGGCCCGCGGTGGGCGTGGGCGGCATGGCGCGCGTGGACTTCGAGGTGACCACCTACATGAAGGTCTATCTGGGCGCCTCGCTGGAAGCTTTCGTCCTCAAACAGAAATTCACGTTTCTCGAGCAGCCGACGACGGACACGGGGGACCTTGGCGTCGCGATCTCGGCCGGTCTGCGCTGGTTGATTCTCTAGCGAGCTTTCAACAGGATGAGCCGTCGAGGCACCGAAGAAGAGTCGATGACCAGATCGGCAAAGGCGCACGCGACCGCCGAGCTCGCGGCCGACGATCCCTGCCTCGCGGGCTGCCGTACGGGGCGGCCGGAGGCCGTCGAGACGCTGTTCCGCACGTATGGCGGCATGGTCGAGGGCGTCATCGGGCGGCTTGTGGGCCCGACGCCAGACTTCGAGGACCTCGTGCAGACGACGTTCCTCGAGGCGATGGGGAACCTCTCGCGCTTCCGCGGCGAGGCGAAGCTCAGCACGTGGCTGTGCGGCATCGCCGTCCACGTCGCCCACCACCACCTGCGCGCCGGCAAGGTTCGCCGCCACGTGCCGCTCGAGCTGGTGACGGACGACCACGTCTCGCCGCCGCCCGCGCTGGTCGATCAGGGCGCCGCCGATCAGGGCATCGACGGCCGGCGCCTCGCGACGCGCCTGCACGCGGCGCTGGATCGCATCTCGCCGAAGAAGCGCATCGCGCTCCTGCTGTACGTCATGGAGGATCGTTCGGTCGAGGAGATCGCGGCGCTCATGCGCGCGTCCCAGACGGCGACGCGCTCCCGCATGTTCTTCGCGCGCCGCGAGCTGCGGAAGCTGATACGCGCCGACGTCGAGCTCCGCGAACACGCGGCCGCGCTGCTGGGCGACGCGGCGGGAGGTGACGCGTGATCTCGTGCAGCGCGATGGAGCGGAGCCTGCTCGACGTCGTGCGTGGCGCGGCGAGCGAGGCGGCGCGGCTCGAGCTGGACGCGCATCTGGCCGAATGCCCGCGCTGCCGCGAGGCGCGCGCCGCGTTCGGCCTGCTCGGGGCTTTGAAGGAGCGGCCCGCGCCGCGCCTCGGCGCGTCGGCGGAGCGGCGCGTGCTCGCGGCCCTGGTCGCGGGCGCGGGGCGCGCTCGCCCACGCCTC
>DASZUD010000305.1:0-14888 GCA_035548155.1 Polyangia bacterium
GACGACGCGCCAGAGGGTCACGGGTCGAGCCACACGCGCCGGAAGTCGAGGTGATCGCCCACCGCTCCCAGGCCATGGACCCGCGTCGAGACCAGCGCGGGCACGTCCGTGCGGTAGAGGAAGATCACCGGTTGCTCGTCGGCGACGACGCGAGCGATCTCGGCCAGCACGGGGCGCCGGCCCGCCTCGCCGGGCGCGACGCGCAGCCGATCGAACAGCGGCCCGAGCGCCGCCGAGTCGTACCCGCCGTAGTTGTAGAGCCCCTCGGCGCCGAAGAGCGGCGACGGATCCTCGTCGGGCTGCTCCTCCCACATCATGGGCGCGATGTCGAACTCGCCGCGCTGCAAGCGCGCCTGGAACGTCATCGGATCGGTGGCGACGACGTCCACCAGCAGCCCAGCCTTGCGCATCTCGAGCACGAAGGCCTTCGCCTCGACGGGCAGCGTGCGGCTGCCGGCGACCTGGATCATCGTGAGGCGAATCGGGTGGCCGTCGCGATCGCGCACGCCGTCGGCGTTGGTGTCGCGGTAGCCGGCCTCCTCGAGCATCTTGATGGCGCGCGCGCGGTTGTACTCGGGCGGCGGAAGCGGCCCGCCGAACACCGGCCCGCCGATCGGGCGCGCGAGATCCTTGTGCAGCTCGCGCGCGAAGCGGTCGCGATCCCACAAGAGCGACATCGCGCGCCGCACGCGCACGTCGGTGAGCGGCTCGTGGCGCAGATTCAGCACGAGGAACGACGTCCGGTCTGGCGTGAGCCGAACGAGCTGCGTCATCCCGTGGAGAGTCGAGGGCTCGACCTGCTCGGGATAGTGGATCTCGAGGACGCGCGGCAGGATCTCGAGCTCGCCCCGGCGCGTGCGGTTGAGGGCGCGCACGCCGTCGGAGTCGAGGTCGAAGACGATCTCCTCGACGCCCGGCGCCGGCCCCGGTCCCCACGCGTCGGGTGCGCGCTGCAAGCGGATCCGTTTGCCGTGCTCCCAGCCGGCGAAACGGAACGGTCCCGTGCCCACGGGCGCCTTCGCGATGGGCGACGATTCGGGCCGCACGTCGCGCACCAGGTGGTCGGGCAAGATCGGCACGTCGCACAGCGCGCGCAGCGCGAGATCCGACGGTCGCTTGAGCACGAGGCGAATCGTCCGCTCCGACACGAGCTCGACCGAGTCGACGTCGGCGAGCTCGGCGCCGAGCATGGTCGACTCGGCGCTCTTGAGCTTGCTCTTGCGCAAGAGCGGCTCGAGCGTCGCCTGGACGTCGAGGACGCCGAAGGCGTGGTGATCGTGCCAGCGCACGCCGCCGCGCATGCGCAGCGCGATCCGCATGCCGTCGTCCGAAACGTCCCAGCTCTCGGCGAGCAGCGGCCGGTACGTCCCGCCCGAGCAATCGATGAGCGTCTGGTAGACGAGACCGTCGGTGACGGTGTGGACGTTGGAGTCCGCGGCCGCCAGCGGGTGCAGGTTCGCGGGCTCTCCGTCGAGGTGCACGTGCAGCGTCCCGGCGGGCGGGTGCGGCGGAGCCGGCAGCGTCGACGGGGCCGGCAGCGTCCCCGCGGGCGGCGGCTCGGGCCGGGGTGGCGTCAGGTCGAGCTTGGCGGTGTTGCGCGCGGCGGCGTCCTTGGGCGGCTTCTTCGACGAACGGCACCCCGCGACCGCGATCGCACCCAGCGCGAGCGCGAGCGCGAGCCCGGCGGACCCCGACGGGCGATGCCGCGGTGCTTGAACGCCCAAAACCCGCATGTTATTCAGGGCGAACCGCATCGAGCGGGAAGAGAGGTCTGCCATGAAACGAGTTCGGACCGTATACCACCACATGGTGCCCTTGGCTTTGGCGCTCATGATCCCCTTCGCGGGAGGTCCCGCGCGCGGTCAGGGAACGGCCCTGCCCCCGCTCAAGGTCGACCTGCCGCCGCAGCCGAACTTCAACGTGCAGACTGCCCCCGAGAAATATCCCACGGGCGAGATGTCGATCTACGGTCTTCGCAAGCACATGAGCCAGTACCTGGACAAGGACGTCCAGGTGAAGGCCTACCTGCTGACGATCTACGAATGCCCCGCCGAGCAGCGCAAGTGCAACGACGCGCTGGCGGCCAAGGAAAAGGCGGCGAAGAAGAAGGAGATGAAGGCGCTCAAGGGCGGCGCGCCCTCGAAGGCCCCAGAGCCTGCCGCCGCCGCGGGTGGCGCGTGTCGTCCCTGCGACCAGCCGCACTTCTTCCTCGGCGACACGCCGACGACGAAGATCGATCACGGCCTGCTCGTCGCCGACTACCCGATCAAGGACTGGAACACCGGCAAGCCGAAGGCGCTCGTCGCGAAGGCGGGTGACCAGTACGTGGTCACCGGCACGTTCGCCATCAACTCGATGGGCGGCTTCGCGGCCTCGGACGGCCTCATCATCCACAAGAAGATGCAGGACGCCTCCGGCAAGGTGATCGCCGAGGGCAACGCCGTGCTCCCGCCCGACGCGCAGGACATCAAGCTCGAGGGGCGCCCCGCCGAGAAGGTCGGCGGCGCGCGCATCGACGCCGAGAAGGCCGACGGCAAGGGCAAGAAGCTCTAAACGCCCCGCCGCGCTTGCTGTGACGCCTCCGCGACTCGGGTTGCGGGGGCGTTTCTTTTATTCCAGTCCGCGATCTCTCAGGGACCCGTCGTCTTCGCCGCGGAGGTGGCCGACCTCGTGGAGCAGCGTGCGCGAGATGGCCTGCTCCAGCTCTTTTTCGTCGTGGACGGTGCGCAGGATGTTCCGGCGGTAGAGGACGATCGTGCGGTCGGGGACGTCGGCCGGGGCCGAGCGCGCCGGCGCGGCGCCGGTCTCCTCTTCGGCGCGGCCCTTCTTGCTGGGACGGCCCGCCTGCGTCGGAAGGGGCTCGCGGGCGTTCCAGTCGAGCGGCAACCCGCGGAACAGGCCCAAGATCGTCGGAGACAGCGGCGGCTTCTCCGCCGTCAGATCTTCCTCCGACGGCACGTCCGCCGCCTCGACGGGCACGCCCTGGAGATCGCGCCGCATGTCGGGATCCAGCGCCTCGACCGCGCGCTTCACCCGTGCGGCGAAGTCTTCCTGCGAAATCTTCGGCGCCGGTGGGAAGGCCTTCGGATCCTCGGCGGTCGCGGCCGCCAAGTGCTTCGCCGCGGCCTCTTCGTTCCCCTGCCGCTCTTCGATGAGGCCGAGGTGGTAGAGCGCGTGCGCGTGATCGGCGTCGTCCGCGAGGACCTTCTCGAACATGCGGCGCGCGTCCTCGAACCGGCAGAGCTCGAACAGCGCGACGCCTCGCTCGTACTGGGCGGACGCGACGTCGGGCGCGGCGGCCAGTGAGGCGTCGAGCCGGCGCAGCGCTTCGGCGGCGCGGCCGAGGTCGATGAGCGCCTGGCCTTCGAGCAGCGCGAGCCGCGCGCGGCGCGACGAATCGCGCGCCCCCGTGTGGCGCCAGCCGCGTCGCGCGTACTCGAGGCCCAGCAGCGATCGATCGGCCGAGGGCGGCAGTTGATTGATGAAGAGGTCCGCGGCGGCCTCCAGCGTCTCGGGATCATCGGGCGCGAGCGCCAGGGCCAGTGCGAACGCGTCGCGGGCCTCGTCGAGGCGCTCGAGGTGCAGCAGCGCGACGGCGCGGTTGTGGTGCGCCTCGACCGAGCGGGGCGCCTGGCGCGCGGCCTCTTCGGCGCACACGAGCGCGCCCTCGTAGTCGGCGGCGTCGAAGAGATCGGCGGCGCGATCCAGCAGATCGGCGACGGGCGCGTCGTCCCAGGCGGGCCGCTGCGGGAAGCAACGCCGCAGGGCCCGCATCGGCGGCTCGTTCGCCGTGGCGTTCGAGGTCCCTGGCGCGGCTCCGCCGTCGGCGTGCGCCCGGAGGGGCGCCGCCGCCTGTGCTGCGGGCCCCGGGGGCGGCGCCGGGTGTCGCTCGCACGCCGTCGTGACGAGCAGGAGGCCCAACGCGGCCCTCGGGCCCCAATCGACGAAGGCCGCGCGAGTCATTGGCTGCGGAACATGATAGCCGAATCGTCTGCGGTCGTCAGTGCGCGCTGCTCCAGGTCGGCCCCGACCCGACGTCGACCACCAGCGGCACGCGCAGCGCGTAGACCGACTCCATCTCGTGTTTCACCCATGCGCCGAACGCCGGGACCGCGGCCTCGGGCACCTCGAACACCAGCTCGTCGTGGACGGTGAGCAGGAGTTGGGCGCCGTCAGCCTGGGGAACGCCCGCCTCGATGCCGGCGTCGACGCGCAGCATGGCCAGCTTCAGCAGATCCGCCGCCGTGCCCTGCACGGGCGTGTTGCGCGCCATGCGCTCGGCGGAGGCGCGGTCCTGGGCGCGCGTCGAGCGGATGTCGGGCAGCGGCCGGCGGCGTCCCAGCAGCGTCGACGATTCGCCCCTGGTGCGCGCATCGGCGATCGAGCTCTCCATGTACGCGCGCACGCCGCCGTACCGGTTGAAGTAGCTCGCGATGTACTCGCGGGCCTGCTGGCGGGGGATGCGCAGCACCTGCGACAGGCCGAACTCGCCCTGGCCGAACACGAGGCCGAAGTTGATGGCCTTGGCGATGCGGCGCTGATCGGCGGTCACCTCGCTCGGGGGAACGTCGAACACCTCGGCGGCGGTGCGCTGGTGGATGTCCTGGCCCGAGCGGAAGGCGTCGAGGAACGCCGGATCTTCCGAGAGGTGCGCGAGGATGCGCAGCTCGATCTGCGAGTAGTCCGCCGAGACGATGAGGGTGCCGGGCCGCGCGACGAACGCCTCGCGGATGCGGCGGCCCACCTCCGTGCGGATGGGGATGTTCTGCAGGTTGGGCTCGCTCGATGACAGGCGCCCCGTCGCGGCGACGGCCTGGTTGAACGACGTGTGCAGGCGCCCCGTGCGCGGGTTCACCAGCGCCGGCAGCGCGTCGATGTACGTGCCCTTGAGCTTCGACAGCGCCCGCCACTCGACGATTTTCGCGGGGACGGGGTGCAGCGCCGCGAGCTCCTCCAGCGTATCGGCGTCCGTCGAGGCGCCGGTCTTCGTCTTGCGTATCACCGGCAGGCCGAGCTTCGTGAACAGCACCTCGGCGAGCTGCTTCGGCGAGTTGATGTTGAACGGGCCGCCCGCCAGCGCATGGATCTCCGTCTCGAGGGCGACCAGCGACGCGGCCACCTCGCCGCCGATGACGCGCAGCTTGTCGGAGTCGAGCTTGACGCCCCGGCACTCGATGCGCGCGAGCACGCCCGCGAGCGGCAGCTCGAGATCTCGGTAGAGCCCCTCGAGCTTCTGGTCCGCGAGGCGCTTCGTCTGGACGTCCGCGAGCGCGAGCACCGCCGCCGCCTCGGCGCCGAGGCGCCGGCCGACCTCCTCGACGGGGATGTCGACGCCCGTGCGCGCCGTGCGGCCCGTGCCCATCCAGCTGGGGCGCGTCGCGACCTCCCCCACCCGCTCGGTGCCCGCGACGACGTCCAGGTCGTGACGGGCGCGCGAGGCGTCGAGGAGGTACGACGCGATCATCGGATCGGTGGCGACGCCGCGCAGGACGTGGCCGCGCTGGCGCAGCAGCACGTCCAGCGTCTTCGCGTCGTGCGCGTGCTTCGCGACGTCGGTCGAGCCGAGCAGCGGCCCGAGCACGGACAGCACGTCGGCCTCGGGGATGCAGGCCGGAGCGCCCAAGTAGCGGTGGCAGATCGGCACGTAGACGCGCTCGGGCGCTCCGCTACCGCGCGGGATCGCCAGTCCCAGGCCCACGAGATCGGAGCGGACGGCGGAGGGCCCGTCGTAGAGCGGAGATACGGCGACGGCGCGCGCCGCCTCGATGGCGCGCGCCACCTCGGCCAGCGCCGTCCGATCCAGGATGATGCGCGCGTCCGGCGGCGGCCCCACGGGGGCCAGCGTCTCCGGCACCGGCGCGGGCTCGGCCTTCGCGGGCGCCGCCTCCGCGGCGTGCGGCGCGATCGCGGCCGCGCCCGTGGGAGACAGCTGGCTCTCGAGCCGGAAGAACTCGAGCTCGTGGAACAGCGCGCGCAGGCGCTCGCGATCGGGGTCGACGCGGTGAAGCTCGGCCAGCGTCTTGGGCAGCGGCGCGTCGTCCCGCAGCGCCACCAGCTCGCGCGAGGTGCGCACGAGCTCGCGCGCCGCGCACAGCGCCTCGCCGCGCTTGCCCTTCACTTCCGACGCGTGCTCGAGGAGGTTCTCGAGCGTGCCGTACTTGTTGATGAGATCGGCGGCCGTCTTCGGCCCGATGCCGTCGACGCCCGGCACGTTGTCGATCGAGTCGCCCATGAGCGCCAGCACGTCGCCGACGCGCTCGGGGCCGACTCCGAACTTCTCCTTCACCTCGGCGGGGCCGATGCGCCGGTTCTTCATCGTGTCGAGGACCGAGACCTCGCTCGAGCACAGCTGGGTCAGATCCTTGTCGGACGAGCAGATCACGACCTCCATGCCGGCCGCCGTCGCGATGCGCGCCAGGGTCGCGATGACGTCGTCCGCCTCGAAGCCCGGCACCTCGAGCGTCGTGAGCCCGAACGCCTCGACGACGGTGCGCACCATCGAGATCTGTCCGGCGAGCTCGGGCGGCATGGGCGGCCGGTGCGCCTTGTACTCGGCGTAGATGCGGTTGCGGAAGTTCTCGCCGGGCGCGTCGAACACGCACGTGAGGTGCGTGGGCCGCTCCTCGCGCTCGATCTTGAGCAGCATCTGGCACAGGCCGTAGATCGCGCCAGTTTGCTCTCCCTTGGTCGTCTTGAGCGGCGGCAGCGCGTGGAAGGCCCGGAACAGGAAGTTCAGCGCGTCGAGGACGTACAAAGTGGGCTTTCCCGTGATCGCGGACGCAGACATTTGGCGGCGACCTTAGCTCATTCGCGGCGGCCTGGCTCGTGCGCCGGCGTTGGGATGGCGCGCCCGAATGTGCCGAAGCTGCGCGGGTTTGTGCGACAATGCCCAGGCAAGTGCCGAAGTCCCGCTTCGCAAGAGTGATCCGCTTCACCGTCACCGGGATCTTGGGGACGGTCGCGTTCGCCGTGCTGGCGGCGTCGGTGGTCCTGCAGGGGCCTCGCCTCGGCAAGCTCATCCAGGGCGCGCTGCCCGAGAACGCGGGCAAAATGTACATCGGGGGCGTCGAGTGGCACCTGCGGGCGCTCGTGGACATCGTCACCGACGCGCCGAGCCCGATCGCCGTCGACGGCCTCAAGATCGTCGATCCCGAGGGCACCGTGGTGCTGGACGTGCCGCATCTCGACGCGCGCGTGAAGCTGCGCACGCTCATTGGCGGCAGCTTCTCGATCCACGACCTGCGCGTGCCGAAGGTCCTCTGGCGCTTCGCCGCCATGGCACACAGGGAGGGCATCGGCTTTCTCGCCGCGCTCGCGCCGAAGAACCCGGTGCCGCCGCCGCCGGACGCGCCCGGAAGCTTCTTCGAGATCGCGAGCTCCGAGCTGGGCGACCTGGACGCGATCTTCGACTTTCCGGGCGCCTGGGGCCTGGAGCTGCGCAACACGCACGCGCGCGCGTCGCTGATTCAATCCTCCGTCGACCCGAAGCACCCGATCTTCGGCTTCGACGTCGGTCCCCTCGTCGCGAACGGCGGCGGCTACCTGAAGATCCTCGACGACAACGTGCTGCCGTTCGACCGGGTCGTCGTCCGTCGCGTCGCCACGACGCAGGACCGGCCCGATGACATCTTCCTCGACCTCGAGGGCGGCGAGACCGGCAAGAGCAAGCTCGTCGCGAAGGGCTTCTTCACGGGCATCTACGGCGCGACGTCGGTGCCGGGGATCGACCTCGCGGGGCGCTTCGAGCGCGCGGGCGACGCGCTGGCGGCTGTAGCGGCGGGACGCAAGATCGACGGGCTCGCCGTCAGCGATGGAGGCCCGCCCGACGGCCCCGGCGCCAGCGCCTCGATCGCGCTTTCGGACACCTTCGCGAAGTTGAAGGTCAAGGCGCGGTTCGACGCCCTCGACGTGGCGTTCGATGCGTACCGCGCGCTGGGCATCGGCTTCGACCTGGGGTTCGACGCGGGCGCGGGGGCGGTGGACCTGACGAAGTTCTCGTTCGGGGCGCCTGGCGGCGGGCGCTTCGATCTCGACACCCACCTCGACACGAACCGCCTCGCACTGGACGCGGGCGTTCGCCTCTCGGGCTTTCACACGGAGAGCTACCTGCCGCCGCCGCTGCGTGGGCTCGGCGGCGGCCAGCTCGACGGGCGCATCGACGTGTCGGCGAACCTCGCGGGGCAGACGGCGCGCGTGCGGCGGCTGGACCTGCGCCTCGCGCGGGCGCGCGCAGGTGGCCTGCCGCGCGTCGTGCGCGTCCACGGCGACGCGTTCGTCTCGCCCGAGCTCGCCCGCACCGACGGGCTCACCGTGGCCGTCGCGGGCGCCGAAGCGACCGCCAAGGGGCGCGTCCTCTTGCTCGAGCAAGCCGTCGAGCTGGGCCTCGACGTCGTGGCGTCCGATCTGGCGCGTCTGCTCGGCGACATGGGGTTGCCGCCGCTCGCGAAGAGCGCGCGCGTCACGGCGCGCGCGGGCGGGACGTTCGAGGATCCGGAGGCCTCCGGCGAGGCCGTCGTCGAGGGGATCTCCGCGGGCGGGCGCGCCATGAAGAAGCTCGAGGCGCGATTCGGGCTGGCCCACGGGACGGCGCGCCTCGACGAGCTTTCGGGCGCGGCCTTCGGCGGGCAGCTCAAGGCGCACGGGACGCTGCGCCTGTGGAACAAGCGCGCTTCTCAGCCGCTGCGCGCGCCCGACCTCGATCTCGAGCTCGGGGCGACGGCGCTCGACCTGGCCGAGCTGGCCGGCGGCGACATGGTCGGCGGCAAGCTCTCGTTCACGGCGTCGGCTCACGGCCCGCTCGACGCGCCCAAGGCGCGCGTGCGCGTGCCGGCAGGGACGGAGATCATGGCGCTGGGGGCGCCTTACGTCCTGGGGCCCATCGACGTCGCTCTCGAGAAGGACACGCTCGAGGTGCGCGCGCTGCGCGTCGCCCAGCCCGAGGGCGGCACCGTCGACGTCACCGGGCGCGTCGGCGTCAAGAAGCGAGACCTCGATCTCTACGTCGTCATCGCCGATCTGCCGCTCATGAAGCTGCCGGGCGTCGCCGAGGCGGGCGTGCCGCTCGCGGGCAAGGCCAGCGCCCGGCTGCACGTGGGCGGCCGCCCTGATCGGCCCGAGCTCGCGGGGACGCTCGATCTCACCGACGTCGTCGCGCGCGGCATCGCGCTCGGACCGGCGCACCTGACGTTCGCGCCGGCGCGCGTGAACGGCGTGACGGGCGTCAGCGTCGTCGGCGAGCTCTTCAGCCGGCTCCACCTCGACGCCGAGGCGGCGCTCACGAAGGACGGGCCGCTCGCGCACGGCGCGATCACCTTCCAGCGCGTCGCGCTGGATCCGCTGCTGCCGGAGCTGGCCGACTTCGGCGACGGCAAGGGCATGGCGACGGGGCGCGTGATCGTGGACGTGCAGCCCGGCAAGCCACTGGCGCTCGATGTGCTCCTCTCGGAGCTGTGGCTCTCGATCGCGCGCGGCACGATCGGCGAGAGCGGTGAGACGATCGTGCACCGCGTGCGCGTCGAGGCGGCCTCGCCCCTCCACGTCACCGTGAAGGGTGACCACGTCGCTCTCGACAAGGTCAGCTTCGCGACCGACGGCGGCACCCTGTCGGCCGAAGGCCGCCTCGACGGGCAGGCGCTGAGCGGCGCGATGTCGGGCCACCTCTCGCTCGAGCTCCTGCAGCCGTTCCTCTTGGGCGCCGTCCAGAGCCTCAGCGGCGATCTCAAGGTGGAGGTCAAGGCGGGTGGGACGCTGGCGGCGCCCGACCTCCGCGGCCAGATCGCGATCGTCGACGCCATCAAGGTGCGTCCCAAGGCCTTCCCCAGCGACGTGACGGTCGGCTCGGGCGTGTTCGCGCTGGCCCAGGGCAGCGTCTCGGTGGAGAACGTCGCCGTCACCGTCGAGGGTTCGACGCTGCGCTTCTCCGGCGGCGCCAGCCTGGGCGCCGGCTTTCAGCCCGAGGATCTGTCGGCCGACCTTTCGGGCGACGTGAGCGCGAAGCTGCTGGCCTACGTCGCGCCCGACGCCATCACGGACGCGCAGGGCACGGCGCGCATCAAGGCCCACCTCGGCGGGACGCTGGCCAAGCCCGAGGTGCGCGGCCGCCTCGATCTCGGCGCGATCGACTTCCGGCTGCGCGACCTCGGCACCGAGGTGCAGGTCAAGAGCGGCATCGTCGAGCTCTCGAACGACGGCGTCGTTCTTCACAACGTGAAGGTCATCCTCGACGAGCAGGGCTCGCTGGTGATCGGCGCCTCGGGCGTGCGCGCCGGCCGCGTGCAGTTCAAGAGCCTCGTGCCCTTCCAGCCGGGCAACGTCGACCTGCCTCTGCACGGCGAGCACCTCGCGTACCGCAGCTCGGGCACGTTCGAGGTCGAGGACGTCGGCTTCGATCTCACGATGCGCGGCAACGTCGACGACGGCTTCACGCTCGGCGGCGAGACGCGCCTGGTCTCGGGGCGCGTCGTCCAGGACTTCAAGGTCCAAAGCCTGGTCATCAGCCCGCGCGTCGACGAGTCGTCGGTGCGCCCCTTCTACGAGGGTAAGCCGCTGCTCGAGAACCTGGCGCTGGATCTCACGGTGCGCACCGTGGGCGAGGGCTTCGTGGTCCAGAACAACATCGCGCCCGAGATCCACGTCGAGATCCTCATCCACGTGGGCGGCACGCTGTCCGAGCCGGCCATCGCGGGCGACGTCCGCCCGACCGACGGGCGCTTCAACCTGCCCGGCATGCGCGGTGACTTCGACCTGGTCGCCAACGCGAACCACATCATCTTCGTCGACACGAAGTCGATCGCCGACGGAGAGACGCCCGAGCTGGACATCCAGGCGACGGCCATCGTCACCGACGCGAACGGCGCCGACCACAACGTGCGCATGCGCATTCACGGGCCCGTGCGCGAGTCGCAGATCGATCTGTCCACCGACGACGGCCTCGATCGCACCCAGACGGCGTTCCTGCTCCTGACGGGCCGTACGACCACCGAGTCCCAGCGCGTCGGCACGCAGAACCCGACCGTCGGCGCGAACATCTCGACGGGCGCCGACGTCGCCGGTCAGCTCACGCGAGACACGCTGGCCAACCTCATGGAGCCGTACATCGACAGCACCTTCTTCAAGCTGACGGGACTGAACCTGCGGCTCACCGTCGGGCCCGACGGCTTCCAAGGCCGCATTCGGCGTCGCATCAGCCGCAAGTTCAACCTGCAGGCGGACTACCTGCAGGGCTTCCAGAACAGCAGCAAGGCGACGCTGCAGCTGGACGTTCAGTTCCTCGACTATCTAGGGATCGGCAGCAGCCTCGAGCGCATCACGCTGTCGTCGCAGCAGGGCGTGTCCGAGACGCTGCCCACGAATTTCGGCGGCGAGCTCCGCCTGGACTACCCTCTGAGGTTCTGAACGACCAAGTGAGACGCCGCGCCTCGCCCCGCTCCGCCCTGCCGCTCGCCGTGCTGCTGTCGTCGTTCTTGGCGATGCTCGCCGGCGCCGTCGCGCGCGCGGAGGCCCCGGCCGCGGCGCCGCAGATCATCGTTCAATACGAGCTCTCGGGCCTGCGCAGCGATCCCGACGCCAAGCTCGAGGCGCTGATGGCCAGCGTCGCTCCGCTGGGCTCGCCGTTCGTCGAGTCGGGCGCGGCCGACCAGATCGGCACGATCCTCATCGGCACGTTGCCGCGCATGAAGAGCGCCTTCGACGCCATCGGCTACGACGCGAACCTGTCGACACGTCCGGGGCGCGGCGGCCTGGTGATCGTCGCCGACGTGCGCGCCCTCGACCGGCTCCGCTACGTGTTCGTCGAGGGCAACGGCTTCTTCCTGCGTCAGGACGAGATCCAGCGGCGCATCTCGATTCGCGCCGGTCACGTGCTGCCGCCGGCCGGCCCCGCGCGCACCGCCGCGCTGGAGACGGAGCGCGCCCACGTCCTGGACTTCCTGCGCGGCGAGGGCTTCTTCGAGGCGAACGTGAGCATCGACGCCAAGCCGTCGCCCAGCGTGCGGGGCGCCGTGGACTTCTACGTGCGCATCCAGCGCGGCGAGGGATTCCCCCTGGGGCCGCTCACGATCAAGGGCAACACCGCGCTCGCGAGCGAGGACATCGATCCGCTGTTTCGCCATCGCGCCGCCGAGACGCTGTGGTTCTCACCCTCCCCGTTCACGCAGCGCCAGCTGCGCGAGGACATCGACAAGCTGGCCAAGAAGTACCGCGCCCTCGGCTACGTCGGCGTGCGCATCTCCCATGACTTCAACCTGCAGCAGAGCGTCGATCGCGCCGCCAAGAACGTGCGGCTCACCATCACGATCAACGAGCGCAAGCGCGTGCAAGTCGAGTTCGAGGGCAACGCGCACGAAGGCGACGGGACGCTGACGGAAAAGCTGACGATGCTCGACCGCGGCTCGTACGACGACTACGAGCTGGGCGCGAGCGCCGACGCCCTTCAGCGCTTCTACCAGCAAGAGGGCTTCTTCTTCGCGCGCGTCGATTGGCGGCGCGAGCACGTCTCCGCGGACGAGGAGCGCGCGACGTTCGTCATCGACGAGGGGCCGGAGCTGAAGGTGCGGGGCATCGAGTTCGTGGGGAACAGCGCTCTGCCCAGCTCCGACCTGTCGGAGGTGGTCACGGTCCGCAAGTTCCCGTTCCTCGGCCGGTTCGGTCTGGGCACCGGCGGCTACATCACGGGACGTCAGCTCGAGCAAGACGCCGAGCGGCTGGTGCAGCACTACCGCGCGCACGGCTTCCCCGAGGCGACGGCGCGCGGCGAGGCGGCGACGTCGCCCGACGCGCTGGGGGCGCTCGGGGCCATCGCCGCGGGCGCCGAGATGGAGTCGCGCGACGCGCGCGAGATCTACGTGCGCTTCACGATCGACGAGGGCCCGCGCGTGACCGTGCGGTCCGAATCATTCCGCAGCGGCGACGGCAGCCCCCTGCCCTACGATCAGAACTTCTTGCAGGAGAGCGTCACGCTGCGGCCGGGCGCGCCGTTCGTGCCGTCGACGGTGCGCGACGACGCCCGGCGCCTCGAGCGCGTCCTGGGCGACGCCGGCTACCCGACGGGTTCGGCTGAGCCGGAGACGGTGCGCGCGGGAAACGAGATCGATCTCACCTGGGTGCTCAAGCCGGGGCCGCGCGTGCGCGTGGGGCCCACCTTCGTGCGCGGCAACTTCGTCACGAAGGACCAGACGGTGCTCGAGCAGATCCCGCTCGGCACGGGATCGCTGCTGACGACGACGTCCGCCGAGCGCGGCCAGCGCAACCTCGGCTTCATGCAGCTCTTCAACAACGCGTCGCCGATCTCGTTCCCCGGGCGCGAGGAAGACCGCCCGGTCGTGCCCATGGTCGTCGACGTCGAGGAGCGCTACGAGCAGTACAGCCTGGTGCACGTCGGACTCGGCGCCTCGACGGACCAGAAGGATCCGAGCTCGTCCTTCCCCATCGGCTTCTACGCGCGCGCCGGCTACGAGAACCGCAACCTCCTCGGCCACGCCTGGGGCTTCACGGCGAACGCCGCCGTGGGTCAGGGGCTGCGGCGCGGCGCGGCCACGTTCCTCGATCAGCGCTTCTTCGGCACGCTGTTCCGCCTCGACGCCTCGGTCTCATACCTCCAGCAGGCGACCGTTCGCCTCGGCGACATTCGGTCCGGTGGCGGCTCGATCGGCTTTTCGCGCGAGCTCTACCCAGGCGTAGACGCCGGCATTCACTACAACCTGCGCAACACGCGGCACACCGAGGGGCTCTTGCGCGGCGCCGGCCCCGACGAGGCCGAGAGCAGCGTGCAGCTGTCGACCACCGTCGGCAGCGTCTCGGCGAACATCTCCTGGCTGCGCCTCGACAACCGCCTTTTGCCGACGGTGGGTCTGCGCGTCGACGGCGTGGCCGAGGTCGCCGTTCCGGCGCTGTCGTGGCCGCTGCGCCCGCTGCCGTTCCCGACGGGCGACGACTCGTTCCTCAAGCTCGGCGTGCACGCGCTCGCCGTCATTCCGCTGGGGCGCGTGCTCTACCTCCGCTTCGGCTTCCGCTTCGACGAGGGCGTTCCGCTCGGGGGCGCGTCCCTGCTGCCGAAGGTCGAGCGCTACTACGCCGGCGGCGACACGACGATCCGCGGGTACAACCTCGATCGCGCGCGCACCGAGGTCGTGCAGTTCGTGCTCAACCCGGTGCCCGGCGGCACCGCGCTCTCGGGCGTCGAGTACCGGCCCATCGGCGGCAACCTGCGCATCCTCCAGAACATCGATCTGCAGTTCCCGATCAGTCCGCCCTGGTACGGCTCGGTGTTCATGGACAACGGCGTGGTCGCCGACTCGCTCGACGCTTTGACGCCGTCTCAGTTTCGCCACGGCGTCGGCATCTCACCGCTGGTCCTGCGGCTGCCCATCGGCGATCTCAGCTTCGCCTGGGCCTGGCCCCTCGACCCGCGCCCGGGCGACACCCGCATCGGCGTCCTTCACGTCAACGTCGGCCTCATGTTCTGATCCACTCGGGATCGGCCGGCGTCGTCGACCGCCCAGACCTTGGGAATGGCCGTCGGCTTCGCCGCTACCGGGCTGCGACCAGGGCGATGATCTTGTTCTGCTTCTCGAACGCCGTCTTCGCCGCGGCCGCCTCTTGAAACGACGCGTAGTTGCCGCAACGAACGCGGAACCACGTGCCCTTCCCGGGGACCTCGGTCGCGATGACGAAGGTGCCGTCGTACTTCTTGGCGAAGGCCTCGGCCTCTTCGCGCGAGGGGAACGCCGAGAGCTGCAAGGTGTACTTGCCCTTCGCCTTCGCCTGCTCCGCGGCGACGGGCTTCGGCGTCGCGGCGGCGACGGGCTTCGGTGCGGCCGGTGGCGCCACGGGCTTCGGCGCGGCGACCGCGGCGACGGGCTTCGCCGCGCCACCCGCGGCGACGGGCTTCG
>DASZUD010000306.1:0-19583 GCA_035548155.1 Polyangia bacterium
TGCAGGGCGACGACGCTGCGCGCGCCGCCGCCCTCGCCTGGTTCGAAGCGCGTCGCGTGAAGGCCCCGCGCGCCCTCGTGCGCATGCTGATCCCGGGCGCGCGCGGCCCGGCGTGACGATCGCTCAGCGCGCCGCCGCGAAGTGCGCGGCAAGCCGCGCGTTCACGGCGGCGGGGCTGGAGATGGGCACGCCGTGCGCCGCGCCCGGGATCTCTTCGTACAGCGCGCCCGGAATGGCGGCGGCCAGCTCGCGCCCGAAGCGCGGCTGCGCGATGCGATCGAGCTCGGCGCTCAGCACCAGCGTCGGGATCGCCGCCAGCGTCGCCAGGCGATCGCGCGCGTCGTAGCGCGCCGTCGCGCGGAGCTGCTTCATGACGATGGGGGGCTGATCGGCCAGGTCGTGGCCGAAGAGCGGGGCGAGGCGCGCGGCCTCGGCTGCGCGATCGACGCGCGCCAGCTCGGCCGGCGGCAGCACCAGCGAGAGGAAGGCGTTGCGCCGGAAGGCCCGCGGGCCCACGCGCGTGCAGAGCCCCGTCCACATCATGCCCGGCGAGAGCGTCGCCGCCTGCCGCCCGCTCGCGAACGCGCACAGCAGCGAGAGGCTGCGCACGCGCCGGGGCGCGACCAGCGCGACCTCTTGCGCGATCACGCCGCCCATCGAGTGCCCGACGACGTGCACGCGCTCCAGCCCTGCGGCGTCGGCGACGGCCCACGCGTCGGCGGCCATCGCCTCGATGGAAACCTCGCCGCCGCCAAGCTCGCTGGCGCCGATGCCGCGGTTGTCGAAGGTCAGCAGGCGGTAGCGATCGCGGAGCCCCTCGACCTGCGGGCGCCAGCCTTCACCGATGAGGCCAATGCCCTGGATCAGCAGCACGCCTTCGCCCGTGCCGGTGTCGGCGTAGCTGATGCGGGCTCCTCGAGAGTCGACGAACGGCATGCGCGGCGGCTCGAACTTTCGGCGACTCGTGTCCCTGTGGAGCGTCTCGCATTCTAGCGACGAACGCGGCAGCTATCAATCGCGCTGCGCGTGGCGCTAGTGAACGTCTCGCGATCTCGATGGACGAGATCGAGAAAGGCACACGCATGGACACGTTCTTCGAGGCGCGCCGGTTGGCTGTGAACGGCATCGACATGCACGTCGCGCTGGGCGGCGCGGGCGAGCCGCTCTTGCTCCTCCACGGCTTCTTCGGCCACGGTGACGACTGGCGCCACGTGTACGACCTCGAGTCGCTCGCGCGCGAACGCCGGGTGATCATCCCCGACCTGCGCGGCCACGGGCGCTCGACGAACCCCGCGGGCACCTTCAGCCACCGCCAGTGCGCGGAAGACGTCTCGGCGCTGCTGGACGCGCTGGCCATCACGCGTTGCCGCGCCGTGGGCCTGAGCCTGGGCGGCAACACGCTGCTGCACCTCGCGACGCGCGCGCCCGCGCGCGTGAGCGCGATGGCGATCGTGAGCTCGCCGCCGTATTTTCCTGCGTCGGCGCGCGCCATCATGGCGGCGAGCGATCCGGACGGGCAGTCACCCGCCGAATGGACGGCGATGCGTGCCCGGCACGAAGGCGGTGACGAGCAGATCCGGGCGCTCTACGCCCACGCGCGCGCCTTCGCGACGAGCCACGACGACATGGCGTTCACGCCGCCGTTGCTCGCGACGATCACGGCGCGGACGCTGATCGTCTACGGCGATCGCGATCCCTTCTATCCGGTCGAGCTGGCCCTCGAGCTGTACCGGGCCATCCCCGGCGCGGCGCTGAGCGTCGTGCCGCGCGGCGGCCATGGCCCAATCTTCGCAGAGCCCGAGCGCGGCTGGTTTGCGCGCGCGTCGATCGCGTTCTTGGAGGCGTGACCGTCGATTTCGTTGATCGATCTCGGCGCGGGCGGCAACTAAGCCGTATGGCGCGTGAACAATCCCTGAGACCGACGTGTGGGTGGCTCGCAATCGTCCTCGCCGGAGTCGGTGCCGCCTCTCTGCTGGGGTGCGCCGGAGAAGCTGCCGGCGGGGCCACGGGCGTCGCGGGCACCAGCGGCGGGGCCGGTTCGGGCTCCGGGGGCACGACGGGCGCTGCCGGCGCCACGGGCGGCGCGGGGACGACGGGCACCGCGGGGACGACGGGCACGGCCGGCACGATCGGGATCGCCGGTACGGCGGGCACGGCCGGCACGACGGGCCTCGCGGGCACGACGGGCACGGCCGGGACGACGGGCGCTGCCGGCACGACGGGCGCCGCGGGGACGACGGGCTCCGGGGGCACGACGGGCGCGGCCGGCACGACGGGCGCTGCCGGCACGGGCGCGCCCGCGACGCTGGTGTTCGGTCCCTACAAGGACACGAGCATCAACATGAACTGGAACACGAACACGATCTCCACGAAGGCCGGCGGCGACCTGACGTCCTTCACGGCGGACATGAGCGCGAACGGCAAGGCCACCGTGACGCTGGCGTTCGCGACGGGCGAGTGCGGCAGCGAGAACTGGGGCGGGCTCAAGGGCTCGGACCTCGCGTCGGTGAACGTGCCGCTCTTCATGCAAGCGGGCATCCGCTACATGATCTCGACCGGCGGCGCCGCGGGCTCGTTCACGTGCGGCTCGGACGCCAACATGAACGCCTTCATCGATCGATGGAATTCGACGAACCTCGTCGGCCTCGACTTCGACATCGAGGCGGGCCAGTCGCCGTCGGTGATCGCCGACCTGATGGCGCGCATCAAGTCGGCGCACGCGAAGTACCCCAAGCTGCGCTTCAGCCTGACGCTGGCGACGCTGGCGACCAGCACGGCGGGACAGAGCGCGGCGAAATCGCTGGGCGCGGACGCGCAGGACAGCCTGAACACGATCGGCGCGACGACGCTGAACGCCGTGAAGAGCGCGCTAGGCTGGAACGGCACGCCCGCGACGTGGCCGAGCTACGTCACCGTGAACCTCATGACGATGGACTACGGCACGGCCGGCCCCGGCATCTGCGTCGTGAGCAACGGCGAGTGCCAGATGGGCCAATCCGCGATCCAGGCCGCCTACAACCTGCGCGACAAGTGGGGCGTGCCGTTCTCGAACATCGAGCTCACGCCCATGATCGGCGGCAACGACGCGATCACGGAGATCTTCACGACGGCAGACGCCGAAACCGTGGCGAAGTTCGCGATCGCGCAGGGCCTCGCCGGCGTCCACTACTGGTCATACGATCGCGACGTCGACTGCGTGCAGGGCTACGCGTCGCCCACGTGCAACTCGATCGGCGGCGTCGGCGCGCACGGCTACCTCAAGCGTTTCTTGGCCGCGGGCCTGAAATAGTTCGATCGAGACGCCTCGCGTCTGCCGCCGGTCGCATGGTCATGCGATAGCCGCGCTCGTGTGCGATCGCGACAATGCCGCGTGCTCTCCCCTGGCCGCGTCATTCGCAACGGACTCACGCTCGCTCTCGCGGCGGCGCTCAGCGCCGCGCCCGGCGCCGCTTCGGCCGAGGCGCCCGCGCCGCCCGCGCCCGCCGCCGACCCGCACCCCGAGTGGGCCGATCTCCCCGGGGAGGTGCGCGAGCAGCTCGAGTGCGAGGACCGCGCCGAGCACCCGACGCCCGCGATCATCGAGGCCTGGCGCGCGAAGGTGCCGCCGTCTTTCCTGCTGCGCGCGCGCGCCGTGGGCGGCGTCTATGTGGGCGGCGACGGCCGCGGCCCGGCCCCGCGCCCCACGGGCGCCGAGAACCCGAACACCGGCTTCGACGTCGGCTGGCAGGCGGGCGCCGCCGCGACGCTCGCGCTCCTGCACCCGCTGCAGCTCGACGGCGCCTTCCGGTACTTCCACGGCGGATCGTCGTCGACGATGCAGGCGGATGTCACGGCCGGCTTCGCGCTCCGCACGTACGGCGAGCGCTGGGTGAAGGCGGGCGCAACCGCCGCGGGCGGCGTCGTCCACTCGTGGGACAGCCACTGTCAGACCCGCCGCAAGGATTGGGTGATTCAGGGCGGCCTCAAGCTGCTCCACGAAACACTGAAGGAGCCTCGAGCGTCGCGCTCGATCCCCGCGCTGCAGGTCGGCCTCTCGTCGCACCACCTCGCGGGCAGCGCCGTGGACTTCTCGATCGCGGGCCTGTGGGCGCCGGGGCAAAAGGCGTACGGCGGCCAGCTCAGCTTCGGCGCCTCGCGCACGCTGATCGCGATCCACGTCCCCGTCGACTGGCTCTACACGAGCATGAACATGGGCGCGCTCGTTGGACACGACGTCTCGCTGTGGTGGCTCACGCTCGACCTGGGCGTCGCCTTCGAGCGCTGATCGTCGATGGGAGCGCTGACCCGCAGAGAAGTCGAAGTCCTCCGGCTGCTCACCGAAGAGCTGACGTACGACGAGGTGGCGCGGCGGCTGGAGATAAGCGTCAACACGGTCCGCTCACACGTGCGGGTCATCTATCGGAAGCTCGACGTCTCCACGCGGACGGCCGCTGTGCTCAAGGGCATGCGGCTCGGCGTGATCGCCTGACGCCGCGGCTCAACGCGTTGCCCACATGTATGGGCGCTGACCATCGCATGGACGTGCGATGTTCCAAATGCGCGATCTCTCTCACACTGCGGACGTCGAAGTCATCGCGTTCCCCAGGAGGAGGTCTCAGGATGTCCCAAGGTTCAACAAGGTCGCGGAGGGGCTTGGCGCTGGCCCTGCTCGCGACGCCGCTCGCAGGCTGTTTCAGCGGGTTTCAGCCCTCGCTGCTGACCATGCACGGCGTCAAGAAGCCCATCATGCTGTCGACGACCGATCGCATCGGGGGCGGCGCGCCCCTGTCCACGCAGAAGGCGGGCGAGTTCGAGGGCGAGTCCGTCTCGATGCACTCGGAGAGCGAAGACTCGATGTATCGCTACACCTACGATCGGGTCGACAACGTCCAGGTCGTCACCGATGCGCAAACCGCGCTGGGGAAGGGCGGGGAGAACAGCGAGATTCGCGTCACGACGCTGCGGGCGTGGGCGCGTGGCTGGCCCGCCGGTGTGAAGAACACGGTGTACGTCGAGGGCGACGTCGTCAACGTCGGCGGGGCGGGTGCCAAATGAGCGCCTCGATCCGTTCGCGTGCGTTGGCCCTCGGCCTGCTTTCGCTCTCCATGTCGGCGGTCGGCTGCGGCGCGCGCTCCTACGTCGCGGCGCCCGGCGCGAAGTACCCCGTCTCGCTGTCGAGCGCCGTGCGCGGCCCCGACGGCAAGATCCTCTCGGACGGCGACGTCGAGAAGCGGGGCACGTTCAAGATGGACTACACGGCGTGCAGCATGCTGTGGACGCTGATCCCGTTCACGGGCACGAAGGACATCTCGAGCCAGGTGGACCGCCAGGTGGCAAACAAGGGCGGCGAGGCGATCACCAACCTCTCCGTCGAGTCGAGCGCGGGCGCCTGGAACATCATGACGATCGTGGGCGTGCTGCCCGACTGCGGCCACGTCAAGGTTCGCGGCGACATCGTCGCGCGCTTGACGCCCATGCCGATCACCCCGGCAGCGGCTCCTCCCTCGCCGACTCCGCCGGCAGCGGCTCCTGCGGCGGCGCCCCCTGCGGCGGCGCCGTCGGCGACACCTCCTGCGCCCGGCGCCTCGAACGGCGCGCCGGCCTCTCTCACGACGGCGGCTGCGAAATGAAAAACGAGAAGAAGAACCTGACCCGCTTCGGCTTCGCGCTCTTGGCCGCCGCGCTCGGCGCGGCGCAGACGTCCGGCTGCGCCACGATCCTGAACGGCAGCGAGCAGAACCTCGCGATCGCGTCGTACCCGGCCGCGCAGATCACGGTCACCAACGAGAACGGCCAGGTGGTCTACAAGGGCTCCGCGCCGACGAAGGTGAAGCTCAAGCGCAGCGGCACGTACAAGGTCGTCGCCGAGAAGGAAGGCTACGACTCCGAGACGTTCACGATCGACGGCACGTTCAAGATCGGCTGGATGTTCGCGGACCTCTTCCTGACCGGCGTCATCGGCATCCCGATCGACATCGCGACGGGCGCGCCGAACACGCTGGACGACAGCGGCGACAACGAGGTGGAGGTCACGCTGTTCCGCCCCGGCACGAAGCCGAAGCAGATCGAAGACTAGGGCTCGCGACCGCGCCTCGTGGAGCTCGCCGTCAGCCGGCGTGGCCCTGCGAGGCGCGGCAGGTCTTCGTGTAGAGGTCGCGGAACACGTTGTCGGGATCGACGAGCGCCTTGCAGGCGTCGTAGTTCGGCTTGTTCCAGATCGACCAGAACTCGTCGGGCGAGTAGCGGTTGTGCGAGATGAGCGTCTTCAGCCCGCCGAGCTCCATGAGTCGGGATTCGATGAGCCGGTACGCGTCCGGCCCGCCCTCGCGCTGCTTCATGCCGTAGATCGCGACGTCGAGGAACATCGGGTCGTCGAACCCACGATAGAACGCCGGCGACAGCCACTCGTAGTCACGGACGCGCCGATAGGGGACGCACCACAGCGGGAAGTGCCCGAGCTCGCGCTCGTGCCAGGAGAAGTAGTCGTCTGCGCGTGAGAACGGCAGGAAGACGTCCAGCGTCACGTCGGGGCGCTCGCCGCCTAGAAATCCGTCGAGCCCGCTCAGCGCGTGGCCGAGCCGCATGATCCGCGACGAGCCGAGGAACTTCCCCAGCAGCAGCCGGCCGAGGAACGACTTCGGGTGCACGTTGGTCACGCCGCGGTCGTAGCGAAAGAAGTAGTCGCGCGTGCGCAGGTAGTCGTGGGCGCGCTCGCGCGTGCTGCGATAGTAGACCTTCGTCCAGTCATAGCGGTTCGTGTAGGGCGCCTCGTCGACGAAGCGGGCCACGGCCAGCACGTGTTCGCGCGGCCCGTGGATGATGCCGTCGAGGAAGTCGACGTCGCCCGCGTCGGCGTGAGCCGCGATCGCGCGCTTGAGGCCGGCCAGATCGTCGTGTCGCTCGTAGCTCACCTTCACGAACGGCTTCGCCGGCATCAGCTCGAAGGTGAGCTTCGAGAGGATCCCCAGCGTGCCGAACGTGCCGTGCAGCATCTGGAACAAGAGGCCGCGCTCGTCGTGGGGCCGGCACACGAGCACGTCGCCCTTCCCCGTGACGACCTCGTACTCGACGCACGTGTCGTGAAAGCCTCCGAAGCGAAACGATGACGACTCGACGGAGCAGCCCGATACGGCGCCGCCGATCGTGATGCCCTCGAGCTCGGGCACGACCTTGGGGCACAGCCCGTAGGCCATCGTCGCGTCGACCAGCTGCGAGAACGTCACGCCCGACTCGGCGACGGCGAGGCGCGCCGCCGGATCGATCGAGAGGATCTGGTCGAGCGCGCCGATGTCGATGCGCTCGTCGGCGCGCCGCGCGCCGCCGGGCCTCGGCACCTGGTGCGACGCCGAGCGCTTCTTCAGCTTCACGGGCCCCCGGCCCGCGCAACGCGCGAGCGCCTCGGCGACGCGCGCGACCTTGTGCTCGTGCGCCGCCTCGCCAGCCGCCGTTCCGCCTCGGGAGATCATGCAGGCACCGGGGCGAAACCTAATGCGCGGCGCGGCCGGCGCCATGGGCTCAGCGGCTCTTGCAGGACGCCGCGATGCTTCGCCCGACGGCCTCGACGATCTCGCGCAGCCACTGGTGGGCGGGGGACGCCGACGTCCGCTCGTGCCAGACCATCTGTACGGTCGCGCCTTGCACCTCGAGCGGCATCTTCAGCACCTGAAGCGCCAGCCGCCCTGCGCTCGGCCGCGCGACGATCTCGCTCAGCGCCGCGACGTAGTCGGTGCTCGCGATGATCGGCGGCACGAGCAGGAAGTGCGACAAGCGCAGCGCGACGTTGCGCGAGAGGCCGCGCTGGGCGAGTTGTTCGTCGACGATGCCGCGCGCGTTCGGCTCGTGCGAGACCAGGACGTGCTGGAGCTTCGTGTACGTCGCGAGCGTGATCTTGCCGCGCACCACCGGGTGACCCTCGCGCGCGACGAAGACGAAGCGGTCGTCGAAGAGCGGCGCCGCGTGGTGCCCCGTGGGCAGCCCGCGGTTGAACCCCAGCACCAGATCCGCCTCTCCGCGCGCGAGGTCGGGCGGCACGGTGTGCTCTTGCCAGGCGCGCACCTGCAGCCGCACCCCCGGCGCCTCCTTCGACAGGCGCGCGAGCAGCCGCGGCAGCATCGCGAACGCCACGAAGTCGTTGGTGACGATCGTGAAGTCGCGGTCCGCGCGGGCAGGATCGAAGGCGGCCGGCGGCTCGAGGCCCTGCTCGAGGGCCAGCAGCGCGGCCCGCAGCGGGACGGCCAGCGCGAGCGCGCGCTCGGTGGGGGCCATGCCCGCGCCCTTCCGCACGAGCAGCGGGTCGCCCAGGATCTCTCGCAGCTGGCCCAGCGCGTTGCTGACGGCGGGCTGCGAGAGGCCGAGGCGTGCGCCCGCGCGGCTCACGCTGCGCTCGGTGAGGAGCGCGTCGAGCACGGGCAGGAGGTTCAAGTTGAGCGCCGCGATATTCACACCGTGAATATACCGCATCACAATCATCCATTGGTCGGATGATGCGCCGGTGTCCATAGTGGGAGGCGAAAGGAGCTTCCAAATGAACACGACCACCGAGACCGCCACCTCCCGCGCCGCGGCCCCCGCCGCCGCGGCCGTTGCCACGTACGACATCGACACGGCGCACGCCACCGCAGGCTTCAAGGTACGCCACCTCATGCTGGCCCACGTGCGTGGTCACCTGGGCCCCGTGACGGGCACCGTCGCCATCGACGAGCGGGACATCACGCGGTCGCGCGTGGACGTCAGCGTCGACGCGCGCGGCTTGGACTCGCGCGAGCCCAAGCGCGACGAGCACCTGCGCAGCGCCGACTTCCTCGACGTCGCCAATCACCCGACGGTGACGTTCCGCTCGACGCGCGTCGAGGCGCCGCAAGGGCCCGATGGTGACCTGCGCGTCACGGGCGATCTCACGATCCGCGGCGTGTCGCGCGCGGTGACCCTCGAGGTCGAGGCGCTCGGGCCCGCCGTGAAGGACCCGTGGGGCAACTCGCGCCGCGGCGTCTCGGCGCGCGCGCGCATCAACCGCAAGGACTGGGGCCTGAACTGGAACGTCGCCATCGAGGCGGGCGGCGTCGTCGTCGGGGAGGAGGTGCAGATCGAGATCGAGGCCGAGCTCATCGCGCGCAAGGCCTGACCGTCGCCGCGGGGCGCGTGGGCCGCGCGCGCCCTGCCCGCGGGGCGAGTTGAGCGGAGGCGACGCCCGCGCTGTGAGGGCGCTTCCGCTTCGTGAAAAGCTCGTCGGCGCCGTCGCCTTCGCGGGCCGATCCGTTGCATGATTGAGCCATGGCGTCGCCGTACCAGTACCCGTCCGACCTGGCGCGGTACGTGCGCGACCACTGGCCGGCGGCGCACCCGCTGACGCTGTCGCACGACATCTTGTGCGAGGCGCTGTCGATCGCGTACCACGCGTCGCTCACGTCGGAGGAAACGCGGCCGACGCGCTTCCGGTTGCTGCTGACGCCGCCCGACGCGCTGCCCGAGCGCGGCGAGCCCAACGAAGGTGTGTTGCGGTTGCCGTTCGATCGCGTGCGCGCGGCGACGCCCGACGAGCTGCGCCAGCTCTCCCCGTCGGCGCCGTTCGAGACGACGCTGATCGGCGCCCATGTGTTCGGCGGCAAGCTGGGCATCTGGGGGTTGGCGCACTCGGGCCCGGCGTGGCTGGCGCCCACGTGGGGCGGCCGCAGCAGCGTGCCGAACTGGACGTACGATCCGATCGTGCACGTCACGGCGCCCGGCCACCTGGCGGTGCGGTGCGCGGGCAAGCTGATTGGCGGGCTCGAGAACGGCTTGATCGTCGACGCGATGATCGACGTGTTCGAGTCGACGTGGCTGTCCGCCATGTTCGAGCGCGAGCGTCAGGAGGTGCAGCGCGAGCACGACGCGCTTCAGGCGAAGGCGCCGGTCCCGACGGCGGCGGCGCCCACGCTGGTGGGCCGCGTGGGCCAGCAGATGGTCCGGCGTGTGATCCAGCTGGTGCTGGGCGCGCGCCACGGCGGCCTCATACTGGTGGCCGACGTGCCGCCCGACGGATCCGGGCAACCGATCCCGGGCGTGAGCCTCAAATACCGCTTCGACGCCAGCGAGCCGCCGCGCCGCTACCGCACGCTCCTGTTCCAGCTCTTGGATCGTCTGGCCGCGCGCACGACGAACGCCGAGGTCGACTGGGCCGACTTCGCGCGTGACGACAGCCCCGATCTCGAACGCCTCGAGCAAGCCATCTTCGAGATGAGCCGCGTGATCGCCGCGCTGGCCGCCATCGACGGCGCCGTCGTGCTGGACAAGCGCTTCGGCCTGCTGGGCTTCGGCGCCGAGGTCTCGGGCGAGATCCCGTCGCCGTCCGCCATCTACCGAGCGCTGGACACCGAGGGCGAGCGCTGCGAGGTCAACGCCGTCGAAGAGGTGGGCACGCGCCACCGCGCGGCGTACCGCTTCGTCCAGGGCCACCCCGACGGCGTCGCGATCGTGATCTCGCACGACGGAGCGGTGTCGTTCGTGGCGAACCGGGGCGGCGACGTCGTGTCGTGGCAGCAGTCGGTCAGCCGGTAGGCATCACCGGCCCGAACCGCGTTCACGGCAGGCTGCTCGATATCGTCGAGCCAGTCGCCCCGGTCGAGCGGGAGGAGCTCGAGCTCGGCGCCGTCGGCCAGATCGGTGGGCTCGTCGATGACGAGGCGTCCGGCGCGGACACGCGCCTCGACGGTCAATCGTCTATTCGGCCGCCGGATGCCGTCCAACGGAGCGCCCCACACCGGGATGTGCGTCTGTCTCGAGCAGGCCGCTACACCGCGCGCGTTATAGTCGCCGCATGGTTTCGCGCCGCCGGCTGGGCCTTGGGTTCGTCGTGCTCGCGCTCGGCGGCTGCGGCTCGAGCAGCAACGCGCTGTCGCCCGACGCCGGTGACGGCGCAGCGGTCGATGGAACGGGCGGTGACGCAGCCGACGCGGGCGTCGTTCCGTTCTGCGGCGGGTTCGTCATGCCGAACCCGGCCGGCGCGGGGCTTCCGAACCCGGCTTCGTACACGGTGAACGGAGACGGCACGATCACTGACGACGTCACCGGCCTCGTGTGGGAGGCGGCTGTCGATGACACGAAGTACGAGCTCACGCCGGCGGCGGAACATTGCACGCAGAAGGGCGACGGCTGGCGGCTGCCGACGCGGATCGAGCTGGTGTCGTTGGTCGACTTTACTGTTGCGGCGCCGGGGCCGACGCTGGATCCAGTGTTCGGGGACACGCCCGACAGCACGTACTGGACTTCGTCGGGCTACTACGGCGTCGTCGACGACGAGTGGTACGTGGGCTTCGACGCGGGGTACTCGGACTACGGCATCGTCAATCAGCCGAGCCTGGTCCGTTGCGTGCGCGCGCCTGCCTCGACGTGCGTGCCGCGGCGCTATGAGCCGGTCGCGGGCGGGCTGGTCGTCGACCACGCGACGGGGCTCACGTGGCAGCAGAAGTTGGATCCGGGCGAGTACTCGTGGGACGACGCGATCGCGTACTGCAAGAGCCTGGGCGCGGGGTGGCGCATGCCGTCGATGAAGGAGACGCAGACGATCGTCGACGACCGCCACGAGTTCCCGGCCGTCGACCCCGCCGCGTTCCCCGACACGCCCAGCGTCGACTTCTGGACGGGGACGCCGAAGGCGGGTGGGGGAGGGGCCGCGTGGTACGTCGACTTCTTCTATGGCGCGTCGGACGGGGACGTGGCCACGCGGCTGTTTCGCGTGCGCTGCGTTCGGTAGCGCTTCACGAAGCGCGGCGCCGGCGCGCCGCCAGTGCGAGCGCCGCCGCGAGCACGAGCCAGGCGACGCCGCCGCGCGAGGTGCCGGCCAGCGTGCAGCCGCCGCCGCCCGAGGACTGCTTCGTGCCGGTGGACCCGGCGGTGCCGGTGCTGCCAGCCGCGCCCGTCGAGCCGAGGCTGCCCGCGGCGCCGGTCGTGCCTGCCGCGCCGGTCGTCCCGGCCGCGCCCGTGGTCCCCGCGGCGCCGGTCGTTCCCGCCGCACCGGTCGTTCCGGCGGCGCCCGTCGTTCCCGCGGCGCCCGTTGTTCCCGCGGTGCCACCCGCGCCGCCCGAGCCCGTGCCGCCGGTCGCCCCGTCATTCGCGACGCCACCGTCATTGCCGCCGCCCGTACCGCCTGTGCCCGTCGTCACCGCGCTCGTCGCGATGCCCGTCGCGCCCCAGAAGACGCAGTGCGACCCGTTCGTCTTCTGCACCTGGATGCTGGTCAGCGTCGCCGTGGGCGTGGGGGCCAGCTCGATGCCCGTAATCGTGTGCGACGGGCCGTCGCCCTCTTGATTCGTCGACGTCCACTTGCGCATGCCATCGATCAGGTTGAAGAACACGGGATCGTTCGCCGGCGCACCGCCGACACCGTAGTCGGGGAGCTTCAGCATTTTCACGGTGGGCGCGGCGCCGCCCGCGTAGTTCATCGTGATCGTCAGGTTCGCCGCGCCCTCGGACGCCGTGATGAAGAGGAACATCTTCGAGTACGTCGCCGGCGGGATCGTGATCGTGAACGTCTGCGAGCCGCGCGAAGCGGCGATGTAGATCTGGTGCGTCTGCGGGCTGGTCGTGGGCGCGGTGTTCGAGAAGTGCAGCACCACCTGCGGGTGGCGCGTCGTCTCCGGGAACACGCCGTCGTCGGGCAGCGCCTTGTTCACCTTCTTGTCGACCGTCTTGCCCTGAGTCGCCAGCAGCGTCTCGACCGCGTTCGTGACGTAGCCGTCGGCGTTGCCGTCGCCGTCCACGCCCTGGTTGGCCGACCACGTCGTGATCGTTCCGCCGGCCACCGTCGAGACCGTCCGGCCGTCGATCAGCCCGTCGACCGGCACCTGGACGACGGTATCGGCGGCTGACGCGGGGCCTGCAGAGAGCGCGAGCGAAAGGGCGAGACCAACGCCGAGGACGCGGTGAGCTGTGCGCATGGGGCGGCAGCATCGCGCCGGCCCGCCCCAGGCGTCAAATGGGGGTCTCGCTCAAACGACCTCTCGCACTTTGTCCGCGATGACGTCCTTGATGATCGCGAACCGATCGCGGTCGCCCCGCGCCAGCGCCTTCGCGAAGCGCAGCGCCTGCGCCGTCGTGATCTGGCCCGGCATGGGCGGCTCGTTCGGATCGACCGTCGCTTCGATCAGCGCCGGGCCCTCCGACGCCAGCGCCTCGCGCACCACCGCCTCGGCCTCCGACGGGCGATCGAACCCGAACGCCGGGATGCCGCACGCGCCCGCGACCGCGACGAAGTCGATGGGCTGCAGATCCACGCCGAAAGCAGGGTTGCCCTCCATTGCCAGCTGCTCCCATTTGATCTCGCCGAAGCTGTTGTTCTTGATGACCATGATCTTGATGGGCAGCCGATACTTCGCGATCGTCGCCAGCTCGCCCATCAGCATCGTGACGCCGCCGTCGCCCACCAGCGCGACCACCTGCCGGCCCGGGTAGGCCACCGACGCCGCGATCGCGTAGGGCAGCCCGTTGGCCATCGTGGCCAGCGAGCCGGACGCGCTGAACAGCATGCGGTCGCGCAGCACGATGTGGCGCGCGGCCCACGTCGTCACCGTGCCGCAGTCCGAGACGATGACGGCGTCGTCCGCCAGGTGCTGGCTGAGCGCGCGCACCGCCACCTGCGGCTTCATCGGCACAGTGTCGCGCGTGCCGCGCATCTCCATGAGCTCGTTCCACTGCCGCACGCGGTCCTGCGACGTCTCCAGGAAGCTGCGATCGGCCTTGCCGTCGACGAGCGGCAGCAGCGCGCCGATGACGCGCGCGCAGTCGCCGACCAAGCCCACCTCCACCGCGTGGCGCGCGCCGATGCGGGCGGCGTCCACGTCGATCTGCACCGTGCGGGCTTGCCCCGGCGCGGGCAGGAACTCGAAGTACGGAAAGTTCGTGCCCGCGAGCAGCAGCGTGTCGCACTCCTTCATCGCCTCGCTGGAGGGCGCCGTGCCCAGCAGGCCGATGCCACCCGTCGTGAGCGGGCTCGTGTCGGGCAGCACCGCCTTGCCCAGCAGCGCCTTCGCGACGGGCGCCCCCAGCTTCTCGGCCAGCGCCGTCAGCTCGGCGCGCGCGCCGAGGCAGCCGCGCCCGGCGAGGATCATCACGCGCTGGCCCGTGTTCAGGATCTCGGCGGCGCGCCGCAGCTCGCTCTCGTCGGGCAGCGTGCGTCCGACGGCCGTGCCGTCGTCGCTGTGCTTGGGGACGTTCGCGTGCGAGCGCGGATCGTCGCCCGCCGTCCACGACTGGATGTCCTTCGGGATCGTGAGGTGCGCCACCCCGCGCCGGCCGATGGCGTGCTTCACCGCCGCGTCCACCATGTTGACGACGTGCGCCGGTCCCATGACGCGCTCGTTGAAGACCGCGACGTCGGTGAACACCTTGTCGAGATCGACGTCCTGCTGGTAGTGCGCGCCGATCAGATCGTGGAAGGTGTGGCCGGTGATGGCCAGCACCGGTTGGTTGTCCATCTTCGCGTCATAGAGGCCGTTGATGAGGTGCAGGCCGCCAGGGCCCGACGTCGCGATGCAGACGCCGAGGCGCCCCGTGTACTTCGCGTAGCCGCACGCCGCGAACGCCGCGGCCTCCTCATGACGAACTTGAATGAGGCGCACGCGATCCTGGTGCGTGCGCAGCGCCTCGAAGATCCCGTTGATGCCGTCGCCCGGCAGGCCGAACACGGTGTCGACGCCCCAAGCGTGCAGGCGCTCGACGAGAAGATCGGCGGTGGTTCGAGCCATGGGTAGACCTCTCTTCTGGCCCGGTGCCCGTCGGGCGTCGCCGGGCCGATCCGAAACCTGCGTCGTACGATTTGCGAGGCAACGCGCGGCGTCGGGGCGGCGCCGACGCGGGGCGAAGTTCCCGATGGCATTCGCCCCGCGCGGACACACGGTTTGAACGAGTGCCGCTGCCATCGATCACGCCTCCCGAAGTTCCACCCTCTGGCGGATCTCCTTCGCCGCGCGGGCCCGCGAGCCGGCCGCCCGAGCCGCCGTCGGGGCCGCCCGCGCCCGAGCCGCACACCTCGCGGCGCGCGCTGCTGCTGCTGGCCTTCATGCTGGCGGCGATGTGGTTGTGGAAGAGCGCGAACGAGGGCGCGCAGAAGCAGTCGGTCGCCTACTCGCAGCTCTTCGAGTGGGCGCGTCAGGGCAAGCTCACGCAGGTGGACATCGCCGGCGACACGGTCGACGCCACCCTGAAGGCGCCCGAGACGATCGACGGCCGATCGGTGAAGACCTTTCGCACGAACCTGCCCAAGGACGACGCCGCCTTACTGCCGCTCTTGCGCGACAAGGACGTGAAGATCGTCGTGCACAACCAGCAGCAGCCCTTCGCCGTCCAGGTGGTGCTGACGCTGCTGCCCTGGGTGCTGATCTTCGCGGCGTGGACGTGGATGTCGCGGCGCGCGGGATCGATGTTGGGCAGCGCCAGCGGGCCGCTGGGCAACCTCACGAAGAGCTCGGGCCGGAAGTTCGACAAGGCCACGGCCGTCAACGTGACGTTCGACGACATCGCGGGCCTGCAGGCCGCGAAGAGCGATCTCGTCGAGGTGGTGAGCTTCCTCAAGGAGCCGGAGCGCTTCGCGCGCCTCGGCGGGAAGGTGCCGCGCGGCGTGCTGCTGGTGGGCCCGCCCGGCACGGGCAAGACGCTGCTGGCGCGCGCCGTCGCCGGCGAGGCCGGCGTGCCGTTCATCTCGATCAGCGGCTCCGAGTTCATCGAGCTCTTCGTCGGCCTGGGCGCGGCCCGCGTGCGCGACCTCTTCCGCGAGGCGAAGAAGAGCGCGCCCACGATCGTGTTCATCGACGAGATCGACGCCGTGGGGCGCTCCCGCGGCGCTGGCCTCGGCGGCGGCAACGACGAGCGCGAGCAGACGCTGAACCAGCTGCTGTCGGAGATGGATGGGTTCAACCGCACCGACCAAGTGGTGGTGATCGCCGCCACCAACCGGCCCGACGTGCTGGATCCCGCGCTGCTGCGCCCCGGGCGCTTCGATCGCCGCGTGCTGGTCGATCGCCCGGAGATCGCCGCCCGCAAGGCCATCCTCGGCGTGCACGTGCGGGGCAAGCCGCTGGCGCCCGGCGTGGACCTGGAGAGCATCGCCGCCAACACGGCGGGCTTCTCGGGCGCGGATCTCGCGAACCTGGTCAACGAGGCCGCGCTCGCGGCGACGCGCGCGGGCCGCGACTCGATCCAGGCCGATGACTTCGCCGCGGCGTTCGACAAGATCGTGCTCGGCGATCCGCGAGAGACCCGCCTCGACCCCGCCGAGAAGAAGCGCGTGGCCGTGCACGAGGCGGGGCACGCCGTGGTCGCGCACTTCTCGCCGCGCGCAGAGCCCCCGCACCGCATCAGCATCATCCCGCGCGGCATGAGCCTGGGCGCCACCCAGCAGCGGCCCGGCGGCCTGGATCGTCACCTCATGGACGAGGGCGAGCTGGCGGCGCGCCTGCGCGTGCTCATGGGCGGCTACGCGGCCGAGCGGCTCGTGCTGGCCAGCATCTCGACGGGCGCTGAAAACGATTTGAAGGAAGCGACGCGTCTGGCCTCGCGCATGGTCGCGAACTTCGGGATGAGCCAGCGCCTCGGCCCCGTCTACTACGAGCACGACGTCGAGCACCCGTTCCTGGGCCAGCGCATGGCCGTCGGCGACGGCACCAGCGCGGCGACGGCGGCCGCGATCGAAGAAGAGGCGCGCGTGCTGCTGGGCCGGGCCCTGGGCGAGGCGACGCAGACGCTGGAGGATCGCCGCGCCGACCTCGATCACCTCTCCGATCGCCTGCTCGAGAAGGAGTCGCTCGAGCGCGCCGAGATCGAGTCGCTGCTGGGGCCAGGTCCCGCGCGCGAAGACGAGCACCCGCCCGCGCCGCGCCCCGGCACGAACGGCAACGGCCACGGCACGCACCGCCCGGCCTGAGCGGACCACGCCGGCGACGGTGCCGCGGCGCTCAGGGCCGCGCGAGCCGAAGCGTGACGCGGGTGTCGCCGCCCATGGCGATCGTGCCGACCAGGCTCTTCCCGTTCTGGTCCAGCGCGCCGTCGAACTCGATGGGGGCATAGGTGCCCTTGTCGGCATTGCCGGAGACGCAGCCGGTCGCCGAGCAGTTGCACATCGAGAGGCACTCCTGCACCTTGAGCCAATCGACGGGCGTCATCTGGCCCGTCTGGCGATCGGTGACGGTCCACGTGCCGTCCTCGTGGCCCATGTATGGGAGCGGGATGCACTTGTAGCCGGAGTCCGGCGACGACGGATCGCCGATGTAAGGCGTCTGGTGGGCGCACCAGTCGGCGAGGAAATCGGTTCGATCGACGGTGAAGCGCAGTCGATCCTGCTCGACGCGGGCGCTGTGCAGCGGATAGGCCACGCCCGCGAACAGACCGCCGTTCCACTTCGCACCCACCGGGTAGCCGACGTCGAAGTCGGTCGCGGGTGGATAGAGCGGGATGTCCCCGACGCGCAGCGTCCCCGTACCATCGCTGTTGACGGTGATCCGGACGCGGTCGGTCCCGCCGTTAGTCGTGTCGAAGGTGTAGGCTTCTGCGTGACCGTCCCACGCGGCAACATAGTCCTCGAGGGGCGAGCCTTGCGGGCCCGCGAGGTCGACGGTGCTGTCGGTCGAGCATCCGAGCTGACCGAGGACGAGGCTGCCGAGGATGAAGATGGTGGGTCGCAGGTGTCGAATCATTGGGAACCTCCGATCGCCTTGGTCTCCGGCGTCCGCTCGATCCGTTCAGGTTCGGCGCTGCTCTTGCGCGCGCCGTCTCGGCAGCCAGCGGCGACGCGCGCGGCGTAGACGCTGTCCGGGTGCCGGTCGGCGAAGTCGCGAGCCAAGTCCACGCCGAACGGGACGTCCCCGAGCTCGCAGCGTGCGATCGCCGACGTCGCGTCGCGCTCCTCGACGAGCTTTCCGTCGGGGACCTCGGCGTCGAGTCGACGCAACAGCGCGAGCGCGAGGCCGGGCTGGTGGTCGCGCAGCGCGCGCTCGACGCCGCGCAACGCGCGCAGCTCGGCCTCGAGGGAGGCCGCGGGCGGAGCCTTCGTCTCGGTCGCGGTGGAAGCGGTCGCCACGGATCGTGCCGGCCGCGCGAGACCGCCGGCGCGACGAGGCTCCGACGTCCTTTCCGCCGCTGGCGCCGACGACGAGGTCGCCGGCCCCGGACCGCGCGCCGCCTCGGACGCCGGCGGAGCCGCGAGCGGCGCGGCGCGCGGCACCACGGGCAGCGCGCGCCGTCCGGCGCGGTAGCCGGCGACATATCCGGTGCCCGCGGCGCCCAGCGCCAGCGTCGACGCGAGCACGAGGCGGGTCGCCAGTCGAACCGTGCCGCTCGTCGCGCCGGCACGCGCTCTCGCTGGCATCGTCCCGGAAGCGATCGCGGTGGCGAGCGATTGGCGGACCTGGGCGGTTTGCTCCGCCGACGGTGACAAGCCCGCGCGGGCGCGCGCCAGCACGGTCGATGCGTCGAGATCGTTCATGGCGTCCCCCTGTGCGCGTCGAGCGCGCGCTGAAAGTCTGCGCGCGCCCGGCGGAGGCGTGTGTAGGCCGTGTTGAGCGGGATCGACAGCGCGGCTGCGACCTCCGGCATGCTCATCTCTTCGAGGGCACCCAGCACGAAGACGGCGCGCTTCTTCTCGTCGAGGCCGGCCAGGAAGCTCTGCACGAACGCCGCGGCTTCGAGGTTTTGAGCGTGCTCGAGCGGTCCGGGCGCCCCGAGCGACGCCGCCTGGCGGATGCTCTCTCGCCCGGCGGCTCCGCGGCCCACGGCGCGCCGGTGGTTCGAGGCGACGTTGCGCAGGATCGCGAAGAGCCAGGTCCTCAGGGTCGACTGCCCGCGGAACGTGCCGAGCTGCCTGTGAACGATGAGGAACACGTCCTGGGCGGCGTCGTCGACGGCGGCGTCGGAAATGCCGAGGGCCCGCAGGCAGCGCCAGACGAACGGGAAGTGCTCCGCGTAGACGCGGTCGAAGGTCAGCTCGTCGGAGAACGAGCGATTGTCATTGGCGGCGGTCACGGAGGCTTTCACGGGCGCCTCGCATTGGTCTCCGGGGCCACGCGGATCCGTTCACTCAGAACGTGAGCTCGACGCCCGCCGTGGCGCGCCCCGTCACGGAGGCCGGCCGGTAGACCGTCGTCGCGTCGAGCAGGAACGTGGGCCGGAAGACTGGCAGCGCCGCGCCGACGCGCAGAGCCAGGGCGGCGCGGGGCCCAATACTGAAGTTCGCGCCGGCCTCGGCCCGCCCTGCGAACCACAGCTCGGCCCGCGAGCTCGGGTTCCGAACGCCCAGGCCGTCTCCCGAGAGGCGCCCCACCTCGGCGCCTCCGCAACCGAGCACGAGCACGCGCCCGAGCCCTCCCGTCGCGCACGCGAGGCCGCCCAAGACCGCGAGCTGGAACTCTCCGCCCGCGCCGCCGGACAGCAGCGCCCTTCGGGGCGCGAAGAGCGCGCCGTCGGCCACGAGCCGCAGCGAGCCCATCTGAAGGACGCCACCGACGACGAGGCCCAAGGTGGCCGCGGGAACTGCACCCACCTCGCCAACGGCCGAGACCTCCAGCCCCACCTGCGCGGGCGCCGGCGTCGCCGCGGGCCGCGCCGTCACGACGGGGACGGCCGGCGGCGGCTCGGCCGGCGGC
>DASZUD010000307.1:0-15496 GCA_035548155.1 Polyangia bacterium
GTCCCGCACCGCCGGCCGTGCCGGACCCCGCGCCCGCTGATCCGCTGCTGCCCGCGGCTCCGGCGCCGCCCGCGCCGGCGGCCGGCGAGCTGCCTCCGCCCGCCACGCCGGTCGGCGTCTCGCCCCCGCCCGCCGCGCCTGGCGACGACGCGAGGGGCCGATCTTCGATGTTGCCGATGGGCGTGCACGACGACGCGACCACGACGAAGGCCGCGAGCGCGGACGTGCTCGCAAGGGAGCGAACCAGGCTATTCAAATCGGATCTCCACTTTTGGTCGCGTGCCCCTGCTGCCCCCACGCCGGGGCGCGGGCCCATCCTGCATTCCACCTTCCCCGCTTTCCCCAGTTAGCGAGACTATCGTCAGGGCAAAGGCGGTCGTGCATTCGTCGAAGACGGAATGCACCAGCCGCGAGGCTGCCTCATTCCCAAACGATTCCCTGGATGTAGAAGGTCACGGCGTTCTGGTTCATCGCGGTGGAGACCCAGCCGAAGCCGCCCAGGACGCCCCCCGCGTAGGTCAGGCCCGTCATGGGCAACGTGTACTTCGTCCAGGTGGTCGTCAGCTTGAGCGGCATGCTGACGGTGAAGCTGTCCGTGTACGGCGTCGCCGCCGAGACCGTGTTGATGATGCCGCCCGCCTCGAACGTGATGGATTCGCCGCCGCTCGCGCCCTTCGCATAGAACGTGATGCTCTTCGCGCCGGCGGCGATCGTGAGCGGCTGCATCGTGCCCCAGTTGTTGTCGGGGTACTGCCAGTAGAACCCGGCCCACGTGCTGTTCGCGCCGGCCGCGAAGGGCTGCGGGTGATAAGTGACGGCGTAACAGAGACCCTTGTTCGCGGCGGCGGGCGAGCCGTTGCACGGGCCCGGATCGAGACCGATCGTCACGGCGCCCGCGACGGTGGCGTCGCCCATGCCGCCCGTGGGGCGGAAGTAGTCGCTCACGATGACAGGCAAGGCCAGCGGCCCGGTCCCCGACGTCGACCCTGCGGCGCCCGTCGCGCCGGCGTCGCCCGCCGTCCCGGCGGCGCCCGTGGTCCCAGCTGTCCCGGTCGTGCCCGCCGCGCCGGTCGTGCCCGCCGCGCCCGTCGTGCCCGCCGCGCCCGTCGTGCCCGCGTCGCCGGTCGTGCCCGCCGCGCCCGCCGAGCCGATGCTGCCAGCGGTGGCCGAGCCGGCGGCTCCCGTGGTTCCCGCCACGCCCGTATCACCCGTCCCTGCCGCTCCGGTCGTGCCGGCGGCCCCCGTCGTGCCGGCGGCCCCGCCCCCGCCAGCCATCGTGCCGCCCGCGCCCGTCGCGAGGCTCGATCCCGATCGGTAGGCCTCGGGTGACGAACAGCCCAGCCACACCACCGCGCCGAGGACCACCGGGAAGAGGTACGCCCGGCCCCGCCGACGCTCGTCCGACCTTCCCGCGCTGACTCGCTGCATGCCGCCCTCCGGGTATGGAAGCATGTCGACCTTCCTTTCGGCCCTTGGTCTCGGTCCTCCGCCGCATCCCGGCATCTGGCGTCGGGGCATTCGGAGGCCCGGACCATTGTATCTCGGATTCTGTGAATTGAATTGGGTAAGTGGGCTTGCGCCCAAGAAGACGCTTTGCATAAAGTGCGTCTCGTGAGGGTCGTCGCGTCGAGGCGAGCGCTCGCGGCGGCGCTGTTGGCGCTGAGCAGCGATGGCGCGGCGTGGGCCGCCGGGGTCGAGCATCCCGACGTGGGTGCGGTCGCGCTCGGCCGCGCCGGTGCGTACGCCGCCGATCCCGACGGCGGTCTCGCGCTGGTCTACAACCCAGCGGGCTTCGCCCGTCAATCCGGCTGGCGCGCGACGCTGGACGCCAGCCTCGCCTGGCAGCGGCTGGACTTCGCGCCGGAGTCCGGCGAGGCGATCGTCTCGAACCAGGCCCCGCCGTTCCTCGGGGGGGCGGCCGTCCTCAGCTACGGCTTGCCCTCCGCGGGCCCGCTCGCGGGGCTCGGCTTCGCCGTCGGCGTCGCGGGCCCTTCGGCGATCGGCAAGCTCGAGTACCCGGCGGCCGGCGCCGAGCGTTACGCGCTGATCTCGAGCGACACTCAGATCGCCTACTGGTCGGCGGCGATCGCGGCGGCGTTCAACCGCTGGCTCGCGGCGGGCGTGACGTTCCAGCTGGTGCAAGGCCGGGCGCGCTTCACGCAAGCCGTGTGGAGCGGCTCCAGCGAGGGCACAAACCCCGCCGAGGACACGCTGGCGCGCGTCGACGTCACGAGCGGCCTCATCCCGACGGCGATCGTCGGCGTGACGGCGCGCCCGTCGGAGCGCGTGTCCGTGGGCGTCAGCTGGCGGCGCGGCTTCACGTTCGATGCGTCGGGCGACCTGACGACCGAGCTGCCCGCGACGGCGAGAGCGATCGGCGCCCGTCAGATGGGCACCAGCGCGGCGTTCTCGCTGCCGTTCCCCGACGTCGTGCGCGCGGGCGTCTTGGTGCGCCCGCACGAGCGCTGGCTCGTCGAGGGCGACCTCGTCTACGAGCGCTGGTCCACGCTGCGCGCGATCGTGCTCGCGCCGAACGGGATCGTCATCGCCAGCGAGAACCTCGGCACCAGCAAGCCGCTGCCCGAGCTCGTGTTCCAGAAGAACTTCGACGACGCCGTCAGCGTGCGCGTGGGCGGCGAGCACGAGCTTCTGCCCGGGCGGCTCACCGTGCGCGCCGGGTACCTGCACGAGACGTCGGCGGTCCCGCTCCCGTACACGAGCGTCGATTTCGCGAACTGGCAGCGCGACGCCGTGTCCGTGGGCGTCTCGGTGGCGCTGCCGCGCGTGCCCGTGACGCTGGACCTCGCGTACGCGCATCACTTCTTGCCCGATCGCACGGTGACGGCGAGCCGGATCGAGCAGGTGGTCACGCCGTGCCTCACGTCGAACGACTGCCAGGATCCTTCCCCGACGCCCGTCGGAAACGGCACGTACCGAGCGTCGCTCGACGTCATTTCGGCGTCGCTGCGGCTCGCGCTGGGTGTGCGCAAACCTTGACGCCGGACGCCACCCTCTCTAGCGTGGCAAACATGCGCGGAGCTCGCCCCTTCCTCTCCATCGTGATCACGCTCGCCGCCGCGGCGGTCTTCGCCGGCGCCTGCGGCAAGCTCAAGCCCTCGGAGACGGACGCGGGCGCGGCCGGAACGACCGGCGCGGCCGGAACCAGCGGCGGCGCGGGCACGGGCGGCTCGGCGCTGGTCCACGTCACGGTGTCGGGGACGGCGGCGCCGCACCCGCTCAACCACGCGCTCGACGCCGACGAGGACTTCACGATGCTGAAGGTCTCGATCGTCGATCCCGCGGCCACGATCCTCGATCCGAACGCTCCGGCGCTGGGCTCGATGACGCTCGACACGTCGGCGAGCAACTGCACCGCCGACCTCGGGTGCGCGTGGACGCTGCCGGGGATCGACATCACCAAGCAGAACCTGGGACTGGTTGGGTCGGTCGAGGACACGCGCACCGGCACGGCGCGCCTGTGGGTGAAGACGGGCACGGGCATGGGCTCGAAGGCGGATCTCGACGCCGTGCGCGCCAACCCCGCGCCCATCAAGGATCGGCGCGCCTTCGCCGTGAGCCGCAAGCTGGAGGCGAAGCTGAGCCAGCTCGTCGGCAAGGCGCTGAACGAGACGTTCGGCGCGGGCGACCTCGAGACGCGCGGCTTCCTCATCGGACACGTCGTCGGCAAGCTGAGCGAGGGCCCCATGCCCGCGGGCGTCGCCGGCGCGACGGTCGCGGCGACCGGCATGTTCAAGGTGCTCTACCCGAACGCCGAGTTCACGGACACGGGCACGACGACGTCGTCGAGCGGCATCTTCATCATGGTGCCCAACAAAGCGGAGCCGGTCGTGGCGACCTGGGACGTCGTGCCGCCCGCGGGCGACACGCGCACCTGGAACATGTACCTCGCGGGCTCGAACCCGGGGACTGCGTTCGTGATCATCCTGCCGGCGAACGAGTAGCCGGACCGTCGCTCCACGCGGCACCCACGAAGATCGGTTCGGGCGCCAGCGTGACGCCGAAGCGCGCCGCGACGGCGTCACGCACGCGGCGCGCGAGCGCGACGAGCTCCGCCGTCGTGCCGCCGCCGTGGTGGACGAGCGCGAGCGCGTGGTTCGTCGAGACGCCCACGGCGCCCGCGCGCAGCCCCTTGGCGATCCCGGCGCGCTCGATGAGCCACCCCGCCGAAAGCTTCACGAAGCCCGCCCCCGCGGGCCAGCGCGGGACGTCTTCCGGGGCGCGCACCAGCCCGCCTGCGACGGAACGCTCGACCAGGAGCTGGGCGACGTCGGCGGCGACGATGGGGTTCGTGAAGAACGACCCGACGCTGCGGCGATTCGGATCGGCCGCGTCGATGACCATCGACTTCCGCCGGCGCAGCGCGATCACGGTGTCGCGCACGGTCGAGAGCGTCGGCGCCCCACCGATGGCGTCGCCGAGCTCGCGGTAGCGCAGCGTGGGCGGGCCGCCCGGCCGCAGCGCGAAGGTGACGTCCAGCACGACGTGGCGCTCGGGCGCGCGGCGAAACGCGCTGTCGCGGTAACCGAAGGCGCAGGCCGCGGGCGGAAGCTCGACGATCGAGCCGTCCCGGCGGTCCACCACGCGCACGGAGCGGATCGTCTCGGCCACCTCCTGCCCGTAGGCTCCGACGTTCTGGATGGGCGTCGCTCCCACCGAGCCGGGGATCCCGGAGAGGCACTCGAGGCCGGCGAGCCCGCGCGCGACGGTCTCGGCGACCAGCGCGTCCCACGGCTCGCCCGCGGCCGCCGTGACGAGCACCTCGCCGCCCGCAGGCACGAACGACCGACCGTTCGTGCAGACGCGGAGCACGAGGCCGTCGTAGCCGGCGTCGGCGACGACGACGTTCGAGCCGCCCCCGAGCACGAACAGGGGCGCGCCGTGCGCGCGCGCCCAGGCGAGCGCCGCGAGGATCGTCGCCTCGTCGCGCGCCTCGACGAAGTGGCGCGCCCGTCCGCCGAGCTCCAGCGTCGTCAGCGGCGCGAGCGCCACGTCCTCGCGGACGGCCAGCGTCAGATCGCCCGAGTCGCTCACGACAAGAGAGTACCCGATCCGCGCATCGGCTCAGGCGTCGGGCGACGCGTCGGCTGAAGCTTCGCCGCCCGCGATGACCACCATGATGAGGCTCCACGCCGCGAGGGCGAGGATGAACAGCAGGAACTGCAGCGCCAGCGGGAAGGCGTAGACGACGCACATCATCGGGATCCAGAAGGCCCAGTCGGGCAGCAAGAGCGGCAGCACGCGCGCGCGCGCGTAGGCGCCGAGGCCCCGCGAGAACGCCGCGCGCACGGCCACCCCGGAGAACGCCCGCGCGCGCCACAGGTAGAGCGCCGTGATCAGCACGAGCCAGGGCGGCGTGAACACGAACTGGTCGAAGGCCATCTTCGCGACGACGGTCGCCGGATCGGTGCCCGTGCCGAACAGGCGCGCCAGCAGCCGATAGAGCCCGTCGACGACGACGCCGTTGAACGAGAAGAACACGACGTTGAAGGCGATCTCGCGGCCGCGGCCCTGAAACGGCGACCGGGAAGCCCCGCCTCGGGTCCGGGCGACCAGCTTGGCCAGCTCCGGCAGGAGCCCGCCCGCGAACGCCGCCGTCGCGGCCGAGAGCGGCAGGCCACCCGCCGTCTTCCACGCCGCCAGCGCGGCGCACACGGCGCGCACGCGCCCGTCGACGTGGTAGGCGACGACCAGCGCGACGGCGACGAGCTGGATCAGGACGAACGGGCGCCAGAAGCGGCGCACCGCCGCCTTGCCCGCGTCGAGGACTCCGGCAGCCACTTTCGGCGGGCTTCAGGGCGATGCAGTCTTGCGCCCGACGCCGACGGGGCAGCTCACGCCCGTGCCGCCCAGCCCGCAGTACCCGTCGGGGTTCTTCGCCAGGTATTGCTGGTGATCGTCCTCGGCGTAATAGAACTCGGGCGCCGGCTTGATCTCCGTCGTGATCGGGCCGTAGCCCTCGTCGGACAGCATGCGGCCGTACGCCTCACGCGAGGCCTCGGCGGCCGCGCGCTGCTCGTCGTCGTGCGTGTAGATCGCCGAACGGTACTGCGTGCCCGTGTCGTTGCCCTGCCGCATGCCCTGCGTCGGGTCGTGGTTCTCCCAAAAGATTTTGAGCAGCTGCTCGTAGCTGACCACGCGCGGATCGTAGACGACCTGCACCACCTCGGTGTGCCCCGTGAGGCCCGAGCACACCTCGCGGTACGTCGGGTTGGGCGTGTAACCGCCCGCGTAGCCGACGGCCGTCGAGAAGACGCCCTCCTGCTGCCAGAATTTGCGCTCGGCGCCCCAGAAGCAGCCCATGCCGAACGTCGCGAAGCGCAGCCCCGACGGGAACGGCGGCGCCAGCGGCGCCCCGTTCACGAAGTGGCGCTTCGCAACCGGCATGCGCGCCGCGCGCCCGGGCAGCGCCTCCTCGGGCGTCGGCATCTTCGACTTCGCTGAGCTCCACATGGCCCTGCGATCTTGACGCGGGTCAGGCGCCTTTTCCAGTTCGCGCCGCTCAGGGCTCGAGCGCGATGCGGCCTTCGAGCCACGACTCGCCACCGCGATCGTCGCGCACGACGACCCAGACGGTCACGAGGTGCTGGCCCGCGGCGTCGACCGGGACCGCGGACAGCGTCGCGGGCGGGATGTAGTGCGACTCGAGGTGGATCGTCCCCACGGTGCCCGGAACGAGCTGGTTCACGGAGCGCGGCGGATCGAAGTGCCCCGCCGTCGCGTAGAAGGCGTAGCGGATGCGCTCGTCCGTTTCGTCGCCCTCGATCACTTGATAGGGCGGATCGCGGTTGATGATGGTGGGCCGGTAGTGCTCGTCGGTGGCGATCGCGGGATCATCCGTGAACGCATGGTACTCGGGCAGGAGCCAGAGCCCTTTGCCCGACGTCAGCGAGACGGACACGGGCGTGGTCTTGCTCAACGTCCCCATGGGCAGGAGCAGGTCGAACGTCGCCGGATCACGGTCGCCGAAGGCGGCCACGCTGGGGATCGTGGGTATCTGGTCCACCGCCTGATCGGGCCAGGGCCGTGCCCAGAACGTCACGCGCTTGATCGTCTGGACCAGCGCCCCGCCCTCGTGAACGTCGATCTGGAAGTTGAGCGGCATTCCCAGATCGAACCCGCCGTGCGGATTGCCGTACTGGTCGACGAATACGTCCTTCCTGAAGGCGTCGCGCAGCTGCTCGGGCGTCAGCTGCACGTCGTACGGCATGGTCGGATCGAGCCCGGCCGCCAGCCGTGGCGTCGCGGCGTCGCACAGCGTGCTTCCCACGGTGTTGTTGGCGCCGCCGCCCGGATCCATCGGACCGCCCATGACGCTGCCGGGCGGCGCCGGACCGAAGGGATCGTTGGGGCACGCCCTGATGTCCCACGTGATCGCGCCCAGGCCCGCGCGGGGATCGACGATGAGCGGCGTCATGCGAATCATCGGAATCGACGCCGGATCGATCCCAAGCTTGGTCGGATCGATCTGCATCCCAGGCATCGACGGATCCGGCAGACCCGTCACCTTCACGAAGACTTCGGGCGGATCCGCCTTCACGGCCAGCACGCGCAGGTCCGTGACCGTGCTGACGTCGGGAAAGCTCGAGCACGCCGCCAGGCCACACGCGAGCATCGCCAGCACCATCGCGGTCGACCACGTTCGCATCAGAAGCGCCCCCTCACGCCGAGGATCGGCAGGATCGGCACGCCGCGGATCGGCGCCGATTGCTGGTAGCGGTAATCGTAGGTCAGCCCTTCGGGGTTCTCCGCGTTCGTCACGTTCTGCACGTCGACGTACGCGCCCAGCGTCCACGCGTCGAACGTCCACACGTGCTCGAGGCGCACGTCCAGCTGGCTGAAGTTGGGCAAGCGCGTCGAGTTCTGCGCGCCCGACAGCCGCTGATAGGCGTTGTAGTCGGCGTCGTAGAACGAGCCGGCGATGGGCGTCGTCGGATCGCCCGAGACGAACCGGTAGCGCGCGCCCAGCGTCCAGCCCCAGCGCGCGTAGCTGGCGACGACGATCAGGTTGTGCGGCTGATCGAACGTGCTCGGGTGCCACGCGAGGTCGGTGCCCGTGCGATCCATCCCGCTGCGCGGGCCCGTGGGCACGCCCTCGGCGGGATTCCCCGCCGTCTCGGACCGCGACAGCGTGTAGGCGATCCATCCGTAGAAGTGCGCGGTGATCTCGTGGCGCAGCAACACCTCGAGCCCGTAGGCGCGCCCCTGCCCGTTGCTGGAGAAGTGATCGATCGAGGGCACGGGCAGATCGTGGCGGCGCACGTAGAAGCCCGTGAGCGAGAGGTTCACCACCGGCGTGAAGCGCCGCTCGACGCCGAGCTCGTACTGGTCCGCCCAGATGAGCGCGAGGTTCGGGTTGCCGAACTCCTTGTCGAGGTACTGCGGCGTGGGGAGCTGGTGGTACACGCCCACCGTGCCCTTGAGCGCGAAGTTGGGCGTCAGCGCCCAGCGCGCGGAGAAGCGCGGGTCGAGGCTGAGCTTGTCGGTGTCGACGACGTGGTAGTAGTCGAAGCGCAAGCCGGGCACGAGCCGCAGCGAAGGGCGCGGCGACCATTGCGCCTCGGCGTAGACGGCCGGCGCCGTGTCGAGCAGCCGGCGCGTGATCACGGTCTGTTCGGGGTTCGTGACGCCGACGCTGCGGCCATCGCGCGGCGTCGGGACGTCGAAGTCGGCCGTGTCGTACGAGACGAGCCCGTCGAAGCCCGCGGCCACCGTGAGCCGCGGCGAGAACGTGCGCGTCAGATCCTCGCGCAAGAACAACCTTTGATAGCGGATGGCGCCGTTGTTCGTGCCCAGCGAGACGCTCTGCACGCCGTAGCCGTACGCCGGGCGCAGCGTCGAGACCCACTCGCCCGCGCGCGTCGTCCACATGGCCATCAAGCGGTGCGAGCCCGTGTGCTGGTCGAGATCGATCTTGCGCGAGGGATCCTGCGCGACGACGTCCAGCGCGTCGTCCGAGCCGAAGGCCTCGAGGACCAGCTTGCCGCTCTTCAGGTCGTGCTCGGCGCGCGCCTGATAGTCCCAGTAGACGGGCACCACCGTGACGAAGCTGGAGCCGACCTTCTTCGGGATGAAGAGCGGCAACAGCGCGTCGATGTAGCTGCGCCGCACGGACGCGCTCACGCGCCAGCCGCCTTTGATCGGTCCCTCGAAGAACACCGAAGAATCGAGCGCGTTGACGTCGACGGCGCCGTGCACCTGGCGGCCGACGTCGTTGCGCAGGGTCACGTCGACGAGGCCGCCGGAGAAGCGGCCGTAGCGCGCGCCGAAGCCGCCCGGATAGAAGTCCAGCTTCTCGACGAGGTTCGCCGAGACGACCGAGGGCCCGACCAGGAAGTGGTACAGGATCGGCACGTTGAGCGTGTCGATGAACGTGCCCGTGTCGTTGGGGTTCGCGCCGCGCACGACCAGCAGGCCGAGGCCGAAGGGCGCGCGCGCGACGCCCGGCAGGCTCTGCACGACGCGCAGCGGATCGCCCAGCGTGCCCGGCACCGTGGTGAGCTCGACCTTCGAGAGGGTGACCTTCGTCTCCTCGGGGTGCGTCGCGGCCGCCCGCACGCGCGTCTCGTAGACGGGGCCCGAGCGCCGGCGCGTCGAGCAGGTCCACTCGGCGGGCACGGCGCCGCTGATCTCGGCGACAGAGAAGTCACGCACGCAGGGCTCGTGCGCCGTATCGGAGACGATGACGCGCACGCCGCCCGGCGCGTGCGCGCGCAGCTCGAAGCGCCCGTCCTCGTCGGTGGCCGCGGCGACGCTCGGCTCTTCGTGGGCGGCGCCGGCCGCGTCGCGCACGATGATCGACACGTCGGCGCCGGCGACGGGCTCTCGCGTGCCCTTCTCGCGCACGCGGCCGCGAACGACGACCGGCGCGGGCGGCGGCGGCGGCGGCGGCGGTGGCGGCGGCGGTTCGGGCGCGGGCGGCGGCCGCGCCTCGATGACTTTCGGTTTGAAGTGGATCGTGAACGAGATCCGGATCGGCGATGGCTTGCCGTCGACCTCGGCCGGCGAGAACTCCATCTGCTTGGCGGCCTCGACGGCGGCCTCGTCGAAGCCGTGCCCCGCGCCCTGCGTGACGGCGGCGGCGGTCACGTGGCCGGTGGCGTCGAGATCCAGAGAGAGCGTGACGTCGCCGGAGATCCCGGCCGCGAACGCGTCGGGCGGATAGACGGGCTCGACGTTCTTCGTGATCGCGGGCGGCTTCGTCAGCTTGGGCGCCACGGGCGGCGCCGCGGGCGCGGGCGGCGGCGGCAAGGGCTGGTCGAGCTGCGCGCGCGCGACGTTCTCGGCGCCGGCGACGAAAAGGGCGACGGCGATCGCGACGAGCAAAAAGCGAAGACCAGGGGCGCGCAACGCGGCGCCGACTGTACCAAACCGCGGCGCGCCGCCGCACGCCCGTGGAGAGCTTGGGCGTGCGGCAAGTCACAGCTTGCCCCTCGGCCCCGACGCGCCCGGCGCGCTATGATCGGGCGCCCGCCATGGCGCCCCCTCTGCCGCGTCTCCGCCCCGAGCTGGACATCATGCCGTCGCCGGTGGCGAGCCAGCCGGGGCTCTTGCTGCGCGATCCGTTCCGATATTCGGAGGCGGTGCTCGTCGTGCCGCCCGTGCTGGCGCAGTGCTTGGGTTGCTTCGACGGAGAGCAGACCGAGGCCGACCTCCGCGCGTTGCTGGCGCGCCTCACGAAGCAGGTGTCGGTCACCGAGCCCGCGCGTCACCTGGTCGAGGCGCTGCGCGAGGCGGGCTTCCTGGACGACGACGTGTTCGCCGAGCGCCGCGAGCGCCGCCAGCGCGAGTTCGCCGCCGCACGAGAGCGCACGCCGGCGCACGCGGGCTCGGGTTATCCGGACGAAGCGGCGCCCCTCGCGGCGACGCTCGACGGCTACCTCGAGCAGGCGCCCGAGGCGCGCCCCGCAGCCGGCGCCCCGCTGCTGGGCATCGCGGCGCCGCACGTCAGCCCCGAGGGCGGCATCGCCTCGTACGCCGCCGCGTACCGCGGCCTACCGGCCGACCTGGGCGATCGCACGTTCGTGGTCCTCGGGACGTCGCACTACGGCGAGCCCGATCGATTCGGCCTCACGCGGAAGTCCTTCGCGACGCCGTTCGGCGCGACGTCCACCGACGGGCGCCTCGTGGGTCAGCTCGCGCGCGCCGCCGGCGCGGGCGCCACCGTCGAGGACTACTGCCACGCCGTCGAGCACTCGATCGAGTTCCAGGTCGTGTTCCTCCAACACCTGTTCGGCCCGCAGGTGAAGGTCGTCCCCGTGCTGTGCGGCGCCTTCGTCCGCGGCCCGGCCGCGGGCAGGCCGCCCGAGGCCGCGGACAACGTCGCGCGCTTCGTCGATGCGCTGGGGAACCTCGCGGCGCGCGAGGGCGAGCGCCTGTTCTTCGTGATGGGCGTCGACATGACGCACATCGGGCGCCGCTACGGCGATCGCCTCGCGGCGCGCGCGGGCCGCGGCGAGCTCGTCTCCGTCGAGCAGGAGGACCGCGCGCGCATCGCCCGCCTCGAGGCCGGCGACGCCGAGGGCTTCTGGGCTCTGGTCCGCGAGGGCGGCACGCCCGAACAAGGGTTCGACCGCCTCAAGTGGTGCGGCTCGGCGCCCTTTTACACCCTTCACCGCGCGCTGCCGCACGCGCGCGGCCAGCTCCTCCACTACGAGCAGTGGAACATCGACGACGCGAGCGTCGTCAGCTTCGGCGCGCTCTCGCTGCACGGCTGAGGACCGCGCCGCGCACCGCCCTGGTCACGCTATAACTCGGGTCATGGACGACTCGCTTCCTCCCGGGTTCCTCGATCACGAGCTGGCCGACGCCGCCTTCGTGTGCGACCTCGTGCGCGTGCGCGAGCTGCTCGCGCGGGGCGCGAGCCCGAACGCGCGCGACCGCGAAGGGCGGCCACCGCTCGTCTCGGCGATCCTGGGAGGCAGCCTCGCGCTCGTCGGCCTGTTGCTCGAGTCGAAAGCCGACGTCAACGCGACCGACCCGCACGGCTGGACGCCGCTGCACTTCGCCGCCGAAGAGGTCCTGCCCGAGATGGCGAGCCTCCTGGTCGCCAAGGGCGCCGATCCGAACATCAAGGACGAAGAAGGCAACACGCCGCTCCACCGCGCCGTGTTCTCGGCGCGCGGGCGCGACGAGATCGTCCGCATCCTGCGCAAGGGCGGCGCGCGTGACGACATCCGCAACAAGAAGACCGAGACGCCCCGCTCGATGGCCGAGCGCCTCGGCTCGAACGTGTTCACCTCAAACTGAAAGCCGCCGACTAGATGAATCCGCCCGTGATCTTGAGCTCCTCGAGGTAGGTGATCTCCTCGGGGGTCGACGAGCGGCCGAGCGTGGCGTTGCGCGTGGGGAAGCGGCCGAAGCGCGCGATGACGTCGTGGTGCCTGCGCGCGAAGGCGAGGGCGCGCTCGTAGAAGGGCCGCACGGCCACGGGCGCCTCGTTCGTGATGCGCTCGGCGTAGGCGAGGCCGCGCTCCTGGAGCACGGCGTCTTCGGCGTGCGACAGCGGCAGCGCGAAGAACATGCGCTCGTGCAGCGCGAGGTCGCGGTCCATGCTGGCCTCGAGGCCGCTCACGGCCAGCCGCTGCGCCGCCTGATCCTGCGCGAACGCGAGCGGCGTGCCGCGGAACACGTTGCGCGAGAACTGATCCAGCAAGACGATCAGCGCCAGCCGGTCGCGCGGCGAATCGGCCCAGGCGTCGAGCTCCCCGCGGCGCGCGCGCTCGAGCTCGACGCCGAAGCGGGCCGCGATCTCGCGGTCGATGTCGGCGCTGCCGTAGAACCACTTCGCGCCGCGGCGCTCGAGGGCGGCGATGCCGTCGATGGGGTCGCGCTCGTCACCGAACCAGTAGCTCAGCACGGCCGCTGCGTCGCTCATGCGGGGGCGATCATACACCGAGCGGCCCGCGCTTCACGCGGCGATGTGGCGCCGCTTTGGGCCGCGCGAGTCCGTGGCGCGGCGCACACCGGGCGGCGGTGGTAACTTGCGCGCGTGGATCACCGGTTCTCCCCACCGAACGCAGGCGACGAGCTCGACGCCCTCGTCGCGCTCTCGAACGCCGTGGGCGCCGATGGGGCGCTCACGCAGCCGGGCGGCGGCAACAGCTCGATCAAGCGGCGCGCGTTGGACTTCGCCGGGCGCGAGGTGGAGGTGCTGTCGGTCAAGGGCAGCGGCACCGACCTGGGGACGATCAAGCGCGGCGGGTTCACCACGCTGCGGCTCGCCGATCTGGCGCTCCTGCAGCGCCGCGACGAGATGTCCGACGAGGACATGATGGCCTTCATGCGCGCGTGCATGCTGGACGGCCGCGAGCCCGCGCCTTCGGTCGAGACGCCGCTGCACGCGCTTTTGCCCTACCGCTGCATCGTGCACACGCACGACTTCGCGACGCAGGCGCTGACCGACACGCCGCGGCCCGAGGGGCTGGTACGCGAGGTGTTCGGCGGCGACGTCGTGTACGTCGACTACGTGCGGCCGGGCTTCCCGCTCGCGAAGGCGCTCGCGCGCCACGGCGCCCTGTCCGCGCCGCGCGGCCTCGTGCTGGCGCGCCACGGCCTGGTCGCGTGGGGCGCCACGCCGCGCGAGTGCTACGACAACCTCCACCACCTCATCAACGTCGCAGAGACCCATGTGCGCGAGCGGGCGCGGCCCGGGGCCGGCGGCGTGCGCTTCTCGGTCCCGCCGGCGGAGCGCCGCCGCGCCGCCGCGCGCGAGCTCTTGCCCGCGCTCCGGCGCGGCATCTCGACTTCTTCCGGGCGCCCCGCGATCCTGCACCTCGACGACTCGCCCGAGGCGCTGGCGTTCGTGGCGTCCGAGACGGCGCGCGCGGTCGCGCCGCGCGGCATGGTGACGCCCGAGCACATCCTGCGCTGCGGGCGCGTGCCCCTCTACGTCGAGGCCGACCTCGGCGCGCTCCCGACGGCGGAGGCGGCGCGCGCGATCGCCGCAGGCCTCGAGACGTACGCGCGCGACGCGCGCGAGGCGTTCGCGCGCCAGCACGTCGCGGGCGAGATGCTGCCGCCCGTCCCGCGCGTCGCGCTCTTGCCCGGGCTCGGCGTCGTGGGCGCGATGAAGGACAAGGCGAACGCCGCGCTCGCGACGGTCTGCTACGCGCACGGCGCGCGCGTCATGCGCGCCGCCGAGGCGCTGGGCGGCTTCCAGTTCCTCGACGAGGCGGACGGCCTGGCCATCGAGTACTGGTCGCTCGAGATGGCGAAGCTCAAGCAGGCGGACCGCGAGCTCGGCGGCCAGGTGGCGCTGGTCACCGGCGGCGCGAGCGGCATCGGCCGCGCGATCGCGGCGCGCTTCGCCGAGGAGGGCGCGCACGTCGTGCTGACCGACGTCGACGGTACCGCCGCGCACGAAGCCGCCGCGGCCATCGGCGCCGCCTGCCGTGCCCCCGAGCGCGTGCGCGCCGTGGCGGCCGACGCGACCAACGCCGAGGACGCGCGCAACGCCGTCACCGAGGCCGTGCTCGCCTTCGGCGGCCTGGACATCCTCGTGGGCAACGCCGGCTTCGTGGCCGCCGCGCCCGTGACCGACATCGCCGAAGACGTCTGGGATCGGCACTTCGCCGTCAACGTGAAGGGGACCTTCCTCGCCGTGCGCGAGGCGGCGGCGGTCATGAAAGCGCAGGGGCGCGGCGTGATCCTCTTCAACGCGTCGAAGGGCGCGTTCGCGCCCACGTCGGACAACGCGGCGTACGCCAGCTCGAAGGCGGCCGTCGCGGCGTTCGCGCGCAACCTCGCCGTCGAGCTCGGCCCGCACGGCGTGCGCGTGAACTACTTCAACGCCGACTTCGTCGACACGCCGCTCATGCAGAAGCTGATCGGCGAGCGCGCGCGGCTGCGCGGCGTCTCGGCCGAAGCGCAGGCCGAGGAGTACCGACGCCGCAACCTCCTGGGCGTCGGCCCGATCCCACCGCGGGCCGTCGCCGAGGCCGCCCTGTTCCTGTGCTCGCCCCGCGCCGCCTACACGACGGGCGGCGTGCTGACCATCGACGGCGGCATCAAAGAAGCGATGCCGCGCTGACGGGCGCCTTAGAGCGACCCGAGGATCGCGCGGAGATCGGCGGCGTGCTTGCCCTTCGGCTGAAGGGCCAGGTACTGCTCGTAGGCGGCGCGGGCCTCGGCGTTCTTCCCCTTCTCCTGATACACGCCGCCGATGATGACGTAGGCATCGGCGAAGTTCTGGTTCGCGTGCGCGGCCTCCGTCGCGAGGCGAAGCGCGACGCCGGTGCGACCGCGCGTGAACTCGGCCTCCGCCAGCAGCGTCAACGCCTCGGACGAGTTCGGGCGCGCGTCCGTCGCTTGGCGACAGGCCGTGACCGCACGCTGGATGCGACCCGCGGTCATGCTCGCGCGACACTCCGAGAGCGCGGAGTCGTAGTCACCCGCCGTGGCCGCAGCGGCCGGCGCAGCGGCAACCGCGGCCTTCGCGGGCGGCGGCTCGGCGGCGACGACTGGCGCGGGCTGAGCA
>DASZUD010000308.1:0-8638 GCA_035548155.1 Polyangia bacterium
GCCGCGCGCTCGGCCGAGCCCAGCACCGGCGACGGCCACGCCTCCAGCGCGTGGGCTCGCTCGTCGAGCGTGACCGCCTCCAGCAGGTCCAGCACGCGCTTGCGCTGCGCCGGCGTCAGCGGCAGCGCCGCGTCGGGCGCCAGCAGCGGCTCGAGCCGCGCGCGCGCGGCCGCCGTGCGCCCCACGGCGCGCTCGAAGTTCGCCAGGCGCAGGAGCAGGTTGAACCGCCCCTTCCGGTCGCTCTCGAGCGCTGCCAAACCCTTCTCGAGATCGGCGACGATCGCGCCCTGCCGATCCCAGCGGGCCGGATCGTCCGCCAGGAGATCCGCCAGGTTCACGTACGCGTAGAAGCGACGCGGATCCTTCTCGATCGCGCCGCGCAGCGCCGCCTCGGCCTCGGCGCGCCTGCCGACCTTCGCGAGCGCGAAGCCGAGATCGGTCGCGAACACGGCGTTCGCCGGATCGGCGGCCGCCGCGCGGGCGAACAGGTCCACCGCCTCCTCGGGCCGGCCCGCGCGGAGCCGCGCGAGGCCTTGCGTGTGCGCGGCGCGGGCGGTCGCGCGCGAGACGGGGTTGGTCTGCAGCGTCGCGCCTTCGACCGCCTCGGGCGCGACGACCGCGGGCGGCGGCGCCGCCGCGGCGTCGGCGGGAACCCCAGCGTCGCTCGCGGACAGCGACACCAGACCCGCGAGGACGACCTCGGCGATCACGTCGCCGCTCCGCGCAGCTCGCGCAGCCGCAGGCCCAGCTGGTTCAGGCGCAGGTGCACCTGCCGCGCGGTGCCCCGCGGCCCCAGAAGCTCGCGCGCCATCCGCTCGAGATCGCCGCCGCACGCCTCGAAGAGCGCGCGCAGGTACTGCTTCTCCACCTCCGCCGACACGCGCGCGAAAGTGCCGGCGGCCGGCAGCTCGACCTCGATGCGGCGAGCGCCCGCGCGCCCGCGCGCCGTCGCCTTCGGCCGTCCGCCCGTGACGGCGCCGAGCAGCCGCGACACCAGCGGATCCGGCACGGTGAGGATCGCCGGCGCGCGCGCAGCCTCACTGGGCGCGTCGCCCGCGTCGAGGTGCTGCGTGAGGCAGTAGACGAGCACGTTGGTCGCGAAGAGCCGCAGCTCGCGGTGGTTGCCCGGCCAGTCGTGCGCCGCGAGCCGCTCCATCGCCTCGCGGCTCAGGAACACGGAGAATGCGTCGCGCCGAGCCGCCTCGGCGCGCGGGCGTCCGAAGGTCACCGCGCTCGCCGCGTCGTCGAAGCTCTCGGGCGTCGGGAAGCGCGCCAGGTACTCGCGCACCAGCGGGCGCAGCGCCTCGCCGCGCAGCGACTCCAGCAACGCGAAGCGCACGAGGTCCGGCAGATCCTCGCGCCGCTCGCGCAGCGGCGGCACGCGCAGGCGCGTCGCCGGGTTGAGGCGCATGTAGAGATCGGCGCGGAAGCGGCCCTCGCGCACCAGCGCCTCGACGTCCTCGTTCGTCGCCGCGACCAGCTTCGGCGAGGCCGGGCGCGCGCGCGTGTCGCCGAGCCGGGTCACCGTGCCGCGCTCGAGGACCAGCAGCAGCTGGCGCTGGAGCTCGAGGTCCAGATTGGCGATCTCGTCGAGGAACAACGTGCCGCCGTGCGCCTGCTCGAACACGCCCGCGTGATCCTCGACGGCGCCCGTGTACGCGCCGCGCCGCGCGCCGAAGAGGTGCGCGGCCAGCAGTGGCGCCGGGATCGTCGACAGATCCGTGACGACCAGCGGCCCCTTCGCGCCCGAGCGCGCGTGGATGACGTGCTCGGCGAGGAAGCTCTTGCCCGTGCCCGTCTCGCCCTCGACGAGCACCGGCAGCGGCGAGCGCGCCAGCACCTCCAGCTGCCGCGCGAGCTCGGCCATGGCGCGCGTGCGGCCCCAGAAGACGGGCCCCTCCTGCGCGCGATGCCCGAGCGCGAGCGCGCGCGAGATCTCGGCGGCCAGGCTGCGGCTGTCGACCACCTCGTTCTCGCACAAGTACACCAGCGGATCGTCGGGCCGCGCCGCGCCGAGATCCGAGCCCGTCGTCGTGAGCATGACCACGGGCAGCGTCGGGTACTCCTTGCGCAGCCTCTCGAGGATGAGGAGGCCCTGGCGCCGCCGCAGCGCCTCGACGGCCGCGGCGCGCGGCGCGGGCTCGGCGGGCAGTTGCGACTTGTCCTCGGGCAGCAAGCGGTCCTCGGGCCGCGCGAAGTGCAGATCCAGCACGACGAGATCGGGCAGCGCCCGCGCGCGACCGAGCGCCTCGGCGGCCTCGCCCCAGTCGTGCGCGCAGCGCAGGGGGCAGCCGCGCGTGCGCTCGTCGCAGACCTGACACGGCACCTTGCGCTCGCAGCGCGTGACCGTCTCGAGGTGCGGCAAGCGGCGGTGCACCATCTCCACCGTCTGGTCACGGTCGTCGATCACGAGGAGGCGCGGCATCTAGACCGTTCCATCCAAAGATCGGACCAGCGCCGCGAGCGCCTCGACGTCGGCCTCGAACGCCAGCGTGCGCGCGACGTCGCCGGCGGCCGCCGCCGCCAGCGCGCGCGCGAGCGCCGCCGCGAAGGCGTCGAGCGCCGCGGCGGGCAAGACGTCGGGGGCATCCGCGCGCATCGCCCGCCAGAGCGCCTCGGCCGTGACGGGCCGACCCTCGCCGTCGATGAGGCTCGGCACCAGCTCGCCGGGCGCGGGCGCGCCGCCCATCTCGCTGCGATCGCGCGCCGGCCACAGCAGGCGCTTGACCAGATCGTGCCGGAGGCGAGCGAGCCAGGCGGCGAGCGTCACGCGATCTATTCTATCTATCATCGTCTCTGATTTGCATATCAACAAATAAACTCATGTGACTTCGAGGACTTCGGACGACTTCACGCACGGCACGGCGGCTGCAAAACCGGTGGGCGCTTCCGAACAACCACCCACAGGAGCAGAGCATGTCCGGTCTCGAATTTCTCATGGCGGCCCGCGCGTTCGCGGGCGAGCGGCTCTCGGCCCGCAACGCGACGCTGGCCATCGGCCGCCGCATCGTCAACCGCGAGGTCGTCGGGCGCGAGAGCCCCGAGCACCCGTTCCGCGCGGGCGACACCGTCTACGCGCACACCACCGTCTCGGGCTACGGCGCCGGCTTCATCGAGCACGTGTGGACGCGCGGCGGCGTCGAGGTGGCGCGCCACTACCTGCCGACCGGCGACGAGCACGCGTGGCGCAGCTGGTCGCGTCACCGCCTCGAGGCCGGCGAGTACGCCGTCGAGGTGCTGGCCCCGAACGGCGCGCGCCTCGCCTACCGAACCTTCGTCGCTTTCTGAACCTTTCGACAACCGCCGCAACAGGAGATCCTCGATGAAGCTCTCGGCCATTCTCGGGCTCACGGTCGCCACCGTCGCCCTCGCAGCGACGACGTCCGCGTGGGCGAACACCGCCGACGACACAGACAAGACGCTCGCGCCGTACTTCGCCGTGGAAGGCGCGAACCGCGACGCCTTCCCGCTGAGGAGCACCACCGCGGAGGTCTCGGTGAGCGGCGTCATCGCCAGCGTCACGGTCAAGCAGGTCTACGAGAACACGGGCTCCGCGCCCTTCAACGCGCGCTACGTCTTCCCGGCCTCGACGCGCGCCGCGGTTCACGGCATGACGATGCGCCTCGGCGATCGAACGATCGTCGCGCGCATCAAGGAGCGCGAGCAGGCGAAGCAGGAGTTCGACGCCGCGAAGAAGGCGGGCAAGACCGCCTCGCTGCTCGACGAGGAGCGGCCGAACGTCTTCACGATGTCCGTCGCGAACGTCCTGCCCAACGATCGCGTCGAGGTCGAGCTCCGCTACACCGAGCTGCTCGTGCCCACGGAGGGCGTCTACCAGTTCGTCTACCCGACGGTGGTCGGGCCGCGGTACGTGGGAGAGCGGCCCGCGGAGCCGACTTCGCTGGACTGGGTGGAGAGCCCCTATTTGCACGAGGGGCAAGACGCGACGGCGACGTTCGACATCGGCGTGACGCTGTCGGCCGGCCTGCCGATCGCCGACGTGCGCTCGCCGTCGCACGTCGTGAACGTCGCGTGGGACAAGCCCTCGCTGGCGCGTGTCCGCCTCGCGAAGGCCGACGGCCGCGCGGGGAACCGCGACTTCATCCTCGAGTACCGACTCGCGGGCAAGGCCATCGACGCCGGCCTCCTGCTGCAGCAGGGCGGGGCCGAGAACTTCTTTCTCCTCATGGTCGAGCCGCCGGCCACCGTCGAGGCGGCGGCGATCCCGGCGCGCGAGTACATCTTCGTCCTCGACGTCTCGGGATCGATGCACGGCTTCCCGCTCGACACGGCGAAGCGGCTCATCCGCGAGCTCATCGGACGCCTGCGCCCGACGGACAGCTTCAACGTGATCCTCTTCTCGGGCGCGTCGCGGCTCATGGCCCCGTCGTCGCTCGCCGCCACGACGGAGAACGTCGAGCGCGCGTTCGCCGTCATCGATCGTGAACGCGGCGGGGGCGGCACCGAGCTCGAGGGCGCGCTCGAGATGGCGGTCAAGCTGCCGCGCCCCACGCGCGTGTCGCGCACGGTGGTCGTCGTCACCGACGGCTACATCGCCGAGGAGGCGGGCGCGTTCAAGCTGATCCACGACAACCTGCACGACACGAACCTGTTCGCGTTCGGGATCGGGTCCGGCGTGAACCGCCACCTCATCGAGGGGCTCGCGCGGGCCGGGCAGGGCGAGCCGTTCGTCCTGACCGACCCCTCTCAGGCGGCGGCGACGGCGACGCGCTTCCGCCGCATGATCGAAGCGCCCGTGCTCACGAACGTGCGCGTCGAGGCGAAGGGCTTCGAGACGTACGCCCTCGAGCCCGAGGCGCAGCCGGATCTGTTCGCCGAGCGCCCCATCTTGGTGTTCGGCAAGTGGCGCGGCGCGCGCCAGGGCGAGCTGGTCGTCACGGGACGAACGGCGACCGGGACGTTCTCGAAGACCATCCGCGTCGCCGACGCGGCACCGCGGCCCGAGAACGAGGCGCTCGCACGCTTGTGGGCGCGGACGCGCATCGCCCGCCTGTCCGACTTCAACTTCGACGGCGGCGCGGACGCGGAGCGCGAGGTCACACGCCTGGGCCTGACCTACTCCCTGCTCACGAAGCAGACGTCCTTCGTCGCCGTGCTCGACGAGGTCCGTAACCCCGGCGGCGCCGGCAAGGACGTGAAGCAACCGTCGCCGCTGCCGATGGGCGTGTCGGATCTCGCGGTCGGCGAGTACGGCTCGGGCGCCGAGCCCGAGCTCTGGCTCCTCGCGGCGCTCGCGCTCGCGCTCCTCGGCGTGTGGCAGCTCCGGCGGCGCGCGGCGCAGGTGCGCTCGTGAGCCGCGGGCGGGCCGCCACCCTCCTCGTCTACGCGGCGGCGGCTGCGGCGGCGTACGGGCTCAAGGCGCACTTCAGCGCGGCCAACGCCGACGATCTGCGATGGCTGCTCGCGCCCACGTGCTGGCTCGCCGGCCACCTCGGCGGCATCGCGTTCACCCACGAGCCGGGCGCCGGCTTCATCAGCCATGCCGAGCGCCTCGTCGTCGGGCCGGCCTGCGCGGGGCTCAACTTCCTGATCATCTGCTTCGCGGCCCTGTTCTTCTCGCTCGCGCACCGCTTCGAAGGGGCGCGGCGGCGCGCCGCGTGGCTCGTCGCGTGCCTCGCGCTCGCATATGTCGCCACGATCCTCACGAACGCCACGCGGGTGATCGTCGCGGCGCGCCTCTACCACCTGCCGCCGGGCAGCGGGGTCTTCACGCCGGCGCGCCTGCACCGGCTCATGGGGACGGTGCTCTATTGCCTGTCGCTCGTCGGCGTCCATCACGTGGCCGATCGCTGCACCGACGTCCGCAGAGACGGGAAGGCGTCGTGGCTCATTCCCTTGGGTTGCTACCTGGGCATGACGCTGGTCGTGCCGCTCCTCCACCGGCCGTCGCTCGCGCGAGACCTCCGCTTCGTCGAGCACGCCGCGTTCGTCGTCGGGACGCTCGTGGTTCTCGGAGGCGGCATTCTCGCCGCGAAGGCGGCCGCCGCCCGACTCGGCACCTGATCGCCAACTCAACCAGAGAGGAACGTCATGGAACGAATCAAGAGCGCGGTCCGCAAATGCATCGTCTTCGTGCGCGCCGGGATCGCGGCGCTGGTGCTCGGCCTCATCGAGACGTTCGGCAGCCCGCGCGGACGCCGGCTGCTGGCCGTGGGCGCGCTGCTGGGCGGCGTGCTGCTGCTGGTGCTGCGGCCGCCCGTGCGCACCGTCGCCGCCGGCGAGATCGGCGTGCGGGTCAATCGCCTCACGGGCGGCCTCGCCGTCGTCACCGAAGGACCCGCGTTGGTGCTGCCCCTCCTTCACGAGCTGCGGCGCTACTCGCTGCGCGACCAGGTGTACCGACCCACCCGCAGCGCCTCGGCCGAGGGCGCCGAGCCCTTCCAGACCGTCGAGGGGTTGTCCGTCGGCGTCGCCGTCAGCGTGCGCTACGCGCTGGACCCCGACCGCATCGGTGAGGTCGCGCGTCGCCTGCCGGTGGACGTGGGCCACGATCTGATCGAGCCGGTGGTCGACGGCGTGCTCCACCGCGCGCTGTCGAAGCACACGGTGCGCGAGGTCTTCACCGACAAACGGGTCGAGATTCAAGAAGACGTCGAGAAGGAGCTGCGCGCGACGCTGGGGCGCGACGGCGTCGCCGTGCGATCGATCTATCTCGGCAACGTCGACCTGCCTGCGCAGTACCGCGAGGGTCTGGAGGGCATGCTGGCCGAGGAGCTGGCGACGGAGAAGATGCGCTACACGCTGCAGCTCAAGGAGAAGCGCGTGCAGGAGACGGCGCTGGAGGGCGACGCCGCGAAGATCCAGCGCCAGAAGGCGGCCGAGGCCGCGGCGGAAGAGGAGATCATCGCTGCCAAGGCGCGCGAGGAGGCGATGAAGCACGTGCTGCCGCTGAAGGAGAAGGAGATCGAGCAGCGCCGACTGGAGGCCGAGGCGCGCAAGGTGCAGCGCATGAAGGACGCCGAGGGCGACGCCGAGGCGCGCAAGATCGAGGCGGCGGCCGAGGCCGAGTCGCGGCGGCGGCTGTCCGACGCCGACGCGTACCGCATCGACGTCACGGGCAAGGCCAACACGCTGCAGCTCGAGCGCGACTCGGCGCTCATCGCGAAGAACCCGCTCCTCATTCAAAAGGCGCTCGCCGACAAGCTCTCGGACAAGATTCAAGGGGTCGTCGCGCCGCCCTCGGCGGGCGGCTTCTTCGCGGGCGGGTTGCTGGGCATGAACCAGCGAGCGACCGCATCGGCCCCTACTGGCACGGCGCACGCGGGCGTCGATCCGAACACGGAGGCGGAGTGATGCTCGCCGCGGTGTTGCTGGTGGCGATCGTCGCCGACGATCCGGCGGTGCTGCGCAACGCTCCGCGCGACGACGCGCCCGCGCAGGCGGCGCTGTGGCGCGGCGACTGGCTGGAGGTGCGCGGCGAGACGGCGGGGTTCCTCAAGGTCTACGACCATCGGCACGAGCGGCCGGGCTACGTGCGGCCCCAGATCGTGCGCGTCCACCGGCTGGACGAGGCGACCGCGCCCGAGCTCGCGTCGGTGGTGCGGTTCCTGCGGGACTCCTCGGGCGCTGAATCGCTCGGCATCGGGTACGCGGCCCTCGCGCTGCGCGCCGCGCCCGCCGGCACCGACACGACGGAGATCTTCGCGGCGATCGGTACGATGTCCGATCGCCTCGCGCGGCGGGCGTCGGGACGCAGATCGACCACGCATGACTCGACGCTGGCGGGACACCTCGAGGTGGCGGCGAGCTACGGCGTGCGCTTCGAGTCCGTGGACGGCGACCTCGGCGACGGCACGGCGCGGCTCTGCTACGACGGCCAGGCGTGGGCGCGCGTGCTGGCGACGCCGGGCGCACCGGCCGTCGAGAAGGCGCGGGCCGCGCTGTGGATGGCCAGCACGCGCTGCCAACCGTCCGTGCTGCCGCCCGCCAAGGAGCGCGAATTCAACGATCGCCGCCTGCAGGCGACGGGCGCCGTCGAGCCGGCGGCGCTGACGCCGTGGCTCGGCGCGCGTGTTCGACTCGCGCGCGCCGAGGCGCTGGCCTGGCGCGCGTTCGACGAGGCGCGATCAGGTGCGAGCGAGCCGGCGGCGAAGGACGAGGCGGAAGCCTTGAAGCAGCTGGCGCTCACCGATCGCGGCGTGCTGGCACCCGAAGATCTCGCGCGCTACGACGAAGCGGCGATGCGCGTCGCCGCCGGCCGCTGGGCCAGCGAGCCCGCACCGCACGACGGCCACAAGCGCACCCTCGCGATCACGACGGCCCCGCGCGCGCCCGGCGAGACGTGCGTGCGCCTCGTCTCCGTCTCGGGCGCCCCGGCGAACGACAACTCGAAGCCTCTGGTTGAACGCTGCACCTACGGCGTCGTGTGGTCGAGCGCGCTGCGGTGGTCGGCCTCGGGCGCCGTGGCGACGCTGGCCGTCCAGCCGCTGCCGTCATGGACGGAGCTATGGGTCGTCCGCCGCAACGGGGACGCGTGGACAATCGACACGCTCGCCCCCGCGGCGACGGAGCCGGACGTCGGCTACGTCGAGAGCGCCGGCTTCTCGCCCGACGGCACACGCCTCCTCATCGTGCGCGAAGCGCGCGTCGCCGGCCGCGCCACGCGCAAGTTCCAGGT
>DASZUD010000309.1:0-25385 GCA_035548155.1 Polyangia bacterium
GGGGTACCTCGCGATCCGCGGCGCGGCGCTCTCGGCGACGGGCGGCCCGGCCCGCGTCAGCGCGCTGCTGGACGCCGGCGAGCTGCTGCGCATCGTTCCGGGCGCGCCCCGCCGCGCGCCCGTCAGGACGTTGACGCTGGGCCTCGTGGGCGTGAGCGCGTGCGTCGCGCTGTTGATCGCCGGGAACGCCCTCCGCCTCTGGCGCTGGTCGCGCTACGCCGACGCGCTGCTCGTCTGCCTGGAGGTGGCCGCCGGCACCATGGGTCTCAACAACCTGATCATCTTCGCCGCGCGCGGCCGGCCCATCGCCGGTCTGCAGGACCGGCCCGCCCTCTCGGCGTCTTTGGCCGAGTTCTGGGCCGTGCGCTGGAACCACCTGGTCGCGCCCAACCTCGAACGAGGCTTCTTCCGTCCCCTCGCCCGCCGGCGGCACGCCGCCCTGGGCGTCGTCGCGGCCTTCACGGCGTCAGGCGTGATGCACCTCGTGCCCGTGCTCGCCGCGGCGCCGCTCGCGGTTTCCCTGCGCCCCGGGCTGCAGGTGTTCGCGTTCTTCCTGCTTCACGGCCTGCTCGTGCTCGCGGAACGTGCGCTCGGGCTCGCGCGTCCACCCACCTCACCGCGCGCCCTCTCCTGGGCGCGCGCCCGCACGGTCACGCTCTTCGTCTTGCTGTCGCCGATGATGCTCGGTCCCTTCGCGGACGTGTGTCACGTTCACGGACGCGCGCTCGCTCAGAACTTCAGCGACAGGCCGGCCGTCCCGTAGAACATCGGATCCTTGCCCAGCATCGCGCCGTTGTAGCGGTGGTCGAACGCCTGCCGCGTTTCGTACGAGAAGGTGTCGGGCGCGGGCAGGATCTCGAGCTGCAGGAAGACCGACGTGTAGCGATCCAGCGAGGCCGTCGCGCCGATGCCGAGGTAAAGCCGGTTGCCGCCGAAGCGATTCGTGTTCGGATCCTTGTTGAAGAGGTCCAGGGCCTCCTGCTTGCCCGCCGTCCAGTCGACGCAGTACTGCTCGGGCGTCACGCCGTTGCTCTTCTGCGCGTTCGAGGGGCAGAACTTGTCCGTCCACAGCGACCAGCGCACCGTGGCCGAGACCGTCGCGATGTCACTGAACGCCAGCGACGCGATGCCGATGAAGTCGGCGAAGTAGGTGTCGCGGCCGTTGGGGCCGGCGCCGCCGCCCAGGTTCACGCGCGTCGCCAGCGACAGCGGCCCCGCCTCCACCAGCTGCAAGCGGCCGTGGATCGAGAGATCGTTGATGTCGAAGAACGACTGGAACTCGACGCCGAGGTCGAGGCCCAGCGGCTTCACGTTGAACGCGCCCACCGTGAGGCGCGCCATGAAGTAATAGGGGTAGCCCACGCCGAAGTCGGCGGTCACGCCGCCCACCGGGTTCACCTTCGCGCCGAACGACGACATGCCGCTCTTGCGCTTCTGGACCTGCTCGGGCGTCGGGCCCGTCGGGATCACCTTCAGATCCACCGAGAACACCTTCTCGCGGCCGCCCTCGACCTTGAACGTCTCCTTGTGGTCGAAGTAGCCCTTGAGGCGGAACTCGATGACGTGGTCGCCCGCGCCGATCTGATCGCGCGAGACGGGCGTCTTGCCGATGAGCTCGCCGTCGATGCGCACGTCGGCGCCCTCGGGCGTCGAGAGGATGCGCATGGAGCCCGTGGCGGAGAGGTCGGCCACGAGCGCCACCGACTGGTTCTCCATGAGCACGACCTCGCGCTTGAAGTCGGTGTAGCCGTCGCGGTGGACGACGACGTAATGCTTGCCGGGATCGAGGTCGTTCCGGTCGACGGGCGCGCGGCCCAGGCTCGATCCGTCGACGAACACCTCGGCGTTCGGCACGGTCGACTGCACCTTGAGGCCCGCGCGCGGCCGATCGGGCGGCGCCGCCTCCAGCGTCAGCTGGACGAGCGAGTTCTGGCCCGCCGTCACCTTCACCGTCTGCTGCACGTTCTTGAACTTCGCCTTGCGCGCCTCGACGATGTGGTCGCCCGGCGCGATGTTCGGCACGCTCGCGGGCGAGTGCCCCTTGTCCTCGCCGTCGACGAAGATCTGCGCGTCCGGCTCGCTGGCGATGACGCGCAGGCTGCCGTTGCCCGCGGCGGCGGCGCCGAACGTCACCGAGACCTTGATCTGCTGGCCCGCGGGCACCGTCACGTTCTGCCGCCACGGCTGCATGCCCTCGCGCCGAACCTCGACGACGTGGTCGCCCGCGGGGACGCCCGTGACGATCGCGGGCGCGACGTCCTTGCGCACGCCGTCGACGTACACGTCACCGCCGGCGTCCGACGTGACCAGCAGCGCGCCCGCGGCGGCCTCGGCGCGCTCGAGCGTGAGATCCTGCGTGCGGTGCTCGCCCTCGGCGAGATCGAACCAGCGGCTCCACGGCTTGAAGCCGGCCTTGTTCACCTCGACCTGGTGGCGGCCCGCCGGCAGATCGAACGAGTTCGGCACCGTGCCCTTCGGCGCGCCGTCGATCGTGACCTCGGCGCCCGTGCCCGAGCCGTCCGTCGCCGACTGCAGGTCCAGCTTCGCCACGGCGGGCGCGCGCTCCATCGTGAACGTCACCGTCTGGCTCTTCTTGACGTCCATCTGCTTGGTCTGCGGCTTGAAACCCTGCAGCTCGACGACGAAGTTCACGATTCCGCGCGGCACCTTAAGGGTGATGGGCGTGTAGCCCGCGATGCCGTAGTCCTTGGGCTGACCAGCGGTGCCGGCGCTCCAGTAGACGGCCGCCTGCTGCGGCGAGCTATCGACCTTCACCCTATGGGCGCGGCCCTTCACGGTAGGCCGAACCTGCTGCGCCAGCGCCTCCGCGCCACCCATCCCCGACGTGCTCCCCACGCTCGCGAAGGTCGCGAGGGCGAAAAAGAATAGGCCAGCTGCGGTCGAGCGCGGACGAATCATGCAGGAACGACCTCCGAGGTGGTCAAGCGATTGGCTCCCGGGCGGCAGGGAGCACCGCCGAGCGTAACGGCGGATCGAGCAATCCGTCAACAAGCCGCCCGGCCCTGAAGCACATCGTCGGCTGAGGGGCGAGGCTTAGCGTCGACGACCAGCGGGGCGAGGAAGCCCTACGGTCCTCGCAGCGGAGCGGTCGTCGCAGGAGCCGGGACGACCCCGGCTCAATAAAGGAGAACGTCGACGACGTCACCGGCGGACAACGCCGGACGTGACGCTTCGACGCAGACCAGGCCGTCGGCCCGCACGACGTTCGAGATCGCCGCGGACCCGCCCGCGATCGGCTCGGCCCAGGTCTCGCCGTCGCGCTCCGAGAGCCGCACGCGCACGTAGTCTTCGCGCCCGACGACGGAAGCGTGGGGCTTGGCGAGGCGCGCGCGACGGCGGTTGCCCCACGTCGCGCGCCCCACCTCGCCGCCGAGCCGCCACAGCATCGGGCGAATGAAGGCGTCGAACACGACGATCGACGAGGTCGGAAAGCCGGGCATGCCCACGACGGGTTTGCCGCCTGCGCGCGCGAACAGCGTCGGCTTGCCGGGGCGAATGTCGATGCCGTGAAAGAGCACGCCGGGCGCGGGCAGCCCCAGCATGGCCTCGGCGGTGACGTCCTTCGTGCCCACCGACGAGCCGCCGGAGAGGATCACGCCGTCGTGCTCGGCCAGCGCGCGCCCGACGGCCTCCCGCAGCGCGCGCTCGTCGTCGGGCACGATGCCGCCGTAGGTCGCGGCGCAGCCGGCTGCCTCGACCTGGGCCCCGAGGACGTACTGGTTCGCGTCGCGCACCTGGCCGGGACGCGGCGTCGCGGACGGCTCGCAGAGCTCGTTGCCCGTCGAGAGCACGGCCACGCAGGGCCGGCGATACACGGTGACCTCCGCCGCGCCGAAGGTGGCCAGCGCCGCCAGATCGTGCGGGCGCAAGCGGCGCCCCGCCGGCAAGACGAGCTCGCCCTCGCGGAGGTCCTCGCCCGGCTGGATGACGTTCGCGCCGGGCGCGACGGCGCGCGCGATCTCGACCGAGCGCCCCGCTCCTTCGCTGCCGGCCTCGGTCGACGCGTGCTCGACCATCACGACAGCGTCGGCGCCCGTGGGCACGAACCCGCCCGTCGAGATCGCGACCGCCTCGCCCGCGGCGACGGCGCCCGCGAAGACGTCGCCCATGGGCACGGTTCCCACGAGCGCCAGCGTCACGCTCTGGAGCTCGGAGACCTCGGCCACGTCGGCCGCGCGTACGGCGAAGCCGTCCATGACGGCGCGCCGCTCGGCCGGCAGGTTCTCCGTCGCGCGAAAGTCAGCGGCCAGCACGCGCCCGCCGGCGTCGCGCAGCCGCACGCGCTCCGTGCCCACGGCGGGCGTGTCGAAGAGGACGCGCCGCGCCTCGTCGGCGGAGATGAGCTTCAGCCCTGAAACCATGCCTTCACCCTAATCCTCTCGCAGGGATCAGGGTGAAAGATCAGAGCGAGCGCAGCGTGGCCTTGCCACGCAGAGCGACGGGACCGGGGTGTGCCGGGCGGAAGCGAGCCACCCCCGTCAGACCGGCAGCACGGAGCGCCTGCGCGGATACCCCGCGACCTGCTTCGTCGACGCGTTCGCGAAGCGGCGGATCAGCTCGGCGCGCAGCTCGTCACCCGGCGTGATGGCGTCCACGTGCAGCTCGGCCGCGAGCTTGAGGATGTCGATGTCCTCGCGATATTGCTGGCGCAGCTCCTCGATGTACGCGGCGCGCTCGACCTCGGGCTTCTCGGCGATCTTGTTGGCGTAGACGGCGTTGATCGCCGCCTCGGCGCCCATGACGGCGATCATGGCCTGCGGCAGCGCGATCGTGGCGTCCGGCTCGAAGCCCGGGCCGCTCATGGCGTAGAGGCCCGCGCCGTACGCCTTGCGCAGCACGACGCAGATGCGCGGCACCGTGGCGTCGGCCATCGCCGACAACATCTTCGCGCCGTGGCGGATGATGCCCTGACGCTCGACGGCCTTGCCGATCATGAAGCCCGGCACGTCGGCCAGGAACAGCAGCGGAATTCCGAACGCGTCGCACAGCCAGATGAAGCGCGCCGCCTTGTCCGCCGAGTCGACGAACAGCACGCCGCCCTTCCACTTCGGCTGGTTCGCGACGATGCCCACGACGCGCCCGTCGATGCGCGCGAGCCCGGTCACGATCTCGCGCGCGAAGAGCTTCTTCACCTCGAAGAAGCTGCCCTCGTCGCAGAGCGCGTCGATGACGGCCGCGACGTCGAAGGCCTGGTTCTGGTTCGCGGGCAAGATGTCGTCGATGCGCTTCGCCTCCGCACGCGGCGCGCGCGCGGCGATGGGCGCCGGCGCCTCGCCGCCCCGCTGGGGCAGGTAGCCGAGGTAGTCGCGCGCGGCGGCGATGCACTCGCGCTCGTCCTTCGCCAGCAGATCGCCGCAGCCGGACACCTCGCAGTGCATGCGCGCGCCGCCCATCTCCTCCAGCGTGACCTTCTCGCCGATCACCATCTCCGCCATGCGCGGCGAGCCGAGGTACATCGAGGCGTTCTTGTCGACCAGGAACACGACGTCGCAGAACGCGGGGATGTACGCGCCGCCCGCGGCCGAAGGGCCGAACAGGAGGCAGATCTGCGGTACGGCGCCCGAGAGCCGCACCTGGTTGTTGAAGATGCGGCCCGCGTGGCGCCGCCCGGGGAACATGTCGATCTGATCGGTGATGCGCGCGCCGGCCGAGTCGACCAGGTAGAACAGCGGGATGCGCAGCCGGCCGGCCGTCTCTTGTATGCGCACGATCTTCTCGACGGTCCTCGCGCCCCACGAGCCGGCCTTCACCGTCGAGTCGTTGGCCATGATGGCCACGGGGCGCCCGTGCACGCGGCCGATGCCCGTGACGACGCCGTCGGCCGGCAGATCGGGCGCGCCCGCGTTGGCGTAGAGGCCGTCCTCGACGAAGTCCTTGCCGCCGTCGTCGCACAGCAGCGCGATGCGCTCGCGGCAGAACAGCTTGCCGGCCTTGGCGTTGGCCTGGTGGTACTTGTCCGCGCCGCCCTGGCGGATCTTCTCCGCGAGGGCCTTGAGCTCGTCGCTTCGTGACATCGGTCAGCTCTCCGTTACCACCGACTATCGGCGGGGGTCATTTTCCTGTGAAGCGGGGGGGGCGCTTCTCGGCGAAGGCCGCGAGCCCCTCGTTGCGGTCCTCGCTCTCGAGCACGACGTCGTAGCACGCGCGCTCGTGCGCCAGCGCCTCCGCCATGGGCAGGTGAAGGCCGCCGTCGATGGCGCGCTTCGCCTGCGCCAGCGCCAGCGGGCCCGCGCCCGCGAGCTCGGCCGCCAGGCGCATCGCGGCCGCCGGCAGCTCGGACGCCGGCACCACTTCGGTGACGACGCCGGCAGCGAGCGCGCGCGCCGCGCCGATGCGCCGCCCCGTGAGGATGAGCTCCTTCGCGACGGCCGGGCCCGCGATGCGAGCGAGGCGCTGCGTGCCGCCCGCGCCGGGGATGATCCCGAGCCGCGTCTCGACCAGCCCCATCTCGGCCGTGTCGGCCGCGATCCGAAAGTCGCAGGCGAGCGCCAGCTCGAGCCCGCCGCCGAACGCCGCGCCGTTGATCGCCGCGATCACGGGCCGCGGGAACGCCGCGACGGCGTCGACGGACGAGTTGAGCAGGCGCAGGAAAGAGCGCGTCTCCTCGAGCGTCATCGCGCGCCGCTCCTTCAGATCGGCGCCCGCGCAGAAGGCCTTCGCACCAGCGCCCGTCACGATCACGGCGCGCAAGCTCTCGTCGCCGCGGAGCTGCGCGAACGCGTGACCGAGCGCGCCGGCCAGCTCCATCGAGAGCGCGTTCGCGGCGGCCGGCCGGTTCAGCGTGACCGTCCCGACGCCCTCCCTCACCTCGACCAACACCGGACGAACGATCTCGTCTGTCATCAGCCGGCGACTCTCGCACGGGCTCCCACGGCCGCGCGATAAAACTTGGACGGCATCTCGTGGCCGACCAGCGTCGACGCGAGCCGCGAGCAGTCGACGAGCTTGTCGAGATCGACGCCCGTGCGCACGCCCATGCCCTCGAGCATGTACACGACGTCCTCGGTGGCGACGTTGCCCGACGCGCCCGGCGCGTACGGGCAGCCGCCGAGGCCGCCCAGCGCGGCGTCGATCGTCGTGATGCCCATCTCGACGGAGACGAGGATGTTCGCCAGCGCCGTGCCGCGCGTGTCGTGGAAGTGCACGGCCACCTCGGGCGCCGGGATCTCGGCCAGCACCCTCGCCAGCACGTCCCGCACCTGGCGCGGCGTCCCCACGCCGATCGTGTCGCCCAGCGAGATCTGGTAGCAGCCGAGCGCGCGCAGCTCGCGGCAGAGCTCGACGGCCTTGTTCGGATCGACCGCGCCCTCGTAGGGGCACCCGTACACGGTCGAGACGTAGGCGCGCACGCGCAGCCCCGCCGCCAGCGCGGGCGGCACCGTCTCCTTGAACGCGACCAGCGTCTGCGCGATCGTCTTGTTGATGTTCTTCTTGTTGTGCGTCTCCGACGCCGACATGAAGACGGCGACCTCTTTCATGCCCGCCGCGATCGCCGAATCGAGCCCCTGGCGGTTCGGCACCAGCGCCGAGTACACCACGTTCGGCCTGCGCGTGATGCGGCGCGAGACCTCGGCGCCGTCGGCCAGCTGCGGGATCCACTTCGGGTTCACGAAGCTCGTGATCTCGATCGCCCGCAGCCCCGTCTCCGAGAGCGCATCGATGAAGCGCACCTTGTCGTCGGTGGGGATCATGCGCGACTCGTTCTGCAAACCGTCGCGCGGTCCCACCTCATAGAGGGTCACATCGGCTGGGAGACGATCGAACACCGTGGGCTCATTTTACCACGCAGTGGCTCCCGTCCTCGCGGGGGCGTGGCGCCTCACTTCGGGCGCGGCATGTCGAAGCGGTCGCGCGTGCGCGTGTAGCCCGCGCCGCCCATGCGGCCGATGGCGTCGAGCTTCCCGGGATCGATGCGGCCCTCGGTGAGGACCTCGTCGCGCACGTGAAACAGCACGATCTCGCCGATGACGACGGCGGTGCCGGCGCCCGTGTGGGCGGAGCCGCCCACCTCGTGAAGCTGCAGCAGGCGGCACTCCATGGCCACGGGCGCCTCGACGATCCTCGGCGGCGCGACGCGCTCAGCCGGCGCCTTGGTCACGCCGGCTATGCCGAACTCGTCGAAGCCGTGCGGGTACTCCTTCGACGTCAGGTTCATGGCGGCCCCGAGCGCGTCGGGGACGATGTGGATGACGTACTCACCCGTGCGCTCGACGTTCGCCCACGTGTCCTTCTTGCTGCCCACCTCGACCTTGCCCTTGCGCCCCACGCAGAAGAGGCACGTCGGCGGATCGGAGCCCACGCCCGAGAAGAACGAGAACGGCGCCAGGTTGGCGCTGCCGTCCGGGTTCATCGTCGAGACCCAGGCGATGGGCCGGGGAACGATCGAGGCGACCATCCAGAAGTAGGCGGCGTCGGGCGAGACCGACCGCGGGTCGAGCTTCATGCTCGTCCGCTCGCCGGGGCGACCAGCCGGTCGAGGAGCTCGTCGGTCACGTGCTCCAGCGTGTCGACGACCGCGTCGGCGGCCGACAGATCGTAGCCGCTGAAGTTGCCGGCGCGCACGCCGACGACGCGCGCGCCCGCCGCGCGCGCCGAGAGGATTCCCGGGGTGGCGTCCTCGATGGCGACCGAGCGCGCCGCCGACGCCCCGAGCCGCTCGATGGCCATGGCGTAGGGATCGGGCGCCGGCTTGCCGCGCGGGTAGTCCTCGGCGCCCATGACGAACTCGAACGCGTCCGTGATGCCGAGGCTCGTGACCGCGTCGACGACCTCGCCGTGGCTCGCGCCCGAGACGACGCAGAGCCGCGAGCGGCGCGCGAGCCGCCGCACCGTCGCCACCGCGCCCGCGAGCGCGCGGTACCCGTCCGAGGCCAGCAGCGCGCGCTTCTCCTCGACGGCCGCCTCGATGAGCACGGACATCGGCACATCCAGCCGGTGGTGGCGCACGATGCGCGCGTGGATCTCGTTCCACGAGTGCCCGACCACGAAGTCGCGGTCCTCGCTCGAGAGCTCGGCGCCCCAGCGCCGCACCGCCAGCACGACGGACTCGATGTTCTCGCGCTCGGAGTCGACGAGCGTGCCGTCGAGATCGAACAGGATGGCGTCGGGAGCGGGTTCAGACATCGGCCTTCTATTTACCCCGGGCCGCGCCGCCCGTCACTGCGGCGAGAGCGCGCTGGTCGGAATGACCGCCTTGGGTTCGCTCTGGCTTTGCCACGACAGCACCGCCGTGGCGTCGCCGCCGGCCTCGAAGTACTCGAGGACGATGTCGACCGGCGCGCCCGCCGTGAGCATGATGGGCGCCGTCACGTCCTCGGGATCGGCGGGCTTTCGCACGAAGCGATCGATGACGAGCTTGCCGTCGACGAACAGGCGCTCGCCATCGTCCGTGGAGGCGTAGAACGTGTACTTCTCGGTGAAGCGCGGCGTGAGCTTGCCGTGCCAGCGCACCGAGAAGTTGTCCTTGTTGAGCAGCGGGTTCGGCGCGTCGCCGAACCAGTGGAAGTTGATCGCGGGATCCGTGCGCGAGATCGCGAGGTCGGTCAGGTTCGTCTGGCGGAAGTACTGCGCCGACAAGCCGCCGCAGGCGTAGCCATAGGTCTGCCCGCCGCAGACGCTGGGGGACGCGCACTGCAGGTCTTCGGTGCAGGTCGTGCGGCACGCGGTCGCCGACGCGCACAGGAAGCCGCCGCACGAGACCGCCGCCGGCACCTGGCAGTGCGTCTTGCCGTCGCACGTCCCCACGCCGCGCAGCGTGGCCGACATGCAGCTCGCCTCGGCGCACTTCGTGCCCGCGATGTAGTTGCGGCAGGCGCCCGCGCCGTCGCACTTGCCGTCGAGGCCGCACGTCGACGGGTCCGACGCCTTGCACGCGTCGGTCTTCGACGGCGCGCCGCCCGCGGGCACGGGCAGGCAGGAGCCCTCGCTGCCCGCGAGCGCGCACGACATGCAGCCGCCGTCGCACTCCGTGGCGCAGCAGACCCCCTGCCGGCACTTGCCGGCCGTGCCGCAATCGGCGTCTCCCGCGCAAGCAGCGCCGAGAGCTTTGTCCCCTTGGCAAGTGCCGTTCGCGTCACACAGGCTCATCCTCGAGCAGTGGTCGTTCGACGTGCACGACGACAGGCACTTGCCGCCCATGCAAGCGTACGGCGCGCAACCCTGCCGCGGCCCCGCCTCGCACACGCCGTCGGCGTTGCAGCGCGAGGGCAGCGTGACTTCAGTCCCCGAGAAGCAGCTCGAGTCGTAGCACACGGTGCCCACGGGATACTTCTGGCATCCCCCGGCGCCGTCGCAGAGGCCGTTGCGCCCGCAGCTCGCGCGGTTCTCGTCGACGCAAAGGCCGTGGGGATCCGGCTCCCCGACCTCGACGGGCATGCAGAAGCCCTCGTTCCCGGGCTTGGCGCACGTGAAGCACCTCTGCTCGGAGCAGGACGTCTTGCAGCAGAAGCCGTCGACGCAGAAGCCGCTCTGGCACTCGTTCGACTGCCCGCAAGCTTGCCCTGTGCCGAGGTGGGCCGCGAGCTCGCCCCCGCCATCGCGCGACGCGCCGGGCGGATAGCGCAAGTTCACGCACGACGCGGCCAGCACCCCCGCGACGACGACCCCGACGCGAGCCGCGAGCACGACCGCGCTCCATCGACACACGCGCAAGTGGCCTTGAGGAGTAGGAATATCGTGCATCGGGGGCGAAGAGGATAGACTCTCCATCGTATCACGCGCGCCCCGCCGTTCGGTCGGGCCGGGCGTGCCGGGGTGGCGAAACGGTAAACGCGGCGGACTTAAAATCCGCTCCACCGGAAGGTGGTTGTGGGTTCGAGCCCCACCCCCGGCACCGAGACAGGGCGCGTCAACCGCGCTCGAGCCCCTTGGGCGGCATCTCGGGCGAAGAATCAAGTCCTCGAGTGTGGCGTTCCGTCAATCCGCGGTGCGCCGTTCGACACACTTTGGCGTGTTACGGTGACCGCCGATCTTTGGTGGAACCGTGTGCGGAGCGGCAAAAAGCTCTCGAAGTTCGAACAAAAAGCCCGCACCTGGCCCACGAAAGCTCTGAGACGGACGTACCACCCGACCCAATCGAATAGTGGCTGGACCCAGCGAAGGATTCCTGGAACCCACCGCCCGAGACCGGCGGCTCAAGGGGGCGCAATGTCAATGTTGATGTCGAGAGCGCATTCGAACCTGATCCTGTCCCTTGCCATCGCCGCCAGCGCGGCGAGCATCGGCTGCAACGGTGCCATCAGCGGCCTGTCGCAGAGCACCGGTGGCGGTAACCCGGGCGCCGCGGGAAGCGGCGCACCGTCGGGCGCCGCGGGGAGCAACAGCGGCGTCGCCGGCTCGGGCACGCCGGGAGCGGCCGGCACCTCGGGCGGGGGCGCAGCCGGCGCGTCCGGCTCCGCGGGCGTCACCGGCGCCGGAGGCAGCGTCATGCTGCCGGGCTCCGCGCTGCAGTCGAGCCCGGTGCTGCGCCTCGCGAACTACGAGTTCCTCAACTCGATCGGCGACCTCCTCAAGATCAACGCCGACGTTCCGCTGGATCCCGACGCGCCCTCGACCGGCGACTTCCGCATCGGTGGCCCGGCTGGCGACGTCACCGTGACCACCTACCACCAGGCGGCGATCACGCTGGCGACGCAGGCGCTCAAGACGTTCGGCACGGTCGAGCCCTGCTACACGACGGCGCTCACGGGCGCCGCCGCGGCGCAGACGACGTGCGCGAACACGATCATCGCCGACCTCGGCCCGAAGTTCTATCGGCGTCCGCTCGACGCGGCCCAGACGACGGGCCTGCAGACGGTCTACTCGACCATCGCCGGCAAGTACGGGTTCCAGAACGGCGTCCAGGCCGTGCTCGAAGCCCTCATCCAGTCGCCCTACTTCCTTTATCACCTCGAGCTCGAGGAAGAGTCGATGGGCGGGAGCGCGACGGGCACGAAGGTGGCCGTGACCGGCTACTCGATGGCCAGCCGCCTCTCCTACCTGCTCTGGGGCTCGGTGCCCGACGCGACCCTCACGGCCGAGGCGGCCGCGGGGCGCCTCTCGACGGCCGCGCAGGTCTCCGCGCAGGCCACGCGCATGCTGGCCGACTCGCGCGCGACGACCGGCATGCGGAACTTCTACGAGCAGTGGCTCAAGGTCGACGATCTGCCGACGAGCAAGGTCAAGAACCCGGTGACGAACGTCGACTACGCCGCCAAGTACTCGCCCGCCGTTCAGGCGAGCCTGCGCGCGTCGTTCGACGCGCAGGTCGACGACGCGCTCTGGGGCGCGGGTGACTCGGTGAAGGCGCTGATCACGGGCACGACGGCGTACGTCGACGCCAACATCGCGGGCATCTTCGGCGTGACCGGCATCACCGGCACGACGCTTCAGAAGGTGAACGTCAACCCCGCGCAGCGCATGGGCATCATGACCCACCCGGCCATCATGTCGGTGTTCGCGACGGAGACGTCCAGCCACCCGATCAAGCGCGGCGTCTTCTTCTGGGACAAGCTGCTCTGCCAGCCGCTGCCCAGCCCGCCGAACAACGTGCCGCCGTTCGTGCCGCCGTCGCCGGGACAGAGCCTGCGCCAGGACTTCGAGACGATGACGGCCGACCCGACGTCCTGCCAGCCTTGCCACATGCGCATCAACCCGCTCGGCTTCCTCTTCGAGCACTACGACGCGATGGGGTACTACGTGAATACGGACAGCAACGGCCAACCCGTGAACTCGGCCACCACGCTCGTGGGCACGAACGACCCGATGCTCGACCTCGCGACCACCGACGCGGTCCAGTTCGCGACGCGCCTCGGCGCCGACGACTCGGCGGTCTCTTCGTGCATGGTGAAGCAGGTCTACCGCTACGCCGTTCACCGGCACGAGGCCAGCGGCGACGCCATGTCGCTCAAGGCCCTGACGGACACGTTCAACGGCTCGGGGCGGAGCCTCAAGGCGCTGCTGACGCAGCTCACCCAGTCGGAAGCCTTCCTCAACCGCCTCAACGTGCAGTGAAGGACGGAACCATCATGTCGAAGCCCAACAAGATCTCCCGCCGCCGCTTCCTCCGCGACATCGGCGTGTCCGCCGCGGCCGTTCCGTTCATCTACGGCCTCGAGAGCATGTACCACAAGGCCGACGCGCAGACGGTCCCGAAGAAGCGCCTCATCGTCATGTACTCGCCGAACGGCATGCTGTACGGCAACTGGCGCCTCCCGCAGGCGGGCGCGGACCTCGACATCAGCGACGGCACGCTGATGTCCGGGCCGAACCTCATCCTGAGCCCGCTCGCCAAGAACGCGAAGCACGTGCTCGTCCTCGACCGCATCTCGAACGTGGGCGCGCGCGGCCAGTACCAGGACGGCTCGGCCGCCGCGGTCGCGGCCGCGAAGGCCGCGGGCGCGAGCTACGACGGCATCAACCACCCCGGCGGCCACCAGAAGGGCCTCGGCAACCTGCTCACGGGCGAGATCCTCGTGGGCGGAAACAACAGCGTCGGCAACGCCGGTCTCGGCAACGGTATCTCGCTGGATCAGGTGCTGGCGAAGAAGTTCGCCGGCAAGGTGAAGTTCCCGTCGCTGGAGATCGGCGTCCAGACCAACGAGGACCTGACCGACCGCTACGTCGACAAGCGCATCAGCTACGACGGTCCGGCGATGCCCCGCGCGCCCGTGACGAACCCGTTCGTGCTGTTCCGCAACGTGTTCGGCAGCGGCATGCCGGGCGGCAGCGGCGACACGCTGCGCGCGGACATGGACAAGAGCGTCCTCGACAACGCGCTCGCCGACTTCACGCGCGTTCAGCCCAAGCTCAGCAAGGGCGACCAGACGCTGCTGCAGCAGCACGCCGACTCGATCCGCACGATCGAAAAGCAGCTCACGACGGTGTTCAAGGTCGACTGCTCCAACGTCGTCGCGCCGACGGCGCTGGCGGGCGTGGACCCGACCAACGACACGGCGACGCACAAGTGGGCGATGACCCTCGCCAACTTCCCGACGGTCGGCCAGATGAACATGGACATCATGATTCAAGCCGTCGCGTGCGGCCTGACGAACATCGTGACGTTCTTCTGGGCCAACAGCGAGAACGACATGACGTTCCCCTGGCTCAACATCGCCAAGGGCCACCACGGCATGTCGCACGAGCGCAATCCCGACCTCGTGAAGGTCGACCAGTGGTACGCGACGCAGTTCAACTACATGATCGACAAGTTCCTGAGCATCCCCGAGTCGGGCGGCCAGGGCACGATGCTCGACAACTCGCTGCTGTGGTGGACGAACTGCCTCTCCGACGGTGCCTCGCACCACAGCGACAACATGCCGTTCACGCTGGCCGGCAGCAACGGCGGCTACTTCCGGCAGGGCCGCGCGATTCGCTTCAACAGCATCTTCACGGCCGACCCCGTCAACGACCAGAAGGCGCCGCCCTCGGGCGTGCGCGACGTCTCGAACAGCGACCTGCTCGTCACGATCCTCAACAGCTTCGAGGTCGCCACGGACCCGGGCAAGGCGCCGTCGACGTCGTTCGGCCGCAAGGACTTCTGCCACGGCCCGCTCTCGGAAATCAAAGCCTGAGGGTCGATCTGCCGGGGGGCTCCCGCCCCCCGGGCCAGCCCGCTCGCTTCGCGCGGCGAAGCCGCGCGGCGCTCGGGGTGCGGAGGTGCACGGCGCTACTTGCGGGCATCAACCGCCGCGTCGCGTTTGCGATCTGTGCAGCGGCGAGCGTGGAGCGGTTCCGTTCCTGGCCTGCTCGCTCGCGTGCCTGAAGGCGCATCAGGCGGCGGAGCACGCCGAAGCGCCCGCTGAGACCGCCGCACGGGCCGCGGCCTACCAGGCGCGCGTCAACAGCAACGTCGCGAACAACCGCGAGTGGTACGCCGGTCACCGCGCCCGCGTCACCGAGCTGATCCTCGCCGTCGCGAAGGGAGGCGAGCTCGCCGTGCTGGGCGCCGGCAACGGCTCGGACCTCGACCTGCCGGCGCTCGCGGCGCGCTTCGCGTCCCTTCACCTCGTCGACATCGACGGGGAAGCGCTCGAACGCTGCCGCGGTGGCGCGCCTGCGTCCATCCGCGAGAAGTTGGTGCTGCATCCCGAGATCGATCTGTCCGGCTTCGGCGATCGAATCGACGAGTGGGGCGACGCGTTCCCGGCGGCGGCCGAGCTCGGCGCGGCGGCGCAGCCGGCGATAGGGCGCGTCCTGCGCGCGCTCGGGCGGCCCTTCGACGTCGTCGTCTCGACGTGCGCGCTCAGCCAGCTGGCCGTGCCGTATCACCGCGCGTGGATCTTGCCCGCGTCCGACTGGACGAACCTGCACGCCGCCGTGGCGGCCGTTCACCTGGCGACGATCGTGGGCGCGACGAAGCCCGGCGGCACGGGCATTCTCGTCTTCGACGTCCTCTCTTCGCGCACGGCCCCTGCGCTGCGCGATGTGGGCGGCGCGCCCGAGGATTCGGCAGCGTTCGTCGAGCGCCACGAAGCGAGCGGCGGGCAGCTCGATCCGTCGCCCGCGGGCCTCCTGGCGCGCCTCGGCGGCATGGGCCGGCTCGTCGAGGACGCTCGTCTCCTCGGTCCGTGGACATGGAACATCGGCGCGGAGACGCAGCTCGTCTACGCGATCGCGTTCTCGCGCGCCTAGTTCGTCGGCGTCTTGTAGAGCGTCATCACCTCGGCGCCCGTGAGCGCGCGGTCGTAGACGCGGACGTCGTCGATGTCGCCCTTGAAGCCGTCGTTGCAGCCGGGACCGCTGCAGCCGTAGAGGCCGCCGATCATGAACTCGCCCGAGGGCTGAACCCCCGCGTTGGCGACGGTGGTCGAGGCGTAGAGCACGCCGTCGACATAGAGGTCGAGGTTCCAGCTCGAGGGCCCGCTGGGTGAGACGACGCCCGCGACGAAGAGCCACTTGCCGTCCGTGAGCGTCGGGCCCTTCACGGCCCCGTACTGCGACGTGGCGGTCGGCATGCGCAAGGTGATGTGGTACTCGTCCTGGTACAGCTGCGGGCCGCGGTTGATGCCGGCGACGACGCCCAGCTGGTTCCCGGGCTGCTGGGCGATCCAGGCGGTCAGCGTCACGGGGGACGGCAGCGACGTCATGCCCGGCACGTGGATGTACGTGTACGTGTCGCTCACGTAGTCGTCGGCCGAGAAGAAGAGCGCCTGGTTGGGGTTGCCGTCCCGATCGTCGACGGTCTGGAGGTAACCGCCGTTGTCGTAGATCGCGCCGTTCTGCGCGCCGTCGGCCGTCGCGAGATCGGGGACCGAGCGCCCGTTCGCGTGCTCGTCGCCCAGCGCCCAGTGCCCGATGAGGCCGGGGATGATCGAAGACGCGTCCGTGCCCGCGTCGACGACTGCGTCCACTCCGGCCTCGACGCCCACCTCGGCGGCGTCGGTCGCGCCACCGTCGACGGCATCGGCGCTCGGCGCGTCCGTCGCGTCGCCGGCGGGCACGTCGGCCGCTGCGTCGTTCGACGAGGTGTCGGCGCCCGGCGCGTCGACGGCGTCGCCCGACGGCGCATCCGTAAACGGGGCGTCCGACGGCGCGTCTCCGCCGCCGTCCTTCGTCATCCCCGAGTCCGGGACGAAGTTCCGCTCGCAGATGTGCTGCGGGTTGCAGCCGAAGCCGGGCGGGCACGTGTTCCGATCGCTGCAATAGAGCCCCTCGCCGTAGTGAGGCGAGAAGCAGCCGGCGAGCACCATCCCGAAGGCGAGGCACGAAGCACAGAACGCAGCGAAGCGACGCATCTCAGAAGTCCCACCCAACGGCGCCGCCCGCGCCGTTCGACCCGACGGTCGGCGTGACGGTCGCCTCGCGCCGCGGCCAACCGAGGACCAACAGCGCGCCGCCCGCGACGAGCAGCGCGGCGCCGACGCCGACCGAGATCTCCATCGCGAGGTTCTTGCTCTTGCCGTCATCGACCGCCTGGTCGAGCGAGGTCGTCCAGGTCTTGAGGCCCGGATCGCTCACCTGCCGCTCGCGATCGCGCGCGTCCAAACCGAACTTCACGCCCAGCGCGATCCCGACGGCGCCCGCCGCCGCCGCCGAGATGCCCGCGACGCGCAACCGGCGCTCCGCGCGCTGGCGCTGCTCCGCGGCCGCGACGCGCGCCGCCTCGGCCGCGCGCCGCTCCGCCTCGAGCTGCTGCTGTCGCGCCTCTTCGGTGGCGCGCTCGGCCCGCTGCGCCTCGGCGGCGCGGCGCGCCTCTGCCTCCTGCTGCGCGCGCGCCGCGGCGGCCTCGGCGTCGAGCTCCGCCTTGAGCTTCTCGGCGTACGCGCGCGCCTCCGCGCTGCCCTTCGCGTTCGGCGCCGCCTCGAGGTAGCGCTGGTAGTAATCGAGCGCCTTGGTCCGGTCACCCTTGAGCCGGTAGACCTGCCCGATGTTGAACAGAAAGGCCGGGTTCGGATCCAGCTGATAGGCCGCGAGGTACTCCTCGAGCGCGGCGTCCCACTCGCCTGTGTCGTGGTGCTTCTTGCCCGCCTGGAAGTGCTTCTTGGCGTCGTCCCGTTTGTCAGCCCGCGCGGGCGCCGCCGCGAAGACGAGTGCGGCGAGCAACAAACAAGCGAGGCGCGCGGGGCGCATGGGCGGCGGCATCATATCAGCAGTGATTCGCAAGGGGCGTGCCACGGCGACGGCCGCGCGGTTCGCGCACCACTCACGCGCGCGCCGCGGCGCAGGCCGGGCACGTGCCGGGCCCGTGCCGCGGGCAACCCCGTCGATGATATGCTGCCGGCCGTGATTGGCCGCACCGTCGGCAGCTACCGCGTCACCGAGCTCCTCGGCGAAGGCGGCATGGGCGCCGTCTACCGCGCCGTCCACGTCGCGCTCGGCCGCAAAGCCGCCGTGAAGGTGCTGCTCGAGGAGCTGTCTCACAACAAGGACGTCGTCGCGCGCTTCTTCAACGAGGCGCGCGCGGCCACGACGATCAACCACCCCGGCATCGTCAGCGTCTTCGACTTCGGCTACGCCGACGACGGCTGCGCGTACATCATCATGGAGCACCTCGACGGCGAGAGCCTGGGCGATCGCCGCCGCCGCGTGGGCCGTCTTCCCGTCGCCGAGGTGCTGACGATCGGGCGTCAGGTCGCCGGCGCGCTGGGCGCGGCGCACAAACAAGGAATCGTCCACCGCGACCTCAAGCCGGACAACGTCATGATGGTGCCCGATCCCGACGTGCTCGGCGGCGAGCGCGCCAAGATCCTCGACTTCGGCATCGCCAAGCTGCTCGATCGCGAGTCGGACACGCTGCCCGGCGTCGAGACGAAGAGCGGCCGCATCCTGGGCACGCCCGCGTACATGGCGCCCGAGCAGTGCCGCGGGGCCGGCAAGGTCGACGCGCGCGCCGACATCTACGCGCTCGGCTGCGTGATCTACGCGCTCGTGTGCGGGCATCCGCCGTTCGTGGCCGAGGGGACGGGCGAGCTCATCGCGGCGCACCTCACCGCGCCGCCGCCGCCGCCGCGCACGATCGTCCCCGACCTGCCGCAGGCGGTGGAAGACGTCGTCTTGCGCCTGCTCGCGAAAAGGCCCGAGGATCGCTACGCAACGATGGCGGAGGTCGTCGAGGCGCTCGAGGCGGCGAGCGCGGGCAAGCTGCCGGCGCGTCTCGGCCTCGTGAAGAGGCCCGAGGCGGCGAAGGCCGACGCCGCGACCCTGGCGCCCACCGTCGACGACCGGCCGCGGCAGCCGACGACGCTGGGCACCGCCGTCGGACAATCGATGTCGCAGCCGCCCGCGCGGCCGGCGTGGCGCGCGCCCGTGCTCGGCGGACTCGCTCTGGCGGCCGCAGCGGGCGGGCTGTTCGCGTGGCGCCAGGCCGGGGTCCGTCCCCCTCCGCCGGTCTCCGCCCCCTCCCCCGCGGCGCCTCCCGGCGCTCCGCACGCGCCGCCAGAGGTCACGCTGGGCATCACGTCGACGCCGCCCGGCGCCGACGTGTACCGCGCCGCCGACGGCATCCGCCTCGGCGCGACGCCGTTCGCGAAGACGTTCCCGCGCACCGACGGTGAGGCCCGCTTCATCGTCAAGCGCGCCGGGTTCGAGGACGAGACCGTCACGCTGAGCGCGGCCGGTGACGGGACGCGCGCCGTCGAGCTCCGGCCCGTCGCGCCCAGCGCGCCGCTCCCGAAAGAGACCCCGCGGCACGCGAGCCGGCGCGCCGCCGCAGGGAGCACGCCGCCGCCGAGGGAGGCGCCGCCGTCCCCCTCGGAGATCCGCGCCGTCGAGAAGCCGGCCGGCAAGAGCAAGCCGCTCGAGGACGGAGCGCTCGATCCGTACGCGCAGTAGCGTCAGTCGGCTTCTTCGAACACGCGCGGATCGATCGCCGGGTTCTTCGTGAGCCAGCGCCGCAGCTGGTTGCGGTGCAGGCCGAGACGCTTGGCGGCGCCCGTGACGTTGCCGCGCTCGTCGCGCAGCGCCGACTCGACCTCGGCGCGCGTCGGTTCGCGGCGCGGCGCCTCTTCCTCGCCGGCGCGGGCCTGTCCGCCGAGCTCGACGCCCGCGCTCGCCTCCAGATCGCGCAGCTCGACGGTCGTGCGCCTGTCGAGGCGGGCGGCGTGGGCGGCGCGCCGGACGGCGCCCAGGAGCTCGCGCACGTTGCCCGGCCACGGCCGCAGCGCGCACGCTTCGACGAAGAGGCCGTCCGCCGTCACCGCCGCGTCGACGGCGCCGAGCCCGCGCGCGATCAGCCACGGGATCTCCTCGCGACGCGCGCGCAGCGGCGGCAGCTGCACCTCGGGCTTGCCGACGCGGAAGTACAGATCGCGCCTGAACGACCCGTCCGCCACGGCGGCGCGCACGTCGGCCGTCGTCGCGGCGACGACGCGCACGTCCACGCGCGTGCCTTGCGCCGCGCCGAGCGGCATCACCTCGCGTGTCTCCAGCACGCGCAGGAGCTTTCCCTGCACGGCCGGATCCAGCTCGCCGAGCTCGTCGAGGAACAAGGTGCCGCGATCGGCCGCGCGGAAGTAGCCCTCGGCGTCGGCCGTCGCGCCCGAGAACGCGCCCTTCTTCGCGCCGAACAGCAGCCGCTCCGCGACGCCCTCGGGGATGGCGGCGCAGTTCACCGCCACGAATGGGCCGCGCGCGTTCGGGCCCGCGTCGTGAAACGCGCGCGCCGCGAGCTCCTTGCCCGTGCCCGTCTCGCCCGTGACGAGCAGCGTGTCGCCCGCGACGGCCGCGCGCGCGATCTCGTCCCAGGCGCGACGCAGCGTGGGTCCGACCACGGGGGCGTTCCCTCCCCGCGCCGCCATGCCCGCCGCGAAGGGCCGCACGTCATCGCACAAGAGCGCGAGCGTGCGGCCGATGCGGATCACGGCGCCCGCGCGGGCGTCCACCGTCCCCGTCACGGGCGCGCCGTCGAGAAACGTTCCGTTGCGGCGCTCGAGATCCGCGACGCGCCACCGGCCGCCATCGACGAACGCACGCGCGTGTCGCCGCGAGGCGCGCTCGTCGTCGAGCCCCGCGCCACGCCCCAGCTCGAGGGCGCCGTCGGCGAGCGGCATCGCGCGCGCCGCGGGCGCGCCGGCCGCGAACACGACGACGACCCCTGGCACCGGCCGGTCTCGCGCGCGGGCCGAGGCCGTCACGTCGTCGATCGTCTCCTCTCCGGCCACGGCCCCACTATCGCAGACCAGGCCCGTCCCGGAAAAGCGAAAGCCCCGCCGAGCCGAAGCTCGACGGGGCGCCCTGAGAAACGGGACCCTGTGCGCCTACTTCTGGACCCAGAAGTTCACGACCTCGAACTGCTGCCCCGTGCCCGCGTCCTTCTGCACGTAGGTGAAGATGCCATAGCTGTACAGGTTGTTCGCGAACGCCACGCGGTCCGAGATGCTGCCCACGGTGCCGCTGTAGCTGGTCGACCGCCCGCTCGTCACCGTCAGCGAGCTCTCGACGCCCGCGCCCACCGAGAAGCCGCCGATGACCGTGGCCACGGTGGCCTCGGCCTCGATCTCGTAGTCGAGCGCCAGCTTCTGGCCCGAGCTGTACTCGCTGCCGACGTCGAGCTGGAACGACGTCGAGCCCGTCTGCCCCACCGAGAACGGCCCGTTCGTGAGCACGCTCGCGTTCTGCGTCTGCATCTTGACGACGTCGGTCTGCGTCGGGTACGTCGCGATGTCACCCGGCGTGTGGCGGAACACCTTCTCGTCGATCTTGAGCCCGTCCACCGGGATGGCGTCGTTGTAGAAGCCCCGCTCGGCGATGAGCACGATGGGCGCGCGCGGCACCGACACCGTGATCGTCGCGCCCACCATCTTCGCGTCCGGGTGCGTGAGCACCGTGTACTCGTACTGATCGTACGGCACGGTCGAGAACACGACGGAGTCTTCCATGGGCCCCGAGGTGAACGTCACCGAGCGCGAGATGGTGGACGAGCTGCCCGTCGACCTCGACGCCGTCGTCTTCACCGTGGCCTTGACGCTGGCCTCGCTCTGCGTGATCTCGCCGCCCGTGACCTTGATGCCGACGCTGATGCCTGCGGACACCGAGAGCACCTGCTCCTTTCCAATCGTCGAGGAGGTGGCCGTGCCGTAGGTCGTGACGCACGCGTCGGTGTTCTGGCCGATGCCGTCCTGGCAAGGCGCCGCCGCGAGCGCCGCGATGACGATGGGCTGCGTGAAGACCAGCTTGTGCTCGAGGCTGGCGCGGCGCAGCGACATGCTGTCGTTGTCGACGTTCACGGGCAAGAGCACGGCGTTCTGCGGGTCGCTCGAGCTCTTCCACACGACGGGCGTCGACTTCGTCGGGGCCAGGCTGGGGAGCGAGCCCGCGGGCGCCGCGACGCCCGGCGTCTTGTTCTCGAACACCGTCAGCGCGGCGCGATCCTGCGAGTACACCATGACGTCGTCGACGCCGTCGCCCGTGAAGTCGCCCGTCGCGACGGCCGCCGTCGAGCGGTCGATGAAGCCGGCGTCGTGCTTTTGCACGAAGGCGCTCTGCGGCAGCGCGCGCAGCGGCTTGAAAGTCTGCGAGCTCTTCCAGTCGTCGAAGATGCGGTTGCCGACGAGGATCTCCTGCTCGTCGTCGAGGTCCACGTTCAGCGTGCGCACGGGCGCCCACCGGATCCGGAAGGGCGACGCGTCGTCACAGTCGTTCCAGATCTCGGTCCAGGTGGTCCCGCCGAGCGTCGCGAAGCCGTGCGCGGCGTCGTCGAAGGCGACGGCGACGTTGTCATAGGGCGCGCAGTCCTGGTGGTAGGAGGCGAGGCCGCCGAGGACGATCTCGTCGAGGCCGTCGCCGTCGATGTCTCCGACGGCGGCCTCGGCCTCGACGGCCGCCGGCAGCCCCGGCCCCGCCGACACGCCGCCCGTCGAGAGCTGCGCGTACCCGGCCTTCGCGTCGTCGTACGCGATCCAGCGGGCGGCGCCCGCGTCGTTGCCGTTCAGCTTGAACGGCTCGTTGACGACGGCGACCAGCTCGGCGCCCGCGTCGGTGTCGAGGCGCGCCGCGCGCAACGAGAGCGACATCCCCGTCCCGTTCGCCACCGTGGGCGCCAGCGTCTTCGTGCCCGCCGCGTCGACCGTGAACGCGCCCTTGTCGTTGCGCGCGAACAGCACCTTGCCCTGCGTCGAGGTCACGACGCCGATGGCGACGTCCACCTGGTTGTCGCCGTCGAAGTCGCCCGTCGCGAGCGCGAGGCTCTGCACGTCGCCCTGGAGCGTCACCACGTTGGTCGTCGCGGCGAACGGCGTCGCCGCGAGGCTGTCCTCGATGATCGTCAGCGAGAGCTCCTTGTTGTGGGCGGCGTCGGCCGTGTTCACCCACACGACCGCCGTCTCCTCGCGGCCGTCGCCGTCGAAGTCCCCGACGGCGGCGGCGCGCCGCACGCTGGGCGAGCTCCCGGCGGCGGCCGCCCAGACCGGCTCGGGGGTGACCTTCGCCATGAGATCGGGGCTGGCCGCCTCATCGAGCTGCACGAACGTCGCCTTGCCCGAGCGGGCCACCGCGCTGCCCGCCGCCGATGCGAGCGGCACGCCCAGCGTGAACACCTCGCTGACCTTCTTGAAGACCGCCTGGTTGGCGATGGGGCTGAATGTCGCCGGCAGCGGCTTGCCGTCGGCGTCCGTGCGGTCGCCCACGTTGCGATCGACGCCGAGGCGATCGAGCGTCTCCTCGACCGTCATCGCGGGCGGCTTCGGGGCCGTCGTGCCCCCCGCGCCGGCCGTGCCCGTCGACGAGGCCGTGCCGGCGGCTCCGGTGGTGCCAGCCGCGCCCGTGGTGCCCGCGGTCCCCGCGGCGCCCGTGGTGGCCGTGCCCGCGGCGCCGGAAGCTCCGCCGCCCACGCCCGGATCGCCGCCGCAGGCGCCGAGGAGGAGCGAGAACAACGCCGCCGAAATCATCTTGGTCTTGGTTTCCGTCTTCATGGGAGGGTCCTTTTCTCGAGGCCCAGAGGGGCCGTCCGTTTCTCGAGCCCTCACCTGAGCACCGGGCGTGCCGGCCCTGTGCCTCGTGATTTCAATGGGTTAGCAGCGAGCCCCGGCCGCTCGGCCCCGGCACGTGCCCGGCACGTGCCCGCACACCGCGGCCCGGGGCCGGCCGATACGGGGCCATGCCGCACCGAACCACGCCCGGAATCACGCTGCTCGTTCTGACGTCATTTCTGGCGGCCGCGGCCCCGGTGACCTTAGCCTCGGGCCATGAGGGTGCTCCGGCGCGCGGTCCTCGCGCTCTGCACGTGGGCGGCGTGCGCAGCGATCCAATGTGCGCCGCGGGCGCTGGCGAAGGACCTCGCGCGCGTGCGCGTCGACTTCATCGACGTGGGCCAGGGCGACGCCGCGCTGATCACGTCCCCGACGGGGAAGACCGTCCTCATCGACGGTGGCCCGCACGAAGCGGGCCCGCGGCTGGTGGCCTTCCTGCGCGCGCGGCGCACGGGGCCGCTCGACCTGATCCTGCTGACCCATCGCCACGTCGATCACCTGGGCGGCCTGCCCGCGGTCGTGGAGAGCGTCGGCGCGCGCATTTTCATGGACGCCCCGACGCCTCACCCCGGCCGGGAGCGCGAGCACCTGATGCACGCGCTCGAGCGGGCGCACGTCCCGATTCGCACGGCCACGCCGGGCCGCACGATCGATCTCGGCGGCGGCGCGACGTTGACGCTGCTGGGACCGCCCGAGCCGGAGATCGTCGGCTCGCGCTCGGACGTCAACGCGAACTCCGTGGTCGCACGCCTCGACTACGGCAGCGTGCGCTTCCTCTTCACGGGCGACGCCGAGCGGGTCACCGAGCGATGGCTGCTCCACGAACGACACGCCGACGTCCGCGCGCGCGTCTTGAAGGTCGCGCACCACGGCAGCAGGTACTCGACGTCGGCCGAGCTCCTCGACGCCGTGAAGCCGGAGATCGCGGTGGTGTCGGTGGGCGCACGCAACGACTACCATCACCCGGCGCCGAGCACGCTGCGGCGACTCGAGGCCCACGGCGCGCGGGTGCTGCGGACGGACGTCGACGGCACGGTGACCATCGAGAGCGACGGGCGCACGATCACGGCGCCACCGGCGCGCGCGCCGTCGCTCGCCACGGCGCGGGAGGCAGAGCTGCGATGAGCAAGCCGAACGAGACGCTGCTGTACGTAGACACGATCGAAGACGGTCGCGCGCGCCTCGTGCTCGACGAGGAGGCGTTCACCGTGCCTGCGCGCCTCCTGCCGGCTGACGCGCGCGAGGGATCGTGGATCCGGATGTCGGGGCGCGTCGTACCGGCGCCGCCGAGCGACGCGGCAAAGATCCGAGAGAAGCTCGCCCGCGACGATCCGGGCGGGCCCATCAAGCTCTGACGCGCGCCCGCTGTGGTGGAGAGGGGGCGACGCGGCGCCGAAACGCGTCGCGCCGTCTTTCAACCACTGGCGCGACACCGCGAGGCTGGTCACATTGGAGTCATGGCCAGCTATGGGCACCTCGCGGTGGGTTTGCTCGCGGGGCGCCTTCACGGCGGCGGAGACGCCACGCGGGATCAGCAGTCGGGCGAGCGGGCGTCGGCGGGGACGCTGCTCTTCTTCGCGATGCTCGCGGAGCTGCCCGACATGGACGTCTTCGGCGTGGCGTGCGGCCTCTGCGACAACGGCCCCTTCGGGCACCGCGGCGCCTCTCACTCGTTCGTCACGGCGATCGTCGTCGGCATCGCGACCGCGCTGATCGTTCGTCGCTTCGGCTGGCCGTTCGTGCGCACGGCGATCGCGGCGACGCTCGCGCTCGCGAGCCACGGCGTCCTCGACGCTTGTGGCGAGGGCGGCCGCGGCCTCCCGCTCTTGTGGCCGATCTCGGACGCGCGCTTCATGTCGCCGTGGCGGGTGCTGCCCGACGCGCCCCGGGGGCTCGAGATGCTCTCGAGGCCCGGGCTCCTCGATCTCTGCATCGAGTTCGTCGTGTTCTTCCCGCTGACGGCGTTCGCGCTGTGGCCCGGGC
>DASZUD010000310.1:0-9360 GCA_035548155.1 Polyangia bacterium
CTGCGTGCAGCGATCGCCCGCGCACGTGAACAGGGGAACGTCGGCGCGCCGGTCTACGCACAGGCGCGCGGCGCCCGGCCACGCGCAGCGCCACCCCATCGGTGACGCCGCGGGAACCGCCGGCACGGTCCGCGGAACGAGCTCGGCGACGCGCGGGCCGGTCCAGCAGGCGCGCCACGCGCCCACGTCGGCGCAGCTCGGCGACGTGTCCCGCGCGGGCGTGGGGATCGGCGCCTCGATCCGGCGCACCGCCACGGCCACGGGCGCGCGCCGGCACGCGAGCGCCGACGCCACGAAGACGCCGGCGACCGTCATGAGGAGACGAGCCGAGACAGGGCGCCGCCTCACCTCGCTCGCGCGCGCCTCCGCGCGGCCCACGCGAGCGCCGCCAACACGAAGGCCAGCGCGAAACCACCACGCCCGCCGGGCGGCGCCGTCGCGCAGCCGCGAAAGAACGGCGGCGCCGTCGTCTCGGCGCACACGGTGGTGGCGCCGCTGCTGGAGATCTTGCCCGTGAGATCGCGCGCGATCGCGGCGAAGCACACGTGCCCCGTCGCGTCGGACACGGGCAGCTTCACGACGACGGTGTCCCCCGCGGCCGGCATCGCCGTCGAGAGCACGGGCACGGAGCCGCCGTCCAGCGTGGAGCCCGAGCCCGCCGTCTGGAAGACGACCAGCGTCAGCCCCGCGCGTCCTCCGTCGTCGCCGGCCGGCGCGAGCGAGAGCCTGAACACCATCCGGTTCTCGAGCGAGTCCGTGCAATCGTTCGTTTCCCGCTCGAGATCCCACGCCACGCCCGTGAGCCCCGCGAAGTCAGGCGGCGCGAGGTCGTCGACGTCGCCCACGGTGAAGTGCACGATGGCGCCCTTCCCCAGCGCGGACGTGTTGAGGCCGCGCAGCGCAGGCCATTCAATCGTGTAGCTCCCGGCCGGCAACGGCGACTCGGGCGCGAAGGCGAGCAAGCCCTGCGTGCCGTCCCAGGTGACCTTCACCACCTCGGGCGTGCCACCGGCGGGCGTGAGCACGACGTCCTCGTTGCCGTAGTCGGCGGATGGTTCGTAGTGCGCGAACAGCGAAGCGTTCTGCGGCACCTTGGCGCCGTCCGGCGGCACGGCGTCGAGCAGGTCGGGGCGCGCGCAGTCGGTGGCGCGTGCGGGCGCCGGGAACGCGAGCACGGACACGAGCGCGCTCGCGAGCGGCGTCCAGGCGGTCCGGCGCCCCGTCACGGTCCGCACGTGACGGAGTCGCACCGGCCCACCATGTCCGTGCGATCGCCGTCGCCGTCGAGGTCGAACTCGTCGAGGCAGCAGAGACCCTGCGCGAGGCAGCACTTCTCCAGCTCCGCCGAACGCTTCGATGCGTCCGCGACGCTCTTGCACTCGGCCGGGACCTTCGACTCTTTGCACGGGCCGAACGAGCGCCCGTCCGAGGTGCACGACTGCGTGCCCCAGAACGTGCAGAAGGTCGTGAAGCACTCGCGCTCGCTGCCGGGCACGCACACCTCGCAGCGGCGCGGGCACGCCGAGTACGCGCCCGAGACGCAGTAGCGCTCGCCCCCGTTCGGGCACGGGATGGGCGGCAGCCCGTCGTCGACCTTGCCGTTGCAGTCGTCGTCGACGCCGTTGCAAGTCTCTGGCTTCGGCTGGCAGATCGGCCCCGCGTCGACGGGCGGCGGCGGAGGAGGCGGCGGCGCGACCTCGAAGGGCGCATCCGGCGCGCGATCGGGCGCGGCGTCGATCGGCGCTTCGACTGAGGCGTCGATCGGCGCTTCGACGGAGGCGTCGATTGACGCTTCGGCCGGATCGGCAGCCGCGTCGAGCACCGCCTCGCCCGGCGCCGCGTCGACGACGGGCAACCGGGCGGGGGGCCCGAGGTTCAGCTCCGTGCGCCCACACGCGGCGAACACGAGGCACACCCCGGCGAGCCGCCACAGCAGGCCCCAAGACCGCATGGCTGGTTGGACACGGCAACGCCGCGGAACGGAAAGGCAGCTCTTCTCCGTAGAGGGTTTCATCATTTCGCGCCCCGCCGTGTCCATGGGCCTGTGCACGCCCGGCCCGGACAGGGTAACACCGGTCGCGGCGCCCGGACTATGATGCGACCGATGCGCCGGACGCGCCGTTCGCACCCGCTGCTCGCGGCGGTCGCCGTTTCGGCGCTGACGGCCGGCGTCGCGCGCGGCCAAACGCCGCAGCCGCCGCCGGCCGAGGCGGAGCCGTCCGTCACGCAAACTACGGCGTCGCCTGACGCCGCGCCCACTCCGCCGCCGCCCGCGGCAGCTTCCGCTCCGCCGCCCGCGGCAGCTCCCGCTCCGCCGCCCGCGGCACCTGCACCCGCGCGCCCCATCGCGCCTCCGACCTACGCCGCGCCCTACCCCAACGCGTACCCGTACCCGTACGCGCCGTGGCCGAGCTGGTACCCGCCGCCGCCCGGCTATTCGCAACCGCCGCCCCCCGCCGCTCGCGCCCCCGTCATCGTGACGGCCGCGCCGACGCCGCCGCCCGGCAGCACGCGCGTCCCCGCCGAGGATCCTCAGGCCGATCGCGGCGTGCTCGCGCCCACCGCGTACACGCACCCGAAGGGCACGTTCTATTTCTCGGACTATGAAGTCGCGCTCCTGCAGATCGGCTACGCGATCACCGACGACACGCAGCTGTCCCTGACGGGCCTGCCGCCCCTCGGCGAGGAGCGCGTCGTGTTCCTCGACCTCACGCTGAAGACGATGCTCCACCGCGGCGGGCTCGTGCGCGTCGCCGCCCTCGGATCCACGAGCGGCCTCGCCGCGAAGGAGATCGGCGTCCTCGGCGTGGGGCGCGTGGGCGGCGTCGTGCAGCTGTGCCTCGAGCGCACGTGCGGCAGCAGCGTGTCGCTGGGCAGCGACATCACGCTCGCGGGCATCCTGCTCATGGCCAACAGCGCGGGCGGCATCTTCCGCGTGAGCCGCACGGTGTCCTTCCTGGCCGAGCTGGATACGCTGGTGCCGCTGGGCAAGGACGCAGGTCAGATCAATGGCGGGATCGCCGCGGGCGGCTTGCGCCTCTCGGGCACGAGCTGGGGGCTGGACCTCTCCCTCCTGCGCGTGCTCGGCTCGGACGGCGCGACGCTGCCGCTGATCACGCTCTCCTATCGATCGACAGCCGCTTTTACCCCTGCGGCGCCGTGACGCCCGCAGGGTGGCGCGCGATCACTTCCGGATCGCACGCCTCGACGCGGATGCGCGTGGGGCCGAGCTTCACGCCCAGCAGCGCCCCGAGCACCTCGTCGAAGCCCGCCGCCATCCACGCGAGCAGCGCCTGCGGCACGCTGGCGTCCAGGCGCGACGCGTAGCGCGCGAAGCCGCGCATGTCCTTGAACTGATCCATGCCCAGCATCATGTGCTCGTCCGGGACGAGCCCCGCGGGGATGGGGCGCGCCGGCGTGAGCGGATCGGCCTCGAACGCCGCGATCTCGCCGGGCAGGCGCTCGTGGTACGAGCCGTCCTCGACGAGCGAGCGCAGCGCGCGCGTGTGCGGGTGGGTGCCGGCGTTCACCTCGGCCGCGGCCTTCGCCAGCGCCTCGACGCCGCCCTCGTGCGCGCGCAGCAGGACGAGGTCGTACACCGGGTGGCGGTGGAAGGTCTGCAGGATGTGCTCGACGATCGCGTCGCGCGGTGAGAAGAGCCCGATCGGGTCGAGCATCGTCGCCGGTCCGGACAGAAACCGTCGCACGTTGTGGAAGATCCACGGGATCCCTTGGCTCGCGTAGAAGAGCTTCGTCTCCTCGCTGGCCGACAACATCATCTGGTCGCGCCCCGCGAGCACGGCCTGCGCCCACGTGGGCACGACGTCGATGTGCCCGAGCTGCCGCAGGCGCTCGAATCGCCGGCGCACCACCGACGGCCGCAGGTAGCCGAGCGCCAGCCCCCCGAGCTGCACGGCCTTGTCGACGTTGGCGCGCACGCCCACCAGCACGTCGGCGAGCAGGCGCCAGCGCGACCGCCCCAGCCAGGCGGGCGGCGTCGCGCCCTGCGTTTCGGCCATCGATGTCATTCGTCGGTCGTCATTTTGGACCGAACGAGGGCGACTTGCCCGCCCGCGCTTCGGGGCCTTCACGCCCCGCCACCACCGCCTCGCGCCTTCGGCGCGCCCCTCGCCTAATGGTCGTCGTCTTCCGCGAAGTCGTCGGTCTCGTTGCCGCGCAGCTCGCGCGGCGGCGTGTTCGGGTACGCCGTGCGCGTGAACACGGGCTTGTCGGGCTCGGCCATCATGGCCTCGGTCGTGAGCAGCAGGCCGGCGACGGAGGCCGCGTTCTGCAGCGCCGAGCGCACGACCTTCGTCGGATCGATCACGCCCGCCTTCACCAGGTCCTCGAACGTGTCGGTCTCGGCGTTGTAGCCGAAGGCGCCCTTCCCGGCGCGCACCTTGCTGACGACCACCGAAGCGTCCGCGCCCGTGTTCAGCGCGATCTGCCGCAGCGGCGCCTCCAGCGCGCGCCGCACGATGTCCACGCCGTACTGGCGCGCATCATCGAACGACAGCGCGTCCAGCGCGTCGATGCACCGCACGTAGGCCACGCCGCCGCCCGGCACGATGCCCTCGGCGACGGCCGCGCGCGTGGCCGCGAGCGCGTCTTCGATGCGGTGCCGCTTCTCGTTCATCTCGAGCTCGGTGTGCCCGCCGATCTTGACGAGGGCCACGCCGCCCGAAAGCTTCGCGAGCCGCTCTTCGAGCTTGCCCTTGTCCCACTCGGAGTTCGACGCCGCGATCGTCTTCTTGATCTGCGTGATGCGACCCTCGATCTGCTCCTCGCTGCCGCCGCCGCCGAAGATCGTCGTGTCGTCCAGGTCGACGACGACGCGCTTGGCGCGCCCGAGGTCGGCCAGCTTCACGTCGGTCAGCGGCACGCCGATGTTCTCCATGATGGGCTTGGCGCCCACGAAGGCGGCCACGTCCTGCAGCGCCTCCTTGCGGACGCTGCCGTACTCGGGCGGCTCGACGGCGCAGCTCTCCAGCGTGCCACGCACCTTGTTGATGACCAGCGCCGCCAGCGCGTCGCCCTCGACCTTCTCGGCGATGACCAGGAAGGGCCGATTGGCCTGGATCACCTGCTCGAGCAGCGGCACGAACTCCTGCAGCGAGGTGATCTTCCCCTCGTAGACGAGGATCAGCGGGTCCTCGAGCACGCACTCGAGCGTCTCCTGGTTGGTCACGAACTGCGGCGAGATGTACGCGCGATCGAAGCGAAGGCCGTCCACGATCTCGAGCACGGTCTCGACGGAGTTGTGCAGCTCGATGCGGATGACGCCGTCGCGGCCCACCTTCTCCATCGCGTCGGCGATCATGGTCCCGATCGCCGTGTCGCCGTTGGCGCTGATGGTGCCCACCTGCGAGATCTCGGCGTGCGTCTTCAGGGGCTTCGCCAGCTTGGCGAGGCGCGCGACGACCGCCTCGACGGCGGCGTCGATGCCGCGCTTGAGCGCGATCGGGTTGTGGCGCGCGGCGACCAGCTTCAGGCCCTCGTGGAGGATCTTCTGCGCGAGCACGGTCGCGGTGGTCGTGCCGTCGCCCGCGTCGTCGCCGGTCTTCGACGCGACCTCCTTCACCATCTGCGCGCCCATGTTGGCGAACACGTCGTGAAGGTCGATCTCGTTGGCCACGGTGACGCCGTCCTTCGTCACCATCGGCGGCCCCCACTCGCGTCCGAGGACGACGTTTCGCCCCCGCGGTCCCAAGGTCACTTTGACGGCATTGGCCAGCACATCGACGCCCCGCGCCACCCGCATCCGCGCCGACTGAGAATGGACAACGTCCTTGAATCCCATGGCTTTCTTGATTAGCCCGAAACCGCGCCGAAAGGTAGATGCCGCCGTAGATCCCATGATGCGCCCGCGCGTCTAGCTCTGCATCAGGAGGACCCCATGACCTTCCGAAAGAAGACGACGCGCGGCATCGGACTGGCCCTTTCACTGATCCTGTTCTCGGGAGCCTGCGCGGAAGCGCGGCCCGTTTCAGCCCCGCGTGCGCGGGGCGGCTCGCTGATGACGGTCGCGGGCGGCTACGAGCTGCAGGTGCTGGTGGACGGCGTGCCCGCGCCGACGTTCTTCCACGGCGGCGAGAGCTACGTCATGGGCGCCCTGGGCGAGCGCTACACGCTGCGCGTCCTCAACCACACGGGCCGCCGCATCGAGGCCGTGGCGTCCGTCGACGGGCGCGACGTCGTGGACGGCCGCTCCGCCGACGTGAGCAAGCGCGGCTACATCGTGCCCGCGTGGGGGTCGGTCGACATCGACGGCTGGCGCCTCTCGCGCGCGCAGGTCGCCGCGTTCCGGTTCTCGTCGGTGGCCGATTCCTACGCCGCGCGCACGGGCACGGCGCGCGAGGTCGGCGTCATCGGCGTCGCCGTCTTCCCCGAACGCTACGTCCCCCCTCCTCCTCCGCCCCGCCCCCTCGAGCTGCCCTACGACCGCTACCGGTCCGAAGCCCCCACCTCCCCGCGCGACGGGGCCGGCCGCGCCGAAGGCCGCGCCAAGAAGAGTGGCGTGGACGACCTCGCGCCGGCTCCGTCCGCCCCGCCCGTCGCCAGCGCCGAAGCTCCTGCGGCAGCCAGCGGCGCGGCCCGCGACTACGCGCCGTCCCCTTCGCGCCGCCCGGGCCTGGGCACCGAGTTCGGCGAGGCCGTGGGCTCGTCCGTCCGCGAGGTGACGTTCCTGCGCGCGAACGCGAGCTCCCCGTCGGTCGTGCTTGGCGCGCGTTACAACGATCGCGACGGTCTGGTCGCGCTGGGCATCGACGTGGAGCCGGACACCTGCGACGGCGACACGTGGAACTGCGACCGCGACCTCGAGCTGCGCCAGACGGCGCGCCCGTTCCCCGTCAGCGACCGGCGTTACGCCGCGCCGCCGCCCTGCTGGAGCGGCAACGCCGGAAGGGACTGCCGGTAGGCGCGGTCAGTTCGTGTTCTGCTCGGTCGACCTCTCGAATGGCACGGGCGGGAGCCGTTGCCGGTAGGCGCAAGCGTGGCGGCATCAGCGCCGAACCCTTGGGAGCGGAAGCTGGATCCTGGTGCACGCAGCCTGAACGGCCCCGCCGCTCACCTCCTCGAGTACCTAATCGAATCGCGCGCGATGGTTCAGACGTCGCGCATCACAGCACAACACGACCTCCCACCTGCAGCACTGGTCGCAGGCAGGACGAGCGGGCCCGATTTCAGAACGAGTACCCGATCGACAGCTCGCCATCGAGCGCGATCGGGATCAGCGTCAGCACGTGCTGCAACCCGTTGACGGCTTCCTGGGCGTCCGGATCCGTGCTGGACGTCGAGACGGTGTACTTGGCCCAGCCGGCGCCGATGCGGAACGTGATGTTGAACCCGCCGTCCCACTGCCAGCGCTTGCCGATGTTGGCCACCACGCGCGGCGCTTTGAGCGTGAGGTCGAAAGACTGCGAAGTGCCGTTGCTGGAAACGACCGCCGAACCGCTGCCGACGCCGTACCCCGCCATGAGGCCGAGGAACCCCGAGTCTTGGCGCCCGGACCAGTGCCAGCGGTACCCGATGGCGGCGTCGTAGCTCTTCGACGTCGACGACACCGCGCTCGAACCCTCCGTCGAGGATCCGGATGTGTGCGCGAAGGAACCTTCCACGACGAACCCGTGCGTGCCGCCCGAGAGGTGCTCGTAGTTCAGCGAGTACGCGCCGAAGATCACGCCCAGCGGGCTGCCGTTGATCGAGTTCTCCCTCGCGGGGGCGGTCACCACGGCGGGCGGAGCTGCGTAGGAGCCGGGCGGGGGCGCGTAGGCCCCAGCGGGCGGCGCGTAATAGGCCGGCGGCGGTGCGTAGTAGCCCGGCGGCGGCGGTGCCGACTGCGCGAGGGCGTCACCCGCGACGAGGTCGAAGGTCGCCGCGATCAGGATCGAGCAGCCGAGCGAAAGAACGAACGAGCGAGCCATCGGTGTCCTCCGAGGCCGCGCAAGGTAGCAGCGCCCACGGGAGGACCACAGCGAATGTCGCGCAGTGCGACATCATGTCGCAGAGGAACGCTGACGCAGCGCTTCCCGGCGCGCCCTTCGCCGCCCCGCTCCGAAATGCTGCCCCAAATTCCAATCGCGAGGTGTTTGGAGTACAAGGACGCAACGATGAGCAAGGTGTGCCTGAGGGTCTTATTCGCAGCGTTCGTGGCGACGATGGCGCCCCTTCCGGCTCGCGCCGGAAACGTGGAAGAGGCGCGCGCCTACGTCGAGAAGGCCACCGCGGCCTACGCGCTGAACCACTACACGGCGGCCGGTGAGAACTTCGAGAAGGCCTTCGAGCTCAAGCCCGATCCCGCGCTGCTCTACAACGCCGCCCAGTCGTATCGCCTCGGGGGCAACAAAGAGCGCGCGCTGCAGCTGTACGAGAGCTACCTGCGCGTCTACGGCACGAAGAACAAGGACAAGCGCCCCGAGATCGAGGGCCGCATCAAGCAGCTGCGTGAGGCGATCGAACACGACCGCGCCGTGGCGACGTCGCCGCCGGTGACGACGGAGCCGATGGGCAGCGAGCCGCATGGCGCCCAGAAGCCGGAGCCGACGGCGCCCCCGCAGCCAGCCCCCGTGCAGCCGCTGCCGTCCGCCTCCGCGCCCACAGCCGCCTCCGCGCCGACGCCCGACGTGACGCACGCGCCGCCGCCGGCGAGCCGTTCCTCAGAGGCGGCCGTGACGCTCGAGCGCAAGGCCGAGCCGCCGCCGGACGAGCCCGTCACGAAGAAGGCCTGGTTCTGGGTGGTCGTCGGCGCCGGCGTGCTCGCCGCGGGCACGGTGGCCGTCCTTCTGCTCGCCAAGGGCGGCGAAGATCCCGCGAAGCCGACGCTCGGCCGGGCGGGTGGAAATTGAAGATTCAGGAAAGGGGTCGCGGAATGTCGCTTCGCTTCGGTGCCGTCGCTCTGTTCGCATCGCTCGCCACCGCGGCCGCCGGCTGCGGCGGTGGAACGAAGGCGTGCAACCCAGGAACCGTCTTCGTGACGGTGAGCTTCGATTCGCAGACCAAGACGGCCGACGCCGTCGAGATCGACGTCACCGTCGAGGGTGACCAGCCGCAGACGACGAAGCTGGCTCACAAGGCGGGCGACGCTTCGGGATCGATCGAGGTGTTCTTCGAGCACGGGTACCCGATGGGAAAGCGCGTCGACGTGACGGTCATCGCGCTGAAGAGCCAGGAGCCGATGGCGACGGGCTCTGCGACGATCACGACGTTGCCCGCGGGCTGCGCGTCGGCCCTCGTGAAGCTGACGGGCTCGGGCGGCGGCGACGGCGCCGCGGGGACCAGCGGGGCCGGCGGCACCACGGGCGCGGCCGGGGACGACGGCGGCGCCGGCACCACCGGCGCGGCCGGCATCGACGGCGGCAC
>DASZUD010000311.1:0-7677 GCA_035548155.1 Polyangia bacterium
GCCGGTGGTGCCGGCCGTGCCGGTGGTGCCGGCCGCGCCGATGGTGCCGGCCGCGCCGGTGGTGCCGGCCGCGCCGCCGTCGCTCCTGAGCGGGCTGCTGGACGAACACGCAGCGACCGCGACCAACCCCGCCACTCCAAGTATGCGCTTCATCGTCGAGCTCCTCGTTGCAGTCATTGCGAACAGGTCAACGTCGTCGTTACTTCGCTGGTGATCGTCGCGAGCCCGATCCGCGCGCGCATCATCGCGCCCTCATCATCATGTTGCGCGCCGTCGAGAACGTGCGCGTCTTCATGCGGTCGATGTACAGCGTGCCGTTCAGGTGATCGATCTCGTGCTGCAGGATGCGCGCGTACCAGCCGTCTGCTTTGATGGTCACGGGCTGCCCGCGGTGATCCAGCGCCTCGACGCTGACGCTGCGCGCGCGCGGCACCACGCCCTGAAAGCCCTCGACGCTGAGGCATCCCTCGTAGTGTTCGACCAGCTCGTCGCCCAGCGAAAGACGCGGGTTCACGATCACATGAAACGGCACCGGCTTGCGCTCCTGCACCTCGCTCTCGCCGATGTCCTCGATCACAGCCAGCTGCAGCGGCACGCCCACCTGCGGCGCCGCCAGGCCCACGCCGGGCGCGTCGCGCATGGTCTCGCGCATCAGCTCGATGAGCTGCTGAATTTCGGGAGCGACGATCTCGCCGGGCGTCAGCGGCCGCGCCGGCTCGCGCAAAACGGGATCACCGGTCTGGACGATCTTCAAAATCACGCGCGCATTCTCGCATGATCGCGTGCCGCGCGAGGAGACCTCGGCTACGATGCGACAAAGCGCCGCATGCCCGACCCGACGTCGACCTTCGCGATCGAGACGCGCTCCCTGCGCAAGGTGTACCCCGCGCCCAAGCCGCGTCGTCGCGGCCCGGGTCGCGGCTTCTCGGGCCCGCCCCGGATGCCTCCGGGCGGCCCGCCCATGCCGATGATGGCGCCCTCGGGCGCGCCCACGGGGGCCGAGATCGTCGCGCTGGACGGCGTGGATCTCTCGGTGCACGAGGGCGAGTTCTTCGGTCTGCTGGGCCCGAACGGCGCCGGCAAGACGACGACGATCGGCATCCTCACGACGCGCGTGCTGCCCTCGGGCGGGCAAGCGCTGGTCGCGGGCGCCGACGTCGTCAAAGACGCGGTGGCCGTGCGCAGCCGCATCGGCGTGGTCCCGCAGCGCCCGAACCCGGACCGCGGCCTGGACGTCCTCGAGAACCTCACGTTCCACGCGGCGTACTTCGGTTTCGCGCGTGCGGCGTCTCGCGCGCGGGCGCTCGGCATCCTCGAGCGCCTGGGCCTGGGCGATCGGGCCGGCTCGCGCGTCGACGAGCTCTCGGGAGGCCAGCTCCAGCGCCTCATGATCGCGCGCGCCCTCGTGCACGAGCCTCGCGTGATCTTCCTCGACGAGCCGACGGTGGGTCTGGATCCTCAGGCGCGCCTGGCGCTGTGGGAGATCCTGCGCGGCCTGCACGCGGAGGGCCGCACGATCGTGATGACGACGCACTACATGGAGGAGGCGGAGAAGCTGTGCCAGCGGGTGGCGATCGTCGATCGCGGCAAGCTGCTGGCGTGCGATTCACCCGAGGCGCTGACGAAGAAGGCGCCGGGCGGCACGCTGGTCGAGCTGACGCTGGACGGCGACGCGGCGCCCGTGCGCGAGGCGGCGCGTTCCGTCGCGGGCGTGCTGGACGCGATCGCCGAGGGCGCGATCCTGCGCGTGTATCACCCCGAGGGCGGCGAGGCAGTCGCGCGGCTCATCGGCGTCGTGACGGCGGCGGGCCGGCAGGTGCGCAACATTCGCCTGGTGCCGCCCAACCTCGAAACGCTGTTCCTCTCGCTCACGGGGAGGAAGCTCGTATGAACCGGAGGCTCGTCTGATGGCCAACGAGAACGCCGCGCCGGTCCCGGGCGCAGGACGCGTGTTCGCCGCGCTGCTCGCGCGCGATGCCACGGTGGTGCGCCGCGAGATCGTCTACTTCCTCATGCGCACGGCGCTGCAGCCGCTGATGTTCGCGATCGTGTTCGGCAACGTACTGCCGAAGATGGGCTTCGTGCGCGCGGGCTACGCGGCGGCGCTGCTGCCGGGCATCCTCGCGGTGTCGCTGGCGCTCGCGGCGGTGCAGTCGGTGGCGCTGCCCATGGTCACGGACTTCGGCTTCTCGCGCGAGATCGAAGACCGCCTGCTGGCGCCCATCCCGAACTGGATCGTCGCGCTGGAGAAGGTGGTCTCGGGCTCGCTGCAGGCGCTGATCACGGCGGCCTTCGTGCTGCCCATCGCGCGCCTGGTCATGGGCCCGATCGCGGGGCTCTCGCTGACGAACGTGGGGATGATCGCGCTGGTCACGGTGTTCGGCGCCGTGGCGTTCAGCGTGATGGGCCTTTATCTCGGCTGCGTCGTCGCCGCGCAGCAGATCGGTCTGCTGTTCGGCATCGTCGTCGCGCCGATGATCATGTTCGGCTGCGCGTACTACCCATGGAAAGGGCTCGAGGCGACGCCCGTCATCAAGTACCTCGTCCTCGTGAACCCGCTGACCTACATCTCGGAGGGTTTGCGCGGCGTGCTGGTCCCGAGCATGCCGCACATGCCGCTGCCCGCGGTGCTGGGCGCGCTGACGTTCATCACGATCGTGTTCTGGCGGGTGGGGCTGAGGGCGTTCATGCGGAGAGCGGTTGGGTAACGCGACCGACCGCCTCATGCCTCGAATTGGGCAGCGTTCACGGCAGCTCGGGAATGCGCTGCGATGACCGAAACACCGTCACTGCGAACTCCCTCGCGGCATTTTCGAAGGACACGCCGTGCTTGGCGAGGTTCGCCGCGCTTTGTCCGGATCCCACTCGAATCGCATTCCCTGGACCTCGTATCCACCTCGCTCTGTTATGCGGCCACGGGCCACGCATCATTCCGCACAGAGCCTCATCCGTTGAATCTCACCTGTTCGCTTGATAACCCAGAAACCTCCGATGTCGAGATTGACCCGGCGTGGCTTGAATTCATCTGCTTCGGTCTTCGGGCGCGGCCGTGCGGTCGAGCGAAACGACGCTGACCTCTGCGTCTTGATAGGCCTTCTGCGGTTCACACGGATTCGTCCCACCGGGTCGGTCGGTCACGACAACAGACAGTTCTCCGAGTAGCGCCGCGAGAACCTTAGGCGGTACGGACTTGGCGAATGTGGGTGCGACGAAGAGCGCCGGCCTCCTTCACGTATGCGGCCTTGTACGTCTTGATCGCCTTCAATTCCTTGAGCCGCTGGTCGGCGATCGGGCGACTCGAGTACGGACCCTGGACAACAGCAAACAGACCAGGAGCAAGCGCCGTGTAGGCGTCGGTGTCGAGGACCCACCCGCCGACCAAGGCAGCCCGAGCCTGCGCATCCTGCTGAGACTTCAACGTGTCGGTGACGACAAAGAAATCTGCGGCGTGCGCGCTTCGCGCGACAGAAGACGCAGTCAATGTGGCGAGGAGTACGAGCTGGTAGCGCGCGACGACATCCTTCGCGGGATACTTCTTCGCGTCCGTCAGCGACCTCACGCACATCGAATCTTGCGAGGAGCGCCAGCATCGCGGTGTGCGTGCCGTCGGCGCGAGCGATCGTCAGCTCGTGCGCGAGGCGCGGGACCCGCGTGCACATCGCGCGCAGACCGCCGTGGCACGCGGCCTGGGCGAGCGCGGCGCCGAGGTACGACTTTCCGATGCCGGTCTTGCCCTGGGCCATCGTCGCGAGCTTGAGGTCGAGCAGCTTCTGGATGGTTTCATCGTCGCACCCTACGTCCTCTTAAGGACTCTTAGGGGTGGCGCTTAGTGTCGACCGAGTGTGGAAGTTCGTCGTCCGGCCACTTCAGAATGATGTCGATCGTCTTCTCATCCTTTCCTACAGCCAGCACATCTGGCCGCCGCATGCCGGGTACGCCCTCGAACGCTCCCAACACGAGCGTGATCGACCGGCCCGGGCGGCCGCTCCGTCTCTCTCCGACCAGAATGAGCTGAAGTACGGCGGCCAGGGCCTTGCCCCGAAGAGTACGTCCACCCATTCCAGAGGAGCGTCCGTTACGATGCCGTCGCCCGACGATGCCGCCGCGACACCGCAGGCGACCTTGAGTAGCCAGCGTTCGACCTTCCGTCCGTCCACGTCGATCGACAAAATGCCTTCCGGGCGACGACCGGAAAGCGCTTCGTAGACCGGTCGAAAGAACTCTAGCCCGCCATCGACAATTCGCGTGGTTGGAGAGGACGAATGTCCCGCCAATCACGACGTTCTCGCGGAATATCGGGACAATGACTCGTTCAGGACTTTGCCGCGCGCAGGCCCTGAGATAACGCGAGACGGGAGGAGCCATGCCGGGAGTTACTTCAATAAAGCTCATCAGGAACCTGACCGATCGCCGTGTCGAGGTTCACGACCACGAGAACCCGACTCATGCCGGCAACAACGCGGCGGCGCCTCCGGGTGCGTCGGCACCTTGCGAGATGTGGGTGCCGTGGTGTGTCTCGGGCAGTGACTTTGCGAACCAGAAGTACATCGTCGTGTCTGTCGAGAACGGGCCGACGTACTGGATTTGGCAGGCGCAGCACGATGACGAAGACGCCGTCCGTTGCGGGACGACCGGCCGCTACGAGAACCCCGGAACGCCGATTACCGGTCTATCGTTGCCCGGCGGCGACCGAGTCCTCGACGTCACGCCGACCGGACTCCACCTCCACGTGTGAGCCGGCTCAGCGCGCCCGTTCGTCGAGAAACGCCGCGACCCACGCCAGCGGCGCGTTCCAGTTGATCGCGATCTCGTTGACCGACCACGCTTCGATGTTGTCGACGAAGCAGGCCATGGGCGCGCAGCCGGCCAGCCCCGCGGCTTGCGCGTAGGGATCTTGCAGGCCCGAGTTGGGGCCGCCCGAGACGATGCCGGGCGGTGGGGCGGGGTACTTGGCGTTGGCTTGGTGGGCCCAGAAGCGGTGGTGCGGGTGCTCCAGCGGGCGCGCGCCGTAGCCGGTGAGGTACGACTGATCCAGCGGGTTGCGCCCCAGGAGGTAGCTCATCGCATCGGCGGCGGCTTCCAGGTGGCGCGCGTCGCCGGAGAAATCATAGGCGAGACCCAGCACCAAGGCGTTGTTGAGCACGAACGAGCTCGAGCCCCACGGGAAGCCCTTCTCTCCGGGCGCGAACGGCACGCGGTAGCCCTGGCCGTGCAGCAGGCCTGCGTACTGGTCGGCGGCCGCGCGCACCGAAGCGCGGCAGGCGGCACGCTCGGCCGGCGGCAGGGCGCCATCCGACAGTGCGAGCGAGATCGTGCCCAGCGCCTGCACGTGGTCCCACGTCATCGACGTGGGCACGCCGTCGCCGCTCACGGACGTCGGCACCTTCGTGAAGTATGCGGACGCGCGCATCGCCTTGCCGTAAACGTCGCGTTTCGCCGTGTCGGTCTCGGCGAGGAACAGCTCGGCGGCCGCCCAGTAGCGCTCGTCGGCGAGATCGCGATCGTCGTAAGGGCCGCCGCCCACGCCGCCCGACGCCGCGAATTCCTTCGGGTGTGATTCCGCCGCCGCCCACGCGCGCTCGGCGGCCGCGAGGCAGCGGGTCGCGAACTTCGCGTCGAGCTTGCGCCACAGGCGCGCGCCCTGCGCCGCCGTGGCCGCCAGGTTCAGCGTCGCCGCCGTGCTGGGCGGGAACAGCAGGCGCGGCTGCGTGTCTTCGTGCGGCGCCAGGCCCAGCGCCGTCCACTCTTTGTCGTGGATCTTGTGGTGGACCATGCCGGCCAGCGGCTGGCCCTCGGGCACCTGCATGCGCAGCAGGAACTCCAGCTCCCAGCGCGCTTCGTCCAGCAGATCGGGCGCGCCGTTCTTGCGCTCGGGGATGCTGAGCGTGCCGTCGGCGAAGGCGCGCGCCGCGCCCCGCCTCTCGGCGCTCTCCCACTGGTTCATCAGCGTCCACACGGCGATGCCGCCGTTGACGACGTACTTGCCCTGATCTCCCGCGTCGTACCAGCCGCCCGACGCGTCCAGCTCGTACGCGCAAGCAGGCGGGCCGCCCGCGCGCGTCGGTGCGCACGCGACGTGACGATCGTTCATGTGCCCCGCGGGCCGCGTCCAGCGCGCCTCGCGCACGAAGGGCTGTTCGATCGCGATGCCGCTGCGGTTCTGGAAGAAGAAGGAGAGCGCGTCGTAGGGCAGGCGCGCGTAGAGATCGTCGGCGATCGCGAACGGGTGGCTCGATTCGCCGCCGACGGTGAGCACGTAGCCGCGGCCCGGCGTCTTCACCGACGAGAAGTCGGCGACGTGGACCTTCTCGCCCGCCGCGCGATCGAGCCCGACCACCGTCGTGCGCCCCGACGCGATCACGGCGCCGCTGCCCGCGCGCAGCTTCCACTCGAGCGGCGCCGTCGCGTCGCTCTTCACCGTGGCCAGCTTGGGCAGCCGCGGGAAATAGCCAATTTGGTTCACCAGCACCTTCGGAACGGGCGCCGCTTCAGCCACCTTGGCGGGCGTGAACTTCGGATCGTCGAGGTGAATGTCGTCCAGGCACACGGTGAAGGGCGCTTCGATTTCAGCGGCCATGTCGCCGCCCATGTAGAACGCCAACTCGGCCGTCGCGTCGTCGGGCGCCGTCATCTCGAACGTGCCCACGAACGTTTGCGGGCGCGTCGTCAGATCCACCGTGTCCGTCCAGTACTCGCGGTACGGAGGCCCAGCCATGCCGATCTTCGCCTTCAGCTTCGTGGGTTTCGTGGCGTGCGCCAGGAAGCGGATCGAGTACGTGTGGCCGCGCTCGATCACCATCTCGCGGTGGCGCGCCTGCGCGTCCCACGGGTTCTTGCCTTTGTTGGTGACGTCGACGCAGAACTGCGCCGTCTTGCGGTCCACGAACGCGCGCCCGTTGCCCGGCGCGGTGAAGGACGTCGTCCACGGCACGTACTTGCCGCTCGCGAAGTCGACGTTCTTGATGAGGTCGTGGCCCGAGAGCTTGGGCGCGTCGATGCCGGGTGAGCCGTTCGTGGGAGGGGCCGTCCAGCCGTCGGCGGTGACCGCGGGCGGGGGCGCCGACGCCGCCTCCGGGCCTTGCGCCACGGGCGCGACACAGCCGGCCGCCGCCAGCGCGAGGGCCGCTGCGCGCTTCACTGCGGCTCGGTTCCCCACACGAGCACGCCGCCGATGTACGCGGTGATCTTGGCGGCGTCGATCGTGGCGCCCTTCACGTCGCAGTCGAACGAATAGTCCATGTCCTGCTGGAGGGGCGAGTTGTCCTTGTTGTGCACGCGAAGCTGGATCTCGCCCGTGTTCAGGAACGCATCCAGGTTCAGCGCGCCCGCCTTGAAGGCGATCTCGACGTACCTGTTCGCTTGCGGGTCCGGCGGCGTGACCGCGACGAACTTCGGGCCGGGCGTGTCGGCCGACGTCACCACGTTGGTGCACCCGATCTTCGCGAAGTCGCACTCGAGCACCTGCGTGGGCATCGCGCCCGGCGGCTCGGTGAGGTACCAGTAGCGCAGCGTCAGCGACGACAGCGCGATGGGCGTCGGCGATTCGTTGGTCACGTCGAGGACGAAGCTGATCTGGCTCATGTCGTCCGAGCGGCAGGTGTACTGGACCTTCACCTGGCACGTGGTGCAGGGGGCGAAGGTGCCGACCGTGCCGGCGGCGCCCGTGGTGCCGGCGGC
>DASZUD010000312.1:0-5265 GCA_035548155.1 Polyangia bacterium
TCCGCGAGGACGAAGAATCGGTTGATAAGGTTGCCGTCAGATGTCCCCAACACGGCATCGCGCAGCCGCCGGTAGTTCGCCACCCATTCTCGTGGAGGTTCGGACAGGTCCCCTCTTGACTCCATCAATGCTCGCCCCCGACGGGCCAGCTCGACGACCTCAAAGCGGCTGACGTCCAGGTTGGGCAAACCGCTAGACCGAGTGGCCATGCGTCATCGCGCCTCCAGCGTTCTCGAACGAGACCCGCAGCTCAACGCATCGGGTCAGCGCGCTGTCGCCCAGCAACTTGCCGATCCGCGCCACCTGGGCGTCGGTCAGACCGAGGAACCGATCTTCGACGGCGAGGCGAACGACCTCGGCCGCATGGCTACCTGCCGCGACGCCGACGGGCCGAAGGTTGATGGTGGTGGCCTTGGCCTCCATGTCGGCCGCCTTCTGCACCTTCGAGCGGACGATGGCCAAGACCTCGTCGAGGTTGTCGCCGCCCGCGTCGCCGTAGACGTTAGTGGGGCCGTCGGTGGACTGGCTGACGTGCGCCCAATAGGGCAGACGGGGGCGTTCGCCTGGACGAAGCATGCTCGTGCAGTTAAACACCGGCTTCACACCGTCAAGGCCGATTCCCTGCAGCGTCACGCCTCGACTCCAGCGTCGAGAACATCGCGGACACCACGCCCGCGTCATCGGGCCGCGTCGCGCGGGGTTGAGCGGCTGATTTATGACGTTTTGTTGGTTTATTCAGTTTATCGACGCGTCCGCGGATCGGACGAAATCACCACTCGAATCGTTGACGCCCGTCTACAATATGGCGTGGCCGACGACACCCGAGCTGCTTCGCAAGCACCCAAGGGTCGCACTGCGCAGCACGAGGGCGAGGCCACAGCGGCGCCGCGCTGGCCAACGGCGACTACGACAAGGCGAAGACGATGACCAAGATGATCACCAAGGCGAAGGACTCAAGGACGAGGACAAGGCTCGCGGGCCAGGCTTCCGACAGCGCTGGCGACTGCGACGGTGCTCGTCTGGTGGGGACGGCCAAGGGCCCACTCTGCGCCTCAGGGGATCTGGGGCTCGCGCAACAGCAGGATGCGAACCTGACCGGAAGGGTCGAGATCGTGCAGTTCGTCGCTGCACCGTACCGGAGCGTCTCGGCTAAGCCTGCTGTCGATCGAGTTGGTCACGATCTGGCGCGATCCAGTCGAAGTCCTTCGGCTGCATCCCCTCGTAGGGGGGGAGCTGCCCATGGGCTGGAAACATCGCAGCGGTAGTCAGAGTGCTGGGACCTGATATCCCCAGGGATCCCAGCTAGCAGCTCCCGCACGTCAGCCAGCAGCACCCGATCCCCTCCCGGAAGGAAGGGGAGAAAGGCTCCGGGTCTGTCCGAACTCCGACCCCTCCTGTAGGGGGGCGCGGGCGCCCCGATCGACGTGACCCCTTCCGACGCGATGTTGGGGGGGGATGCGAACTCTAGACCTCGAGCGCGATCCGATGGGTTAGCTCGCAAGGTAACCCCTGCGATCCATCGAGAGCCTTCGATGACCTCAACCCAGAAAACGCAGCACGCGGGGCAACACCCCCTTGGTGGCCCGGAAGCGAGAAGAACGACCACGCGACAGCGTGCCCGACGAACGGCTTGGTGCCGGGCTCGGAGTTGCCGACGAGGCCGCAGAAGCTGTACGCCGGACTACCGCCCGCAAGCATCCATCTATGGAGAATTATTTAGATTTGATCGCTCGCGTGATCGCGGGCAGGATCGCGCGCCGAGGACCCTAAGGAGGCGAAGAACCGATGGGGCGAGCCGCGACGCAGCCGACGGTGATCGAGACATGGGCGTACTGCCGTTACAGCAGCGCCAAGCAGAACGACTACTCGATCGAGCAGCAGCAGGAGGCGTGCGCCGCCCTCTCGCGACGTAACGGGTTACCCGTGCCCTCGCCCGCGCGCGTCTACGCCGACCGGGCACGCTCGGCGAAGTCGCTTCGGGGGCGCGAGGCGCTCGCCCAGCTCCTTCGCGATGCCGCCGTGGCGACCCCCGGCGTGCGGCGCGTGCTCCTGGTGTGGAGCGTCGACCGCCTCGGCCGCAACCTCTTCGACGCGATCGGCGTAGCCGGACAACTGCACCGGGAGCTTGGCTTCCGGATCCTCAGCGAGGACGAGCGCCTCGACTCTGAGGACGAGGACTTCAGGTCCGAGCTGGCGCGGGCCGCCGAGCACGCCGACCGCTTCCTGATGAAGCTGCGCCGCAACACGGTCAGGGGCCTTAAGGACGCGGCGGCGCGCGGCGCGTACCTGGGCAAGCCGCCGATCGGCTTCAAGCGTGAGAACAAGAAGCTCGTCATCGACCCGGGGATGATGCGCTGGGTGGCCTACGCGTTCGAGCAGACGCGCAAGCTGCGCGGGCACGTCGCCGAGGTCATGCGCCGCCTCCGAGAGCAGCCCACAGGGCGGCCGTGGCCGCACAAGCGCGTCGTGACGAAGCTCCTACGCAACGAGCGGTACGTCACGGCGGGTGTCGTGTCGCGCGAGGTGTTCGACGACGTGCAACGGTTCATGACCGAGCGGGGCCAGTTGTTCAACCGCACGTCTGACGGCCGTCTCCGCGGAGGCGCCGGCAAGGGTTCGTCGGTGGTGCTCGGCCTCTTCAAGTGCGCGGACTGCGGCGGGCCGATCACCGTCGTCCGGCGGGACAAGACCGACCGCCGCTTGGGCTGCCGGCGCCACAACGGCGAGGGCGACTGCTCCATGAGCGTCACGGTGCGCGAGAGCGTCCTGCTTCAGCGCCTGCTCGACGAGATCAACCAGCGGGTGCTCGATCCCGAGGCGCTCGACGACATCACGGCCCGCGTGAACGCCCACGCGCAGGCGGCGCGCGCTTCTCAGGCCGCCGACCTCCAGTCCCTGGACGACCAGATCGCCGACCGCGAGCAGCGTGCCGCGCGACTAGTGCGCGCTTTGGAGACGGGCGAGGACATGCCAGAGGTCGCGACGCGCCTGCGCGAGCTTCGCGCCGAGGCGGCGGCCATCAAGGAGCGTCGCGCGAGCGTCGCCGCGCCCCCGGAGGTCACGATCCTCTCGTCTGCCGTCGCGGCGTACATGCCCCGCCTCGCCGAGCTGCTAGCTGGCGGCGGCGCGGAGACGGCTGCGGCGTTGCGGGACCTCGTCCGCGACGGTGTTATGGGGCGCCAAGGGCGCGGGTGCGCGGTGTTTACCTTTAAATTCGCGCCCTTCGACAGCTTGGTGTCTATGTCGGCTGCGGGGCCAAGACGTTCGTCAAGGGCGACGCCATCGCCGGCATCATCGTGCTGGCGATCAACGTCGTGGGCGGCCTGGTGATCGGCGTGCTCCAGCGCGGGATGGACGTGGGCGCCGCCGCGCGCGTCTACACGGTGCTCACGATCGGCGAGGGCCTGGTCGCGCAGATCCCGGCGCTGCTGGTCTCGACGGCGGCGGGCATCATCGTGACGCGCGTCGCCTCCGACGATCCCGACGGCGCGGGCCACCTGGGCCGCGACATCGGGCGTCAGGTGCTGGCGCAGCCGAAGGCGCTCGCCATCGCGGCGGGCATGCTCGCGCTCCTGGCCGTGGTCCCGGGCCTGCCGGCGCTGCCGTTCCTCGCGCTCTCGGCGGCGCTGGGCACGGTCGCGTGGCGGCTCTTGCGAGCGCCCGCTCCGGTCGCCGCAGGTGAAGCCGCGCGCCCCGAGGCAGAGCAGGCCGGCCGCGCCTCCGAAGCCGCGCCGCTCGCGCCCGTGCTGACGCCGATCGCCGTCGAGGTCTCGGGCGAGCTGGCCGCGGTCTTCGGCCCGCCCGATCCCAAGGGCAAGGGCGCCTTCATGGGCGAGGTCGTGCCGCGCGTGCGCGAGCGCCTCTTCGCCGAGCTGGGCATGACGCTGCCGCCCGTGCGCCTGCGCGCCGACGTCAACGGCCTTCACGGCGGCGCCTTCGTCGTGCGCCTCAACGAGGTGCCGCTCGCGCGCGGCGAGATCGCACAGGCCGACTGGCTGGACGCGCCCGCGCGCGCCGGCGAGGAGATCCTCTCGCTCATGCGGCGCTACGGCCACGAGCTCATCGGCGTGGAAGAGGCGCAGGCGCTCGTCGACGCGCTCGAGCGCACGCACCCCGCCCTCGTGCGCGAGGTCGTACCGAAGCTGGTCTCGCCCGTGCTGCTGGCCGACGTGCTGCGCCGCCTGGTCGAGGAAGGCGTGTCGCTCCGCAACCTGCGCGACGTGCTGGGCGCGCTGGCCGAGTGGGCGCCGCACGAGCGCGATCCGGTCGTGCTGGCGGAGCACGTGCGCGGCGCGCTCCGCCGCGCCATCACGTTCCAGCACGTGCGCCCGGGCGGCGTGCTGCCCGCGTACATGCTCGACGCGCTCATCGAGGACACGATCCGCGAGTCGATCCACAAGACGGCGACCGGCAGCTACCTCGCGCTCGAGCCGCAGCTATCGCGCGACATCGTCAACGCCGTCACCCGCGCGATCGGCCCCGAGGCCGCACCCAACTTCGTCCTGCTCACGACCGCCGAGATCCGCCGCTACGTGCGCCGCCTCGTCGAGACGGAACACCCGGGACTGGCCGTGCTGTCGTACCAGGAGCTCGCGCCGGAGGCGGAGATCCGGCCGCTCGGACGCATCAGCATCGGGTAGCGCAAGCCCGTGTGGAGGCGCAGAGCGCCCGCAATAACTGTACGGCGTCCAGCGCTTCGCGACCGAGCGCGGCCCGGGTGCTCGTCCGGATCGGCGACTAAGCAATGACGCGGTTGACAGAGGCCGTCCGCACATCGGACGATGTTCGCGGCCCTGTTGGGGGGACCGGAGGCGCGAATGGACAAGGAGACGGTGGACCTCATCGCCATCAAGAAGGCGTTGACGGATAACGAACGGCTGCAGTTTGAGACGCAGTTCGCGCACACGCGCAAGAACCCGACGACGGCTCTCGTCCTCGGGTTGTTCCTGGGGACCCTCGGAATCGATCGCTTCTACAACGGGCAGCCGATCCTCGGCGTGCTCAAGCTCCTCACTTTCGGAGGCTTGGGCTTCTGGGCGATCATCGACTGGTTTCTGATCATGGGCGCGGTCCGCCGCCGCAACGTCGGCAAGGCGATCGAGATCCGCGAATCGCTCACTCTGCTCCGACCGAGCGGCGAGCGGTTGCTCGGCGAAGCGGCGTTGACGTAGCACCGCGACGCCGAAGACGCCGCTCTGCCTCGGCTCTTCCGGCTTTCGTGGCCGGGGCATCAAGGGCGCCGTTGACGAAGCCCGGACGGCCGGC
>DASZUD010000313.1:0-24778 GCA_035548155.1 Polyangia bacterium
CGCGTCGTCGACGCCGCCGTCCAGCTGCACGGCGGCGCGGGCGTCGTGCGCGGCGCCGTCGTCGAGCGCCTTTACCGGCAGATCCGCGCGCTGCGCATCTACGAAGGCGCCAGCGAGATCCAGAAGCTGATCATCGCCCGCGGCTTCGTCTGATCATGGCGCCGTGCCCCACACGAGCTTGCCCATGACGTGGCCCGTGACGCGCGGAGCGTCCAGGAAGTTCGCGCCCGTCGTGAGGAACGAGTAGTCGTTGCCCTGGTTGTACGCGCCCGTGCCGTGGAACTGGATCATGATCTCGCCCGTGTCGGCGCCAGGCGCCAGCGAGCCGTTCCCGAACGAGATCACTGCGTATTGATCGGCGGTGGGCTTTGCGGGCGTGGCGCTCTGGAAGGAGATCGTGCAGGGGTGCGCCGTGCTCGTGCACGTCCCCGCCTGTGCGCCTGTTCCGTCGATCGTGTACCAGTACCGAACGTTGACGCTGTTGAGCGGGATCGCGGCGGCGCCCGTGTTGACGACCTTGATCGAGAACTCGGCGGACAAGACGCTCGCGCCGTTCTGCCGGCATTCGTAAAGGACCTTGAGGGAGGTCGCGGGAGCGTCCGTTCCGCCGTCGCGCGAACCACCCGCGCCCGTCGTGCCGGCCGCGCCCGTCGTGCCCGCGGCGCCCGTCTCGCCCGCGGCGCCCGTCGTTCCCGCGGCGCCCGTCGTTCCTGCCGCGCCCGTCGTGCCGCCCGCGCCCGTCGTCCCTGCGGCGCCCGTCGGTCCCGCGGCGCCCGTCGTTCCTGCCGCGCCCGTGTCGCCGGCTGCGCCGGAGATCGGCGTGTCACCCGCGGCGCCCGTGGAGCCGGCGGTGCCCGCAGCGCCGGACGAACCGGCCTGCCCGCCCGTGACGCTCCGGGATCGAAACGCCTCGGGCCCGCTGCATTGAATCGACAAGGCGACCAACGCGAGCGCTGGCAATGCATGCCAGAGGCGAATGTCGTACGTCCTCGTCATTCGAAGCAACGGCGCGTCGCGAGCTGCCATCAGTCAGATGGCTCGGCAGGCTCGATCGGCTCAAGTGGCCGTGAGGCCGCCACCTCCGCGGTCATCTCGAGCATCGTTCGGCGAAACCCCAAGGACTCGAAGAAGGCATGCGCGTTGGGGTTGCGCCAGGCCGTCATCAGGACAACGCGCGGGGCGCCCCGCGCCGCCAGCGCGTCCAGCGCCGCGCGCACGAGCGCCCGACCCACGCCGCGGCGTCGGGCGTTCGGATCGACCAGCACGTCATTGAGCTTGCCCGCGGCGTCCAGCAGGTCGTTCCAGTTTCGCGGCTCGAGCGTCGCGTAGGCGTACCCGAGGATCGCTCCGTCGTCGTCCTCGGCGACGAGGATCACCGCGCCCTTGCGGCGAAGCTCGCCCGTGAAGAAGCGGCGGTACCCCTCGGCGATGGGCTCGACGAGCATGAAGCGCTCGGCGTCGAGGGCGTGGTGCTGACGCACCAGCAGGGCTGCCAGCTCGCTGACGCGCGGCAAATCGGCGGGACCTGCAGGACGGATGCGCATTGGGTCGCGGCTTCGAGCTTGTATACCCGAAGCGGGCCGTTTCGCCACGCGCCGCCGTCATTCCGCGTGCTACAAACGGGCGCTGCAAACGTGAAGGTCCTCGCCAGAATCATCTCGGTGGCCTGCATCCTTCTGGGCCTGTTCCTCGTGACGCGCACGTTCGTCCTGGAGACGCGCTACGCGGCGACGATGCCCCACGAGAAAGACGCCGCAGCGGCGCGCACGATCCCCATGATCGTCGCGCACGAGACGCGCGTCTTCGTCACGGACGCCGAGGCGAAGGTGCTGGACACGGCGCAGACGTACTTCACGTTCGGCTGGCCCTTCGTCGTGCTGGGGGTCTTGCTGGCGGCCGCCTCGCGCGAGCGGAAGCCGCAGTTCGAGACGCCACCCGAGAGCGACACGCCCTGGCGCGCCGGCCGTTAAACACGACGCCCCCCCTTGAAACCGGCGCTCCCGACCCCATGAGGGAGCCATGGCGAACAAGTCCGTGGAAACACCTGGGGCCGCACCGACGAAACCGTTCCTCACCGACGTGACCGAGCTGCGCCGCAGGGCGCGCCAGCACATCGAGAAGGGCGCCGTCACGGAGGGCTACCGCGGCGACGTGGACAAGGTGATCGATCTCCTCAACCAGGCGCTCGCGACGGAGATCGTGTGCGTGCTGCGCTACAAGCGGCACTACTTCATGGCGGCGGGGATCAACGCGCAGGCCGTGGCCACCGAGTTCCTCGAGCACGCCAACGAGGAGCAGGGCCACGCGGATCAGCTGGCCGGTCGCATCACGCAGCTCGGGGGCGCGCCCGATCTGAACCCACAGGGCCTCGCGATGCGCAGCCACTCCGAGTACGTCGAGGGCTCGAACCTCATCGAGATGCTGGAGGAGGACCTGGTGGCGGAGCGCGTGGCCATCGAGTCGTACAGCGAGATGATCCGCTACGTCGGGGAGAACGATCCGACGACGCGCCGGCTCCTGGAATCGATCCTGGCGGTCGAGGAGGAGCACGCCGAGGATCTGAAGACGCTGCTGGAGCAGCTGCCGCCCGAAGCCCGCACGCGCCACAAGGCCTGACGCCCGGCCCGCCGGCCATTTGCGGCGGCGCGCGCAGGCGTGATACGCTGGCCGTTCCTTAAGTTACGGGAACTGCTGGCAATATGGCCAATGTAGCGCGTCTTTCATCACGCTCGATGGGCGCCGCCGCCCTGCTCGGGGTGACGCTGGTCGTCGTCGGCTGCGGCGGCCACTCCCCGGCGCACGGTCGCCCCGACGCCGACGCCGCGGCGACGTTCGACGCGCCCGACGCGCGCCCGGGTGACGGGGACGACGCCCCGGCAGACGCCCCCGCGGCTGACCTCGCCTGCCGCGGCGACGCGGGCGTGAAGAAGGCGCCCGGCCAGCCGTGCCAGTGCGCCGCCGACTGCGCGAGCAACTTCTGTGTCGACGGCGTGTGCTGCAGCACCGCCTGTGGCGAGGCTTGCAAGACGTGCGCGGCGCCCGGCTCGCCCGGGACGTGCACGGCCATCGTCGCCGGCGGCACGCCGCGCGTCGCCACGGCGTGCGTCGCCGCGGCCGCCACGACGTGCGGCTTCGACGGCACGTGCGACGGCGCGGGCGGCTGCCGCCGCTACGTCGCCGGCACGATCTGCCAGCCGGGCAAGTGCGACGGCGCCGCCGTCGTGGGCGCGCTGGCGTGCGACGGGCTCGGCCGCTGCAAGCCGGGGCCGACGACGATCTGCGCGCCGTACTCGTGCGATCCCGACAAGGGCGCGTGCTTCGAGGAGTGCACGCAGTCGAGCCAATGCACCACGGGCCAGCAGTGCGTCAGCGGCAGCTGCGGCGCCAAGATGAAGGGCGCGAACTGCACGAAGGCCGCCGAGTGCGCGTCGGGCTTCTGCGCCGACGGCGTGTGCTGCAACGTCGCGTGCGGCGGGGGGTGCGTCTCGTGCGCGCTGACCGATCGCCGCGGCACGTGCTGGCCCATCGATCGCGGCGCCGCCGATCCGCGCGGCGTGTGCGTCGATCACGGCGCCGCGAGCTGCGACACGACGGGCACGTGCGACGGCTTCGGCGGCTGCGAGAAGTACGCGCCCGAGACGGTGTGCATCGCGCCCTCGTGCACGGGCACGCGGCGCAACACGCCGGGCACGTGCGACGGGCGCGGCACGTGCCGGCCGCAGGGCGTGCAGAACTGCTCGCCGTTCCTGTGCACGAACGCCGCGTGCACCACCTCGTGCGCGACGGACGGCGACTGCGAGAGCGGCCACGCCTGCGTGAACGGCCAGTGCGGTAAGAAGAACCTCGGCGTGACGTGCGCCGCCGACGGCGAGTGCGTCTCGGGCAAGTGCGTCGAGGGCGTCTGCTGCGACAGCGCCTGCACCGGCGCCTGCCGCAGCTGCGCGCTGGCCTCGACCATGGGCCGCTGCACGCCGGTGGCCGCGGGCGCCGTCGATTCGAAGGGCGTCTGCGCCGATCAGGGCGCGACGACGTGCGGGCAAAATGGCCGCTGCGACGGCGTGGGCGGCTGCCAGCAGTACAAGGTGGGCACGGTGTGCGCGCCGGAGAGCTGCTCGGGCAACGTCTACACGCCGGCGTCGACGTGCACGGCGACGGGGCAGTGCGCGCCGCCCGATTCTCTGCCGTGCGCGCCGTACACGTGCAACGGCAACACGTGCTTCGACGCCTGCACGGCGGACGCGAACTGCGTCTCGCCCAACGTGTGCAACGGCAACTCGTGCGGCAAGAAGATGCGCGGCGCCTCGTGCTCCGTCGCGAACGAGTGCCAGACGGGCTTCTGCGCCCAGGGCGTCTGCTGCGACAGCGCCTGCGCGGGCGCGTGCTCGTCGTGCGCGCTGCCGGGCGCGCTGGGCACTTGTTCGACGGTGCCCAACGGTACGCCCGACCCCGCCGAGATCTGCGTCGACAACGGCCCGGCCAGCTGCGGCCTCACGGGCAAGTGCCAGGGCGGCGCCTGCCAGAAGTACGCGCAGGGCACGGCGTGCGCCGGCTCGAGCTGCTTGCCGGGCACGACGACCTTCACGCCCGGCTCGACCTGCGACGGCAACGGCGCGTGCGTGACCCCCGCCGCCAGCTCCTGCTTCCCGTTCCAGTGCGGCGGCAGCGTCTGCAAGGCGGCGTGCACGAGCGATCTCGACTGCTCGGCCCCGGCCGTCTGCACGAACGGCTCGTGCGGGCTCAAGGGCGCTGGCAAGACGTGCGCCGACGGCGCCGAGTGCGTCTCGGGTTTCTGCGCGCAGGGCGTCTGCTGCGACGAGGCCTGCGCGGGGACCTGCCGCTCGTGCGTGCTGTCGGGCTCGCTGGGCCGCTGCGCGAACATCGCCGCGGGTGGCGCCGACCCGGGCGGCCGCTGCGTCGACCAGGGCGCCGCCAGCTGCGGCACGGACGGCGCGTGCGACGGCAGCGGCGCGTGCCGCGTGTACGCCGCCGGCACGGCCTGCGCCGGGGCGTCGTGCCCCGGCGGCTCGTCGAGCCTCACGCCCGTGCGAACGTGCGACGGCAAGGGCGTCTGCAAGCCTCCGACGACGATCTCGTGCGCACCTTACGTGTGCAACGGCATCTCGGCGTGCAAGGCGGCGTGCACCGTCGACGCGGACTGCCTGTCGCCGGACATCTGCGACACGCAGACGAACCTGTGCGGCAACAAGCGGCGGCTGGGGCAGACGTGCACCGCGACGGCGGATTGCCTCACGGGAAACTTCTGCGTCGACGGCGTGTGCTGCGGATCGGCGTCGTGCGGCCTGTGCCAGACGTGCGCGACGGGCGCCTGCAGCAACGTGCCCGCGGGCGTGCCCGAGCCGCACGCCAACTGCCCGGCGAACCCGCCGTGCGGCAACACGGGCGCGTGCAACGGCGCGGGCGCGTGCGAGCAAGCGAGCGCGAGCGTCACGTGCGGCGCCGCCTCGTGCACGGGCTCGACGTACACGGCCGTCTCGCACTGCACGGGCACGGGCAGCTGCGCGGCGCCCGCCACCTCGAGCTGCTCGCCCTACGTGTGCGGCGCGAACGCCTGCAGGACGGTGTGCGCCGGAGATGCGGACTGCGTCGCGCCGTTCACGTGCCAGGGCGCGGGCGCGACGAAGAGCTGCGCGCTGAAGCCGAACGGCCTCGCGTGCACGACGAGCGGACAGTGCATCAGCGGCCACTGCGTCGACGGCGTGTGCTGCGGCAGCGCGACCTGCCCGGCCTGCCAGGCGTGCAACGTCTCGGGCACGGGGTCCTGCGCGCCCGTCGCGGCCGGCACGGCGGCGCCCGCGACGTTCTGCACGGATCAAGGCGGCGCGAGCTGCGGCACGAACGGCAAGTGCGACGGCGCGGGCGGCTGCCAGAAGTACCCGAACGGCACGTCGTGCTCGGCCGCGAGCTGCCCCGCAGGAACGGCAACGCTGAAGATCGCCGGCACCTGCAGCGGCGGCGCCTGCTCGGCGCCCACGCAGTCGTGCGCGCCCTACTTCTGCAACGGCGCGGGCGCCTGCCAGACGAGCTGCGCGGGCGACGGCGAGTGCGCGGGCGGCTTCTACTGCGCCGGCGGAAGCTGCGTCGCGAAAGCGGCCGCCGGTGCGACGTGCACCGCCGCCAATCAGTGCCTCACCGGCTACTGCGTCGACGGCGTGTGCTGCGGCAGCGCTGCCTGCGGGTCCTGCCAGGCGTGCAACGTCGGCGGCAGCGCGGGCACGTGCGCGCCGCTCGCCGCCGGCGCGGCCGATCCGAAGGGCGTCTGCACCGACAACGGCGCCCCGAGCTGTGGCACGAACGGCAGGTGCGACGGTGCGGGCGGCTGCCAGAAATACACCGACGGCACGTCGTGCGCCGCCGCGACCTGCCCGGCGGGCTCGGCGACGCTGAAGCTCGCGGGCACCTGCAGCGGCGGCTCGTGCCAGGTATCGACGCAGTCGTGCGCGCCCTACTTCTGCGACGGCGCGGGCGCTTGCCAAACGAGCTGCAACGTCGACGTCGACTGCGCGGCTGGCTTTTACTGCACCAGCGGCGCGTGCGTCGCGAAGACCGTCCAGGGCGGCGCGTGCACGGCCGACAACCAGTGCGGCACCGGCCACTGCGTCGACAACGTCTGCTGCGGCAGCTCCAGCTGCGGGTCGTGCCAAGCGTGCAACGTCGCGGGCAACCCGGGCACGTGCACGCCGATCGCCGCCGGCACGATCGATCCCAAGCACATGTGCGCCGACAACGGCGCGCCCGCCTGCTCGACGAACGGCAAGTGCGACGGCGCGGGCGGCTGCCAGAAGTACCCGAACGGCACGTCGTGCGCGCCGGCGGCTTGCCCCAGCGGCTCGTCGACGCTGGCGCTCGCGGGCAGCTGCGGAAGCGGCAGCTGCACGCAGACGACGCAGAGCTGCGCGCCGTTCATGTGCAACGGCGCTGGCGCGTGCCACACGACGTGCGCGGGCGATGGCGACTGCACGACGGGCAACTACTGCGCGCTCCTGCCCGTCGGCTCGTGCACGAGCAAGCTCGACCTCGGCGCGACGTGCGTCGCCGCCAATCAGTGCAAGAGCGGCAGCTGCGTCGACGGCGTGTGCTGCGGCAACGCGAGCTGTCCGGCGTGCCAGGCGTGCGCGGCCGGCACGGGCGCCTGCACGCCCGTCGCGGCGGGCACGCAAGCGCCGCCGTCGTTCTGCGAGGACCAAGGCGGCGCGAGCTGCGGCACGAACGGCAAGTGCGACGGCGCGGGCGGCTGCCAGAAGTACCCGAACGGCACGTCGTGCTCGGCCGCCAGCTGCCCCGCGGGCGCGACGGCGCTCGCGCTCGCCGGCACGTGCAGCGGCGGCCTCTGCGCGGCCGGCACGCAGTCGTGCGGCGGTTACAAGTGCGACGGCGCGACCGCGTGCCTTCTGACCTGCGCGTCCGACGCCGACTGCGCCACGGGCTACTACTGCGACGCAGGCGGAGCGTGCAGCGCGAAGCTGGCCGTGGGCGACGCGTGCCTCGGCGACGACCAGTGCGCGAACGGCCAGTGCGTCGACGGCGTCTGCTGCGGCGCCGCCAGCTGCGACGGCTGCCATTCGTGCGCGATCGCGGGCCACGTGGGCGCGTGCTGGCCGAAGTCGGCGGGCGCGAGCTCGAACGGCCTCTGCGCGCAGACGCCCGAGGCGACGTGCGGCACCGACGGCCTCTGCGACGGAAGCGGCGGCTGTGAGCTGTGGAACGCGAACACCGTCTGCGTCGATCCTTCGTGCGACTCGGCGACCAGCGCGCTGACGCCCGCCGCGATGTGCGATGGCAACGGCGCCTGCATCCCCGGCACGCCGATGACCTGCCCGGGCAACCTCACCTGCGCGGACGCGACGTCCTGCCTCGGCAGCTGCGCCGTCGACGCCGACTGCGCCGCCGGCAACACCTGCGACACGACGGCCGGAACCTGCGGCCCGTAGGCCGCGCGGGCGAGCCCACCCGAGCGCAGGCAGGCTTCGCCTGCCGGAGCGAGCGCGGAGGGCACGGGAACCCTTGAGGTTCCCGTTTAGATCAAATCAGGCCGTCCGCACGGCTTCGCGCAGCTTGCCGACGAGCTCGTCGATGCGCTCGGCGTGCAGCTTCGCGGCGGCGCGCCCCACGCAGAGCCGCGCGCTGACGTTCAGGATCGTCTCGACCTCACGCAGGCGGTGCTGGCGCAACGTCTCGCCCGACGACACGAGGTCGACGATGCGATCGGCGAGGCCCACGAGCGGCGCGATCTCGATCGAGCCGTAGAGCTTGATGATCTCGGCCACGGTGCCGCGCGCCTGCAGGTGGCGGCGCGTGATCTCGACGAACTTCGAGGCGTAGCGCAGGTGGAGCTGCGCGTTCTCGTCGACGGGCTTGTCTTCGGGCTCGGCGACCACCATGCGGCAGCGGCCGATCTCGAGATCGAGAGGCTCGTAGAGATCGCGATCCTGCTCGTCGAGGACGTCGCGCCCGGCGATGCCCATGTCGGCCGCGCCGTGCTCGACGTACGAGGGCACGTCGGTGTCGCGCACGATGAGAACGCGCAGGTTGTGCTCGGGAATGGGGATGATGAGGCGGCGCCCCGCCCGCGCCTTCTCGGCGGCCCCGAGATCGAAGCCCGCGCGTTTGAACAGCGGCAGCGCCTCGTCGAGGATGCGGCCCCGCGGCAGGGCAATCGTCAACATCGGGACCCTGGCATGGTCCCGCGCCCCCGGCGCTCGCTCACGCGCGGCGGAGCTGCGCTTCGTTCGGGTCGACTCGGTCTTGGGCTTCTTCGACTTCATGGTGCTACACGCTCCCCTTGGCGCGGCGAACATCGGCGCCCAGCGCGCGCAGCTTCTTGTCGAGCCGGTCGTAACCGCGGTCGAGGTGATAGATGCGCAGGATCTCCGTCTTGCCCTCGGCAATGAGCCCCGCGAGCACCAGCGACGCCGAAGCGCGCAGGTCCGTGGCCATGACCGTGGTGCCCGCCAGCTTCGTGGGGCCACGCACGATCGCCGTGCGGCCTTCGACGACGATGTCGGCGCCCATGCGCTGCAGCTCGGGCACGTGCATGTAGCGGTTCTCGAAGATCGTCTCCGACAGCACCGACTGTCCGCGCGCGCGCGTCATCAGCACCATGAACTGCGCCTGCATGTCCGTCGGAAAGCCCGGGTAGGGCTGCGTCGAGATGTCGGTGGGCTTGAGGTCGCCCTTGGCGCGCACGCGGATGCCGTCGCCGTCGGCGGCGACCTCGGCGCCCGCCGCGCGCAGCTTGGCGATCACGGCGTCGAGGTGCTCGGAAGCACAATCGCGCAGCAAGACGTTGCCGCGCGTGATCGCGGCCGCGACCAGCAGCGTGCCCGCCTCGATGCGGTCGGGAATCACGCTGTGCTCGATGGGGTGCAGCTCGTCGACGCCGTCGATCGTGATGAGCGACGTGCCGGCGCCGCTGATCTTCGCGCCCATCTTGTTCAGCACGCGCGCGAGCTCTTCCACCTCGGGCTCGCGCGCGGCGTTCTCCAGCGCCGTGCGGCCCTTGGCCAGCGCGGCCGCCATCATGAGGTTCTCCGTCCCGGTGACGGTGACCACGTCGAACACGATCGTCGCGCCGCGCAGCCGCTTGGCGCGCGCGTTGACGTAGCCGTGCTCGAGATCGATCTTCGCGCCCATCGCCGCCAGCCCCTTGAGGTGCTGATCGATGGGCCGCGCGCCGATGGCGCACCCGCCCGGTAGCGACACGCGTGCCTGCCCGTGCCGCGCCACGAGGGGCCCGAGCACCAGCACCGACGCGCGCATCGTCTTGACGAGGTCGTACGGCGCCTCGTGCTCGACGATGTTCGTGGTGTCGACGTACGCCGTGCCGGCGGGCTTCTCCTCATACCTGGCGCCGAGGCGCCCGAGGAGCTTGCCCATCGTGTGTACGTCTCCCAGCGCGGGCACGTTCTTGTAAATCGAACGGCCCGCGGCCAGCAGCGACGACGCGAGGATGGGAAGCGCGGCGTTCTTCGAACCCGAGACGCGCACCTCCCCTTCGAGGCGCGCGCCGCCGCGGATGACGATCTTCTGCAACGTGAGCCCCGCTAGCGGTCGCGCCCGATGGGCGCGAGGGTGGGCTGGGAGGGTGTTCCGTCCGCGTATGCGCGCATCGAAAAAATGCGCGCCTGGTTAGGCGGCGGCCGGAGCCTCGCCCTCGGGCGCGGCCTTGCCAGCGTGCTCGGCGCACAGCCCGCCGTACTCGCGCGGCTTGCGGCAACCTTCCTTGCTGCAGACCTTGTAGCGGCTCGCGACGCCCACGTCGGCGCCGCGGCGCCACGCGTGGAAGTGCTTGCGGCACAGGCCCTTGGCGCGGATCGGCTGGTTGCACTTCTCGACGCTGCAGCGCTCGCCCTCGGGGGCGGCGGGCGTCGCCTTCGAGCGTGCGCTCACCTCGCCCGTGGGGGCCTTCGGCTTCGCGGCCTTGGGGGCGGCAGCCTTGGGGGCGGCCTTCGGGGTGGTCTTCTCGGCTTTTTCGGCTTTCTTCTCGGCCATGGCAGCCGGGGAGAATAGGCGGTCGCCGGGCCCTGTCAAGCGCGCGTGCCTCCTGGGCACACCTGTCGGGCGATCTCCTGATCGTTCCTTTTTCGTCACAAAATCTAGCGGTCTCCTGCGTGTTTCCCCCTATTCTCGCGGCAAATTCCCCGTTCGTTTTCCTTTTGCTGGCGAGGAGCCTCCATGCGTCGACTCGAATTGTGTGCGTTGGTTTCTGGTGTGTTGTTCATCTCCGCCTGCGGCAGCTCCAGCGACAACGGCAAGGACGGAAGCGCAGGCCACGACGGCAGCGCAGGCTCGGACGCCGCGGCCGGCTCGACGGGCAGCGCCGGCACGACCGGCACGGCCGGTAGCGATGGTGGCGTGGCCGGCACGACCGGCGCCGCGGGCAACGACGGCGGCGTGGCCGGCAACGACGGCTCGACGGATTCATCGACCGACACGCCCGCGACGGACGGCGGTGGCGACGCGACCGACGGCTCGACCGACGCGGGGCCGCTCTCGGCGGCGGCGATGCGCGGCCAGTACCTGGTGGGCATCCTCGGCTGCTCGGGCTGCCACACGCCGGCGGCGACGGACGCAGGCTCGACGCCGTTCGCCGGCCGAGACTGCTTCGCGGGCAGCGCGGCGGGCCCCGACTGCCTCTCGAGCGCGAACCTGACGAACGATCCGTCGGGCATCAAGAACCTCTCGGATCAGCAGGTCATCGACGCGTTCACGACGGGCGTCGCGCCCGAGAAGCTGGACGGCGGCACGCAGTACCTCTTCGCGAACATGCCCTACTACCAGTTCACCGCGCTCAAGACCGACGACGCGAAGGACATCGTCGCCTACCTGCGCGCCATCACGCCCGTGAGCCACACGGTGCACGCGAACACGGGCAAGTACGCGACGCGGCCCACGGCGGCCGAGTGGTCGTCCGTCTCGTACGCCGATCTGCCGAACGCGACGGCGCCCGCCGCGACGACGGACGGCGGCGCCGACGCGGGCGACGGCGGAGCCGATGCCGGCACGCCCGCCGATCTGACGAACGGCAAGTACCTGGCGGCGCTCACCTGCGTCACGTGCCACACCGTGAACACCGCGGCCACGGCGCCCTTCGCGCTCGACGAGGCGAAGGCGTACCAGGGTGGCAAGAAGGCCAACACGACCGTGACGGTGCCCGCGGACGGCGGCACCGACGGTGGTGACGGCGGGACGACGACGACCACGAAGGAGATCCAGAGCGCGAACCTGACGCCCGATACGACCGGGCTCGCGGCGTGGACCGTCGACCAGATCGTCACGGCGATCCGCATGGGCAAGGACGAGGCGGGCCGCACGATCTGCTCGCCGATGCGCCCGTTCCCGACGATGACGGCGGCGGACGCCAAGGACATCGCGAGCTACCTCAAGGGCATCCCGGCCAAGGTGAACGCGATCACCGAAACCTGCGAGTGAATCGCAGCACCGGGTGAGCCGGTGAAAAGGAGAGGCGCGGTGGCCCATTGGCCGCCGCGCCTTTTTCTTTTGGCGGGCTTGGCACGACGCGTGCTGAAGCGACGTACCATGAGGCCCACCATGTTGAACTCCCGTTCCTTCGCTTCTCTGATCGCGGCCCTGTTGCTGACGGGTTTGAGCGGCGCCAGCCGTGCCGACATCCCTCCCGCGTGCGACGCCGAGAGCTCGCTCATCGCCTGCGCGGCGACGGATGTCGGAAAGCCATGTCAGGGGGGCGGGCAGTGTTTCGAGATCCCCTGCCAGAGCGGCGCGTCGGCGATGAAGGTGTACAGGTGCGCCGCCTGCCCGACGATCGTCGAGGCGCCCGCCGACACGTGCACGTACGCCAAGCTCGGGATGGCGTGCAGCGGCGACGGCGGAACCGGCACGTGCGGCGTCGTCCCCTCTTACTGCAACGTGGGGAAGCTGGCGTGTCAGATGCCGGCGCAGAACGTTCCCACGGGGCCGCCCACGGGAGGCGGCTCGACCGACGGAGGCGCCGGGGGCAGCAAGAGCTCGGGCGGCTGCGACATCGCGCCGAACCCGCCGAAGCCGACGGCGATCGGGCTCGGCCTGCTGGCGATCGGCGCCGCGGCGTTCGCGGTCGATCGCATTCGGCGGCGCCGCTCGCGGTAGCCCCGCATGCGAAGCGACGCTCTTCCAGCGACGGCGCGCGTCCTGGAGCGCGCGCTGGCGCCCCTGGACGCGGCGCGCTCGCGCGTCCTGCGGGCCGTCGTGCGCGCGCCCGCGCTTCGCCGCGTCGTCGCGCGCCGTGACGCGCGCCTCATGGTGCACGCGCTCGCGAGCGTATCCGTGGCGGCCGCGCTCGCGTGCGTCGGCCCCGGCGTGCTGTTCGTCGTGGGCCCCGCGCTGTTCGGCGTCGCGCACGTCGCGGCCGACGCCCGCTACCTCGTGCTGCGGCGCGCTCCTGGCGAGGTCTGGCGCTGGACGCTGGGCGCCGGCTGCGTCGCGCTTTTCGCGCTGCGGGCGCTCGAGATGGCGCTGCCGGATCGCGCGCCGTTCGCGGCGATCGAGGTCGCCGTCGGGTGGTCGCTCGCGCTCGCGGGCGTCGCCGTGGCGCTCGCGTCGTCGCCTTCGGGCGCAGCGCGCCGCCGGGCCCTGCTCGCGGGCCCCCTTCTTCTCGCGCTCGGTGCGGCGGCCGTCACCCACGCGCACCTCGCGCGACTTCTGTTCGCGCACGTCCACAACGTCGTCGCGATCGCGCTGTGGCTGTGGCTGTTCAGGGCGCGCCGCCGGTTCGCGCTGCCCGCGCTCGCGCTGCTGGCCGTGTTTGCGGCGCTGCTGCTCTCGGGCGCCGCGCTGCCCGTCGTCCGGCTCTACGGTCCAGGCGCCGGGCGCCTGGTCGAGGAGTCCCTCTTCGCGTGGCCGGCCTGGATGCCCCAACGAACGGCGCTGGCGCTGGGCCTGCTCTACGTGCTCCTGCAATCGGTCCACTACACGGTGTGGCTGGCGCTCGTCCCGCAAGACGACGCCCGCTGCCAGGGCACGCTCTCGTTTCGCATGTCGCTGCGCGGCCTCGTCCGCGACTTCACGGCGCCGGGGCTGGTCGCGATCGCCGTGCTGGCCGTCGCCGTCCTGGGCGCGTCGGCGCTGGACACCCACCGCACGCGCCAGCTCTACCTTTCGCTGTCGACGTTTCACGGCTACCTCGAGCTGGGCGCCGGCGCGTTCCTCTGGGTGCGCGGGCGATGATCTCGCCCGCGACGTGGCTCGCGGCGTTCGTGGCGACGTTCGCCGTCGAGGCGCCCGTCGTCCTCGCGCTCACGCGCGCCTCAGAGACGAGCGCGCCGCGAAGGCTGGCGCTGGTCTTGTTCGCGCAGCTCGCGACCCACCCGCTGGTTTGGTACGTGTTCCCATACATCGTCGGCCTGCGCGGCAGCACCGCCACGCTGCTGTCCGAAGCCTGGGCCTGGCTGGGCGAGGCCGCCCTCTACGCGCTCGCGATGCGCGACGTCACCTTCGCGCGCGCCCTCGGCGTCTCGGCGGTCGCGAACGGCGCGTCAGTTCTCGCGGGGCTGGTGCTTCGCGCGTCGCGAGTGATCGTATGATGTGCCTCATGAGCCCCCACCGTTCGTGGGCCTCGCTGCGAGGCTTCAACCTGGCCGTTCTTCTCGCGAGCGGCTTGGCCGCCTGCTCCGTGAACCAGCCCCCGTCGAAAGGTTCGAGCGGCGCGGCTGGCACCAGCGGCGCGGCAGGCACCAGCGGCGCGGCAGGCACCACCGGCGCGGCAGGCACCACCGGCGCCGGCGGCTTCGGTGGCATGGCGGGGGGGCCGGCGGCGTACACGACGAAACCGCTCTCGGTCGTCGCGTACTCGCCGTACCGCGACGGGCAGCAGCCGGGCGGCGCACAGCCCACCATGGCACAGGTGCGCGCGGACCTCGTCATGCTCAAGCCCCTCGTCGACGGCGTTCGCGTCTACGGCACCGACGGCGCGCAGGCCTTCATCCCGGCGCTGTGCGACGAGCTGGGCATCGATCTGCACGTCGGCGCGTGGATCGACGGTCTCGCCACCGACGAGCCGAACGTGCGCGCGCTCGCCAAGCTGGTCAACGAGAACCACCCGTCGATCAAGACGGCCATCGTGGGCAACGAAGTGCTGGCGCGCTCGACGAAGAACGGCGTGACCGAGGCGCGCATGATCGAGCTCATCAACCTGGCGCGGTCGCTGATCACCGTGAAGACGGTGAAGATCGCAGAGGCCGACACCTACCCGCAGTGGATGCTCGGGCGGCCCAACCTGGCGGCCGCCGTGGATCTCATCATCTGGCACACGTACGCATATTGGTCGGGCGCCGACATCAAGGACGCCGCCGCGCTGGTCAACACCCGGTACAACGACATGCTGGCCATGTACGCGGGGAAGCCCATGCTGCTGGGCGAGACGGGCTGGCCCACGCAGGTGGACCACGTGTCGACGGACATGACGACGACCTCCGTCGCCAACGAGGCGAACCAGGCGCGCTTCTACCGCGAGGCGCTCGCCATCATGCGCGCTCGCAACCTGCCCATGTGGATGTTCTCGGCGATCGACGAGAAGTGGAAGGCCACCTCGGGCGAGGGCGAGGTCGGCGCGCACTGGGGCTTCTTCACGTCTGCGCGCGCGCCCAAGCAGGCCGCGACCGAGCTGGCGGCGACCAAGTAGAAGGCTAGCGCTGCTCGCGGCGGACCTGCGCGAGCCACGCGTCGATACGCGAGACGCTCTCGGGCTCTTCGGCCAGATCAGCCCGCGCCGCGTCCGCCAGCTCGAGCGCCCGCGTCCTCGCCGCGGGCCGCGACCAGAGCGCGCGCGCCAGCTCGAATCGTGTCGCGCCGAGCTGCGCTGCCGGAGCTTTCGTCGCCTCGCGGATCGCGAGCGCTTCTTCCAGCGGCGCGACCGCCGCTTCGGCATCACCCCCGTCGATGCGCGCGCGCCCGAGGCCCGTCATGGCCCACGCCAGCAGGGTCCGATCGGCGCCCGTCTTGCGAAAGATCTGGTGAGCACGGCTGTACGCCGCCTCGGCCTCCTTGTAACGGCCGAGCAGGTTCAACACCTCGCCGAGGTTGTTGGTGATGAGGCCGAGCTCCGGATGCTCCGCGCCCAGGAGCTGCTCGGCACGCACGACGAGCCGCTGGTCGACGGCCAACGCCTCTTCCAGGTGACCCGCCCGCTCGAGCCAATCCCCCTGATCCATCTCGATGTTCACGGTCCAGGGGTGATTCGGACCGAGCACGCGCTCGAAGATCGCGTGCGCGCGCGCCCAGTGCTCGAGCGCGCGATCGTACCGGCGATCGGCGAGGGCGAGCTGCCCTTCGTCCAGCGCCAAGATGCCGGTTGGATAGGCCTCTCGGCCCAGCCTGGCCACGTCCCCCCGCGCGACGTCGAGCCACAAGCGCGCGAGCGGCAGCTCCCCCGTCCGGTTCACCGCGAAGAAGACGAGGTTCGTCGAGGATACGGCGGCCACCTCGTCGTGGCGGCTCGCTGCCGCCGCCGTGTGAGCCTCCTTGTACCGCTCGAGCATCAGCGCGGGATCACCGCACTGCTCGCCCATCGCGGCCGACGCGCTCAAGGTCTCCGCGATGAGAGGCGCGTAGCCGAGCGCGCGGACCTTGGGGATGAGGACCTCGGCCGCCGGCGCCGCGCGCGCGCACTGCCCCGAGTCGCGCAGCGCGACGAGCTGGGCCAGCTCACCGCGCAGCTCGTCGACGCGCCGCCGCGTCGCCGCGTCCTCGGGCGGCTTGACGACCGCCTGCAACAGCTTCACGTCCGCGCAGCGCTCGAGCGCGGGGAGAGCCGCCGCCGCGTTGACGGCGTTCTCGACGACCTTCGCGTCCGCGGCCGAAAAGACCTCGGAGAGAGCGCGCACGTTGCGGAGCCGCTCATTGAGGCACTCCATTCGCAGATCGAGCACCTCGGCCGACTGCTCGCCGCGCACGTGCGTGGCCTCGCAGGTGTCCGTGTACATCGACGTCCATCGCGCGACGTACTCGTCGACGAGCCGAGCCGCGCCGCGAAACGCCTGCTCGGCGTAGCCTTGGCCCGACGCCGCGAACGCGCGGTGAATCGCCGCCCGGCGGCCGGTCTCGGGGACCGCCGGCTCCCAGATCCCCGTGAACCGGCTCGCGGCCCCCTGACATAGCCTGCGCTCTGCGCCGCCCAGCCTGATGCCGCCCGCGACGATGGCCGCGACACCGACGACGAGCGCCGCCCACGTCGCGCGCCGCTTCGTGCGCGCCACGGGATCGTCGACGAGGCCGTCCAGCAGCGACTCCATCGAGGGGTAGCGGTCCTCGCGCCGGATCTGCAGGCCGCGCATGATCACGCGGCGGAGCCAGGCCGGCGCCCGCCCGGGCTGCGAAGGCTCCCGCGGCTTGCCCGCCGTGACGGCTGCGGCCAGCGCCGCGACCGTCTCGCCGGCGAAGGGCCGCTCGCCGTAGAGCCCCTCGAACAAGGAGACGCAGAAGCTGAACTGATCGGTGCTCGCGTCGGCGGGCTCCGCGCGGAACTGTTCGGGGGCCATGTAGGCCGGCGTTCCGAGCAGCACGCCGGTGCGCGTGAGGCCGACGCCCGGGAGCGCCGCGTTCGCCGTCACGATCGCGCCGCCGTCGCCAGTCGCCCCCTCGAAGGGCGCGTCGTCGCTGGACGACGCCAGTCCGAAGTCCATGACGCGCACCTTGCCGTCGCGGCCGATCATCACGTTGTGCGGCTTGAAGTCGCGGTGAACGATGCCTGCGGCGTGCGCAGCGGCGAGCCCCCGCCCCGACGCCAGGAAGACGTCGCGCACCTCGCGCCAGTCGCGCGGCTGCTCGCGCAGCCACTCGGCGACGGTTCGCCCGTCGACGAACTCCATGGCGATGTACACGCGCTCGCCCACGGTCCCGGCGTCGTGGACGCCGACGACGTTCGGGTGTGACAGGCGCGCGATGGCCTTGGCCTCGCGCAGCATGCGCGCGCGGCCCGCGGCGACGTCGGGACCGGCGCCGGCGTGCAGCAGCTTGAGCGCGATCTTGCGATCGAGCTCCGGGTGATAAGCCGCGTACACCTCGCCCATACCGCCGCGCCCGACCAGCGACAAGACGACGTAGCGGCCGACGTTCGTGCCCTGCTGGAGGGCTTCGAAGGCGCGCGGCTGCGCCGGGGCCCGGGTCGCGCGCGAGAGCAGCGCCGGCGCGATGGCCATCACCACGTGCTGGCACGATTCACAGCCATCCACGTGGCTGGCCGTCGAGCGCCGCGCGTCATCGCGCTGCCGCCCCTCGACGAAAGCCATCAGCGTCTCTTCGTCGGGACAAGCGTGGCTCAAGGTTTCAACATACCTGTATCATATTCAATAGATAGAGCAACGCTCAACGCGACGCGTCCGAAAATGCGGACAATGTGCGGACCTCCCGCGACGTGTGTGTGAAGGCGGACAGAAGAGCCGCTTTCCAGACAACGGACCAAGGAGAACACCATGAAGAACGTCGCGAAGAACAGCATCAAGGTCGTCACGGGCATCAAGGCCGGCGGTCTCAGCACCGCCAACCACAGCCGCTCGCTCTCGGTTCGCTCCGCCGTCAAGGCCGGCGGCCTCACCAACAACCACAGCCGCTCGCTCTCGGTCCGCTCCGCCGTCAAGGCCGGCGGCCTCAGCACCGCCAACCACAACCGCTCGCTCTCGGCCGTCCGCTGAGGCTCACGTGGCGAGCAGCCGCGACATGCTGAGCTCGAGCTGGCTCGCGACGAGCCCGGCGAGAGAATGCAGCTCCGAAGGCGTCAGGCCCGCGTGCTCCCGCATGAACCGGTTCACCTCCGTCGACACCGTCTCGCGCGCTTCGGCCAGCCAGCGCGACACCGTCGAGTGGCTCACACCGTACATCTGGCCAATCTGAACGACCGTCGCCCCGCCGACGAGGCTGAGCCGGAGCACGACCCGCTCCCGCTCGCCGAGCTTCGCGATGGCCTCCGCCATCGCCCGCTCGAAGGCTCCCTTGTAGCGCTCCTTGAGGAACGCCACCTCGGGATGCAGCGCCACCTCCAGCGCGGCCGCCTCCTTCGCAGCGCCTTCGCGCGCCCGGCGCTCGGCCTGCTCCGAACGGATCGCCGTCGCGATTTGCCGCTGGGCGACCACGATCACCCAGCGATCGAGCGGCCCCTGGCCACCGTAGCTCACGATCTTCGGCGGCTCGGCGGCGTCGCCCACGAGCAGGACGTTGCGCAGCCGCTGCTCCATCTCGCGCGCCTCGTCGCTGGTCTTCGTCGCGCCCGCGACGGCCGCGCGCAGCCGATCGCCACAACGCGCCTCGAAGGCCTCCATCGCGCCCGACGCGCCCTCGGCGCACGCGCACGCGAGGAAGAGATCCTCGACCTCGAGCTCTTCGAGCGACGGTCCGTCGGGCGGCAGCCGCACGGCGCTGCGAGCGAGCCGCGCCACGAACGACTCGTCCGCAACCGGCAAGGCCGGATGCGCGGCGCGCCCGCGCGTGCAGAGCGCCCCGAGGCGCTCGGAGAGCGCGCCCAGATCGGCCTCCAGCCTACCTGCGTCCCCTCCCGCCGCCGCGTACTCAGAAACGAACTCTCGCGCGAGCTCCACGTAGCCGAACCTTACCATGGTGCCCCGCACGCGCCGGGCTTGGACATCGCGCCGCATTGCGACGACAATCGCGCACGATGACCAGCTCACCGGACACGCAGGCCGAAACGCTGATCGCCGCCGTGCGCCTCGAGAGCGGCGGCGCACCCCACGCACAGCGCATCTCGATCGGCCACCACGCCATCACCGCCGACGAGCCCACGTCGCACGGCGGCGGCGATGCCGGCCCGTCCCCCATGGGTCTGCTGCTGTCGGCGCTCGCCGCGTGCACCTCGATCACGCTGCGCATGTACGCCGATCGAAAAGGGTGGGATCTCGGGTCGGTTCACGTCGACGCGAAGCTGCTGCGCGCCGGCGAGGCCCAGCGAATCGAGCGGACCATCCACTTCGGCGCGTCGCTTTCCCCCGACCAGCTCGCGCGGCTGGCCGACATCGCAGAGAAGACGCCCGTCACCAAGACGCTGCGCGCGGGCGTGCCGATGACGACGCACGTGAAGTAGAGTCCGCCGCCATGGGGCGCTTCGACGATCGGGCGACGCGACCAGCGCGTGGGCCGGCCGACATCTTCCGGTGGTACGTGCTGGACACGCTGGCGGGTCGCCGCGTGCGCGATCCGGGCGGCTACGTCACGCCCGTTCGTCCGAACGACGGCGCGGCGATCGCCGCGGGTGCGCCGGCGCTCACCTGGATTGGGCACGCGACGTTCGTGCTGCGGCTCGGCGGCGCGCTGATCGCGACGGACCCGGTGTGGTCGGAGCGCATCTCCGGCGTCATCCGACGGAAAGCGCCGCCCGGCGTCGCGCTCGAGAACCTGCCGCCGCTCGACGTCGTGACGGTGAGCCACAATCACTACGACCACCTGGATCTGCCCACGCTCCGGCGGATCGGGAACCAGACGGTGTACGTCACGCTGCCGGGCAACGGAGACATCCTCCGCGGCGCCGGGCTCGAGAAGGTCGTCGAGCTCGACTGGTGGGAATCGCACCGCATCGGCGCGCTCGAGATCACCGCCGTGCCCGCGCGCCACTGGTCGATGCGCGCGCCGTGGAACCGCAACGACATGCTCTGGGGCGGCTTCGTGTACCGAGGCCCCGAGGGCGCGGCCTACCACACGGGTGACACGGCGCTGTTCGACGGCTTCGCCGAGATCGGCCAGCGCCTGGGCCCCATCGACTGGGCCATGATGCCGATCGGCGCGTACGAGCCGCGCTGGTTCATGCAGCCGCAGCACATGAACCCCGAGGACGCCGTGGAGGCCTTCCATCAGCTGGGCGCGCGCAACTTCGTGGCCATGCACTGGGGCACGCTGAAGCTCACCGACGAGCCGCTCGGCGAGCCGCCCGAGCGCCTGCGCGCCCGCTGGGCCGAGCGCGGCCTGGACCCTTCGCGCTTGTGGGTCTTCGACATCGGCGAGACGCGCGCGCTCGGGCCGGGCACGCCCATGCCGGTAGAAACGGTCACGTTCTTCGACGAAGAGACGACCCGCGCGCGCGTCGACGCCGTGTGGAACGAGCTGCGCGGCGAGCTCGCGCGTCTGCTGCCCGCGGCCGACATCGAACACATCGGTTCGACGGCGATCCCGGGCACGCTGACCAAGGGCGACCTCGACGTGTGCGTGATCGTCCCGCTCGCCGAGTTCGCCGCAGCGGAGCGCGCGCTGGCCGAGCGTTTCGCCCGCAACGTCGGCTCGGATCACACGCCGTCGCTCGCCTCGTTCGTCGATGATGGGCGCGCCGTCCCGACGGGCGTTCAATTGGTCGCGCGCGGTGGCCCCGAGGACTCTTTCGTGCAGTGGCGAGACCTGCTCCGCGGACGACCAGACCTCGTGGCCGCGTACAACGCGCTGAAGCGCATCTGGCACGGAAAGGGACACGATGAATACCGCGCGGCCAAATCGGCGTTCATCGAGGAGAACCTGAGAGCGAGTCAGGGCGAGCGCGTCGGAGAACGCTAGAGGGCTCTAGGTTCCGGGCGCGGGCGAAGCACCGGAAAACGAGACAGGACCGCGATGCGCCCATCCGCATCGACCTCATCGGGCTCCTGCCAGGCGGCGACGAAGGTCCGCGCAGCGATCTCGGCCGGGCCGGGCATCGATCGAGAGTCCACCCGCCCGACCGATCCGATCAGGCCTTGCCGCGCGCGATGCGGGCCACGGCCTCTTCGACGTTCTCGCGCAGGCCGAAGGCGGACAGACGGAAGTAGCCTTCGCCGCAGCTGCCGAAGCCCGAGCCGGGCGTCCCGACGACGTGGCACTCCGACAGCAGCTTGTCGAAGAAGTCCCACGACTTCATGCCCGCGGGCGTCTTCAGCCAGATGTAGGGCGCGTTGACGCCGCCGTACACGGAGTAGCCGGCCTTCTGCAGCCCCGCGCGGATGATGTCCGCGTTCTGCATGTAGTACGCGATGTTCGCGTCGACGGCCTTCTTGCCCTCGGGCGAGAACACGGCGGCGGCCGCGCGCTGGATCGGGTAGCTGACGCCGTTGAACTTCGTCGTCTGGCGGCGGTTCCAGAGGCCATGCAGCGCCACCTTTTCGCCCTTGTCGTTGCGCGCCGTCAGCTCCTTCGGCACGACCGTCGTCGCGCAGCGCGTGCCCGTGAAGCCGGCCGTCTTCGAGAAGCTGCGGAACTCGATGGCGCACTCGCGCGCGCCCGGCAGCTCGTAGATGCTGTGCACCTGGCCCGGCTCGCGGATGAACGCCTCGTACGCGGCGTCGAAGAGGATCACCGCCTCGTGCTTGCGCGCGTAGTCGATCCACTTCTGCAGCGACGCGCGCGACATGACGGCGCCCGTCGGGTTGTTCGGCGAGCAGAGGTAGATGAGATCGACCGGCTTCTCCGGGAGCGCGGGATCGAAGCCGTTCTCCGCCGTGCACGGCAGGTACACGAGGCCCGGAAAACGCCCTGAAGAATCGACCGCGCCCGTGCGGCCGCCCATGACGCTGGTATCGACGTAGACCGGGTACACCGGGTCCGTGACGGCGACGACGTTGTCGAGGCCGAAGATCTCCTGGATGTTCGCCGTGTCGCACTTCGAGCCGTCGGAGACGAACACCTCGTCGGCGGCCACTTTCGCGCCCTGTGACGCGTAGTGCGCCGCGACGGCTTCGAGGAGGAAGTCGTAGCCCTGCTCGGGCCCGTAGCCGCGGAACGTGGCGCGCGCGCCCATCTCGTCGGCGGCGCCCTTCAGCGCGTCGACGATGGGTGCCGGAAGCGGCAGCACGACGTCGCCGATGCCGAGACGAATGACCTTCGCCGCGGCGTTCTTCTCGGAGAACGCGCGCACGCGCTTGCCGATCTCGGGGAAGAGATAGCCGGCCTGGAGCTTCTGGTAGTTCGAGTTGATCTTCGCCATCGCGCCGGAGGCTAATCGAGCGGCGGCGCGCGGTAAACGGGGAAGGTGCCCGCGCTCGAGGACGAGCTGCTCTTCGATCCGCGCGCGCCCCGCGCGCCCCGCGCGGCGTCGCTCGCTGTCGCGGGGAGGCTTGCGTCGAGACTATCGGAGACGTTGCCGATCGCCTCGTCGACGAGGCCGCCCTGGCGGCCCTCCGAGAGACGGGATCGACGCGTTCCCGGGCATTGTCTGGATGACAGGTGGGGCGCCGCTGCCTCTCGCCGTAGATTCTTCAATGAATCTATGCCCTTGGAAATTCGCGCCCGCCGCCTGGTTCGGCGTGCAATGGTGCCGGCGCTCTCCTAACATCGACGCATGGTCAGCACTCTGCGCGACGTCTTCGTCGTCGACGCCGTCCGCACGCCCATCGGCCGTCACGGCGGCGCGCTGGCGGAGGTCCGGCCCGACGACCTCGGGGCGCTCGTCATTCGCGAGCTCGTGCGCCGCACCGGCGCCGACCCCGCCGCGATCGACGACGTGCTGCTCGGGTGCGCCAACCAGGCCGGCGAGGACAACCGCAACGTCGCGCGCATGAGCGCGCTGCTGGCGGGGCTGCCCGTCACGGTGCCGGGCGGCACGGTGAACCGCCTGTGCGGCTCGGGCCTCATGGCCGTGGGCGACGCGGCGCGCGCCGTGGCCGTGGGCGACGCTGATCTGCTGATCGCGGGCGGCGTCGAGTCGATGTCGCGCGCGCCGCTGGTCATGCCGAAGGCCGGCGAGCCGTGGGCGCGCGGCAACGTCACCGTCTACGACAGCACGCTCGGGTGGCGGTTCGTGAACCCGAAGATGGAAGAGCTCTACGGCACGCACGCGCTCGGCGAGACGGCCGAGCTGGTGGCCGAGAAGTTCGCCGTCTCGCGCGAGGATCAGGACGCGTTTGCGCTCGCGAGCCAGCAGCGGTGGGGCGCGGCGCACGCCGCGGGGCGCTTCGCCGCCGAGCTCGTGGCCGTGGAGATCCCGCAGCGAAAAGGGCCGCCGAAGAGGGTCGAGGTGGACGAGCACCCGCGCCCGGAGACCACCGCCGCGCAGCTCGCCGCCCTCAAGCCCGCCTTTCGAAAAGAGCGCGGCACCGTGACGGCCGGGAACTCGTCGGGCATCAACGACGGCGCGGCCGCTCTGCTGCTGGCCTCCGCCGAGGGCCTCGAGCGCCTCGGGCGACCCGCGCTCGCGCGCGTCGTCACGACGGCCGTCGCGGGCGTCGAGCCCAAGCACATGGGCCTGGGGCCGATCCCGGCGACGCGCAAGGCGCTCGCGCGCGCCGGCCTGGCCGCGGGCGAGCTGGATCTCGTCGAGCTGAACGAGGCGTTCGCGGCGCAGGCGCTGCCGTGCATCCGCGAGCTCGGCCTCGATCCCGCGCGCGTCAACGTCAACGGCGGCGCGATCGCCATGGGCCATCCGCTCGGCTGCTCGGGCGCGCGGCTCGTCACGACGCTGGTTCACGAGATGAAGCGGCGCAAGGCGCGCCTGGGTCTCGCCTCGATGTGCATCGGCGTGGGACAGGGGATCGCCGCGATCTTCGAGCGGGCGTGAGGATGAGCGACTCGCCGAAGCCTTCGAGCGATCGACCTTTCGATCCGACCTTCGCCCTGGGCGCGGCCGCGCACGAGCTCAAGAACGGCCTCGGCCCGCTGGGCATGACCCTGCAGCTCGTCGAGCGCCGCGTGCTGTCCGGGCAGCCCGTCTTGCCGGAGGATCTCGCGTTCGCGCGCGCGCAGGTGCGACGGCTGTCCCAGCTCGTCAACGATCTGCTGGACGTCACGCACGTCGACACCGAGCAGTTCCCGCTGCGCCCGTGCGCCGGCGATCTGGCCGCGACCGTCGCCCAGGCGATCGACATGTTCCAGCGCGGCAGTGATCGCCCGGTCTCGCGCGTGCTGCCCGCCGCGCTGCCGGCGAGCTTCGATCCCGATCGGATCGTGCAGGTCGTGCTGAACCTGCTCTGGAACGCCGCGAAGTACGCGCCGCCGCCCGCCCTCGTCGCCGTGGCCGTGACGCGGCTCGGGGCGGTCGCGCGCGTCGAGGTGCGCGACGGCGGCCCGGGCGTTCCGCGCGAGGTGCAGGCGCGCCTGTTCGATCGCTTCGTGCGCGCGCGCGCCGAGGGCGACGGCACGCGCGGCCTGGGCCTGGGCCTCTACCTTTGCCGCGAGATCATCGAGCGGCACGGCGGCCGCATCGGCGTCGACAGCGCGCCCGGCGCGGGCGCGAGCTTCTGGTTCGAGCTGAGCGTTTGAAGCTCCTTCACGTCTTCTTCTTCACATCTTCGTGAACGAGACCCAGTCGAGGTTCAGTCCGGCGGCGACGAAGTCGAGCCGCATGACGTACGTG
>DASZUD010000314.1:0-27766 GCA_035548155.1 Polyangia bacterium
CCGCGCCTTCGACCGGCGGGTGGCACGCCGCGCCCGCCGCCTCGGGCGGCGGTATGGCCAGCCAGATGCCGGGCGCGCATCCGTCGGCGGGAGCGGCGAGCCGGCCCATGTCGCCGCACCCGAGCGCGGCCGCCCCGGGGGCGCGCCCCGCCCCGGCGCCGGTCCAGGCGCCCGCGCGCTCCGCGCGCAAGAAGTTCTAGGCGTCCGAACGGCTACTTCGGCGGCCGCGCCTCGAGCGCGGCCGCCGCTTCCCGCGCGGCGGTCACGACCGTCGGCTCCGTATCGAGACGCGCGGCGCGCTCGAGCGCCGCGAGCGCGCCCCGGTCGCCGATCTTCGCGAGCGCCACGGCGGCGCGAACGCGCACGGGGACGTACTCGTCGGTCGTCAGGCGCGCCACCAGGGCGTCGCGTGCGCTGCGGTCGCCGATCTCTCCGAGGGCGTCCACCATCTCGCGTCGGTTCTGCACCTCGGGCAGGTGCGCCAGCAGCGCTGGCACGGCGCGCGGGTCGCGCAGCTTCCCGAGGCTGTGGATGATCAGGCGACAGAAAAGCACGTCCTCGCAGTGATCGAGCGCCTCGGCGAGCACGGGCACGCCCGCCGCGTCGCCGGCGTTCGCGAGCGCGAGCGCGGCCCGGACGCGCATCGTGGCGGTGGCGGCCGGCGCCCCCGCGGGTGCGCCGTCGGCGACCAGCGACTTCACGCGGACGCGCGCCGGCACATCACCGAGACGCACGGCGCCGACCGCGGCCCAGTCGGCGATCACCGCATCGGGATCCGAGACGGCGCGTGCCAGCGCTTCCATCGTCTCACGGCGTGGGGGCAGGCCCGCGAGGAGCTGCGCCGCCTCCCGGCGCTGCGCGACCGGCGCGTCGCTGATCATCAGGGCCGCCAGGTCCGGCGCGGCGAGGAGATCGCCCAACCGGCCGCGCTCGATCGCCTTCGGGACGGGACCGCCCTCGGGGTTCGAGGCCCCGCGCGCGAGGAGCGGCTCGAGGCGCACGTGGCCGTCCAACCAGTGGTCCAGCAGGCCGCGCATCACCGCCGCGCGGTCGGGGCGCTCCTCGGCGAGGTTGTGCTTCTCGCCCGGATCGGATGCGAGGTCGTAGTACGCGCAGAAGCCCCAGTGCAGATCGCAGATGAGCTTCTCGTTGCCGTACACGACCATGCGTCGATCCTCGACCTCGGCGAACGCCGGCGGCAGGCGCGACGCGGGCGCGGGCGGCGTCGCCAACCACGGGCCGAGATCGGTGCCGCGCATGCGCGCAGGCACGGGGATGTCCAGCAAGTTGAGCACGGTCGGCGTGACGTCGATCAGCTCCACCTGATCGGACACGACGCCGGGCGGGACGCCGGGGATCGAGATCAACAGCGGGATGTGCAGCTGCTCCTCGTAGAGCGTCGAGCCATGGTACCGGCCGCCGTGCTCGTCGAACTCTTCGCCGTGGTCGGCCGCGAGGATGACGATCGTCCGGGGATGGCGCTTGCGCGTCTCGGCGACCAATCGGCCGACGGCGGCGTCTGTGTACGCGATCTCGCTGTCGTAGCGGTCCATGTCGCCTGGGCCGAACGAGTAGCCCTCGTGGGACTCGTACGGCTCGTGCGGCTCGAAGAAGTGAACCCACACGAACGAGTGCGGCGGCTTCACCGTGTCGAAGTAGCTCAGGACCTGATCGACGCGGCGCTGGGCGTCGATGTACTCGAACTTCACGTACTCGAAGCTGAAGTTCGTGGCGGCGTAGGCCTTCGTCTTGGCGGCGTCGACGTAGAAGACGGCCGGCGGATAGAACGCCGCCGTCTTGAGCCCGTAGGTGCGCAGCACCGTCGCGATCGGGTCGTGACGCTCCCCCGGCGCCAAGCGCGCCAAGGTCGGGAAGTACTTGCCCGTCAGCATCGAGGCGACCGAGAACGACGTGTGCGGCGCCTGGCTGTAGGCGCGCGCGAACCGCACGCTGTTCGCGGCGAGGCGATCGATGTTGGGCGTCGTCGCGCGCTTGTACCCATAGGCGCCGATGTGATCGGCCCGGAGCGCATCGATGGTGATGAGGAGGACGTCGGCGTCGGGGCGGCTGGGCCCTTCCGGCAGCGGCGGCAGGTGCGCCTCGGCCTCCAGGCGCTCGGCGCTGGCCGCGGTGGGGGTGCGCACCGTCGTGGGCACCGCCCGCATCGCCAGCGTGGTCATCGCCGTCCGCTCGTGAGCAGCGTAGCGCAGCACCTGGCTGCCGCCGAGCCAGACGATCGACGTGGCGACGCCCGCGCCCGTCGCGACGAGCAGCATCGAAGCCGCGCGCCCCAGGCGCCCGCGGTCGCGGGTGACGGCGGCGACGATCAGCCGCACGCACAGCAGCACGAGCGCGAACGTGATGACGGCGAGCGACGTATGAAACCAAGGGTAGAGGCGCAGCAACACGTTGCGGTTCGCGACGTGCGCGCCCAGCGCGAACCCGAGCAGCGCGGCCGACGCGAGCACGGGCGCCCTGACGCCGGCGCCCCCTGCCCGCACGCCGGCGAGCAGCCGCGCGTAGCCACGCGCAAAGACGAACACCGCGGCGACGCCCAGGAGCGTCACGACGATCGAGATGAGACCGTGCGCGGGGATGCGCGAGGCCTTGGGCCCCGTGAAGAGCGAGAAGGCGACGAGCGCCACGAAGGGGCTCGTGAGCAACGCGGCGAGCGCTTCGTCGGATCGGATGCGAGCGGGAGCGGCCCGCAGCATGCGGCGGAGCACGCCCGCGGCGCAGGCCGACGCCGCGACGGCGATGACGCCCGACGCAGCGAGCAGGCTGGCCGAGAGGACGACGAGGCGAGCCGACCGCGCGCCGCCCAGGCCCCCGATGCCGCTGGCGATCGCCGTGCCGGCGTCGAGCGAGCCGGCGCATGCGCCCGCAATGACGACGGCGATCGTCCAGGCCGCGGCGGCCCCCGACGACAGGGCCGTGTTCGGCTGCTGCGGCGCCGTGCTCACGCGGCCTCCCCTTCGAAGAGCGCGCGTCGCTCGAGGAGAGAGCGCGCGGCCCTCGCGAGCGAGGCGTGGGCCGGCTCGGCCAGCGCAGGATCCACGGCGAACACCCGCTCGGCCTCGCGGCGAGCCTGGCCCACCAACTCGAACACCTCGGCGAGCGACGCGGAACCGAACGCGAGCGCTCCGGTCTGGCGCGCGCCGAAGAGATCCCCCGGGCCGCGCGCGGCCAGATCCGCCTCGGCCAGACGAAAGCCGTCCGCCGTCGCCGCGAGCACGTCGAGCCGCCGACTCCCTTCGCCGACGGCGGCGTCTTCCGACGCGCACAGCAGGCACAGCCCGGGCGCGGCGCCGCGCCCCACTCGCCCCCGCAGCTGATGGAGCTGCGACAGCCCAAAACGATCTGCGTCTTCTACGATCATGAGCGTGGCGTTCGGAACGTCGAGGCCCAGCTCGACGATCGTCGTCGCGACGAGGACGTCGAGCTCTCCCGCGACGAACGCAGCGAGGACCCGCTCCTTCTCGTCGGCGGCGAGCGCGCCGTGCAGCAGGCCGACGCGCGCGGGCGCGAGCCGCCGCGCGAGCGCGGCATAGTGGCCGATCGCGGTGACGGCGCCCGCGCGCTTGGCGCGCTCGCGAACCGGGCACACGACGTAAGCCTGGTGACCGCGTGCGATCTCGTCGCGCAGCCGGTCATACACAGCGCGCTGCTCCTGCGCGCCACGACAGACGAGGGTCGCGGGCGCCGCCCGCCCGGCTGGCCGCTCGTCGAGGATCGACGCGTCGAGATCGCCGTGACGCGCGAGCGCGAGCGTGCGCGGGATGGGCGTCGCGGAGAGCACGAGCAGGTGCGGCAGCGCCGCTTGCCCGGCTCGCCGACGCGCCGCTGCGCGCTGCCGCACGCCGAAGCGGTGCTGCTCGTCGACGACGACGAGGCGCAGATCTGCGAAGACGAGCGCCGCATCGAGCGCGGCGTGCGTCCCGACGACGAGCGCGACGCGCCCCGCAGCGGCGTCGGCGATGATGGCCGCGCGCTCGCGCGCGGGCGTGCTCGCGGTGACGAGCGCCAGCCGGAACCCGAGTTGCCCCGCGAGCGGCGCCAGCGTCCGCGCGTGCTGCTCGGCCAGCACCTCGGTGGGCGCCATGAGCAGCGCCTGGCCTCCAGCCGCCGCCACGATCGCCACTGCCGCGAAGGCCACCGCGGTCTTGCCGCTGCCGACGTCGCCGACGAGGAGGCGCTGCATGGGCCGCGCTTCGGCCAAGTCGGCCGCGATCTCGGCGACCGCGCGCTCCTGCGCCGCGGTCAGCGGAAACGCGAGGGCCGCCCGCGCGCGCCCGAGCGCATCACGCGTCACGTCCGGCGCGATCGGCGCCGGGGCGCCCGCCGCGGCCGCGTCCGCGCGCTGGAGCAAGAACGCCGCCTGCACGGCGACCAGCGTCTCGAGCGCGAGCCGCCGGTGCGCGGGCGCGATGCCCGAGGTGAGCGCGGCGAGCGCCGCCTCGTCCAGATCGGCAGCCGGCGCGTGCACCTCGCGCAGCGCCTCGCGCAGCGTGGGCACACCAAGGCGCGCCCGCGTCTCCGGCGTGAAGGTCTCCGCAGCGTCTGCCGCGCGCTCGACCAGCGCGAGCGCCGCCGCGACGACGCGCTCGCAGACGCGCGCGCCGACGCCCTCGATCGCCGGGTAACACGGACGCACGCCCAGGCCTTCCGCGCCGCCCAGCGCGGCCGTGACGTTCGTCGGGTGCACGAGCTCGCGCGTCCCCTTCGCGTCCGTGCGCAGCGGCCCCGCGAGCGCGACCTCCGCCCCCTTCGCGAAGCCCTTCGACATGCCGGGGGGCGGCCGGAACCAGCGCGCGCGCAGCGACGCGCCCTCGGACTCGATCACGACGTCGAGCAATCGTCGCGGGAACACGTGCACGCGGCGAACGATGCCACGCACGAGCACGACGCGCCCGTCCGGTACGTCGCCCGCGTAGGCAAGCGGCGTTTCGCGGCGCAGATCGTCGTACGCGCGCGGCATCCGCAGCAGCAGGTCGCGCACCGTCGCCAACCCCTGCGCGCCCAGCCGCCGCGCCGTGACTGGACCTACGCCGGGCAGCCCCAACAGAGGCAAATCGAGAGGCGCCTCCAGCGACCCGCGCCCCCCTTCGGCTGCAGCCGGTGCCCCGTCTCCGTCTCCATCCCCACCACCTGCTGCGAGCCGCGCGCCTCGGGGGCGCGTCGGGGAACCCTCACCGCTTGTACGTGAAGCGGAGCTCGTAGTCACACAGGTGGAAGAGATCACCTTCGTCGATGCGCTTGTTGTCGATGCGCATGCCCTTGAAGTCGATGCCGTTCGTCGAACCCAGATCCTTGATGAAATAAGTTCCGTTGCGACGAATGATCGCTGCGTGCTTGCGCGAGATGTTGCCGTCCTTGATCGGCAAGTCCGATGACTTCGATCCGCGGCCGATGATGAACTGGTCCTTGTCGATCCGATACTTCTGGTTGTCGAAGACCAAATAGAGCGGCGGCGCCGAGCTGCCCCCGTGCGTGCCTTCGGTCGTGCCCGCTTGCGACGGAGGAGGCGGCGGCGTCACGCCCATGGCGCCCAGGCCCCCCGGCCCCGGGATCGGGCGGCCGAAGCGGCCCCCGGCCGGCGGCATCGGGGGCGGCGGCGGCGCGAGCGGACGACCGGACGCAACCGGCGCGGCGCTGAGCCCCGAGCCGTTGGAGGCGCGCTCGGGCGGAGGCGTCGCCGGGCCGTCGTCGTCGTCGTCGGACGAGATGCCCGTCTGGTACCCGGCGAGCTGCGCGTAGGCGACCAGCGCGTCGGCGATCAGCTCGTCGACGCCCTTCTCCTGGTCCTCCGCCATGCGCTGGACCGTGCTCCACAGCGCATCGCTGCAGAGAAATTGTCGAGGACTCTTGCGACCGCCGGCGGACATCAGGCCTTCTTTTTGATCACTTCGGCGACGTGCGTCGCCGTCTTTCCGATCGTCTCCCCTGCAGGGAAACCCTTCACCGTCGTCGAGTCTCCCGCAAGTTTTTCGACCGCGGGGGCGTCGGGCGCCCGGCCCAGCTGCTCGAGCGCCATGAGCGCCGTCATCCGCGCCAGCGGCGACGTCGAGCCCAGCGTCTTCACGAGCGCCGGCCGCGCGGGCTGGCCCAACTTCTCGATGAGCTTCACCAGGAGATCGTCGACGTCGACCTTCTTGTACGATGCCGAGGCCGGGAACGCCTCGAGCGCCGGCTGGATCGCCTCGGCCTTCCCCGCCGTGAGCGCGGACTCGAACGCGCGGTACCGCACGATCTCTTCCTTGTCGGACGAGATGATGGCGAGCAAGCCGCGCTGGGCCTCGAGCCCGCCGATCGACTCGATCACGCCGAACATCTCGTCGCGGACGATCTTGTCGGCCTTGGGATCGGAGGCGATCTTGAGCGCGAACGGGAGCACCGCCGGATCGCGCCGCTCTTGCAGCGCGCGCACGGCCAGAGCCGCCTCGTCCTTGTTGGGCGCGAGGACCTTCTCCTCGAGGTACTTCACGGCGGTCGGGCCGCCGACGGCGCCGAGCGCCTTGAACATCGCCGTCTCCGGCTCCTTGCCCTTTGCCTTGCCGGACTTGGCGCGCGCGACCAGCGCCTGCCCGCCCTTCTCGCGCGCCTCGGCGTCGCCGACCTTGCCCAGCAGATCGGCGGCCTGGATGTACGACGCGTCGGGCTCGGCGAGCACGCGGGCCAGCATGGCGCCCGAATCGGGGCCGATCGCCGTGAGCATCTTGTCGATCGAGTGGCGACCGTTCCGCAGGTGACCCGTCTTGAGGTCCGCCTCGATCGCCGGCAAGATCGCGGCGTCGATGCGCTTCTGTTCTTCGGATTGCGGGCTCACGAACTGCCGGAGCGAATAGAGGGCGTCGCGGCTCTCGAGCGCCTTCTCGGGCGAGGGGTTCTTCATCCCCACCTCGTAGAGCGGCTCGAGCTGCTTGGCGATGTCGGCACGGTCCTCGGGGGAGAGGGACTGGAAGGTCGTATCGACCTCCTCGGCGCGGCCGATGTCGACCAGCGCCACCGCCGCTTCGGCGCGCAAGCGCGCCGGCACGCCGTGGTCGGCCAGCGCCTCGCGAAGCTTCTCGGGACCCTTCTCCGTCGTCTTCCAGAGCTGGATGTTGTCCGACGAAGGCTTGTTGCACCCAGACGCGAATAGTCCGGCTACGAGTGCAAGCTGAAGCGCGAGCGCAAGCGCCGACGCGAACGTCGGGTGCGCCGCGCGGGATCGTCGCTGCCGCGTCGGCTCGGGCGCCATGGCGAAGGGATGTTAGCCACGCGGTGATCGCAGCGTCAAGGCATTGCCGCCCCGGGGGCCTTCAGATAACGTCGCGACAGCTCATGCCTTTCGTCGACGAGCGCGAGGGCCTGACGCCCTCGGCAGGCGGGCGAAGGAGGCTCGCGCTGGCTGCGTGCGTCGCGACGGCGCTCGCCGCGGGCCGCGCCGGCGCTGCGCCGCTCGACGAGCCGTTCGTCGGCGGGCTCGGCTTCAACGGCCCTACCTCGCCGACGCTCGCATCCATCTACTGGAACCCTGCCGCGCTGGGCCTGGTGCGCGGCACGCAGGTGTACCTGGCCGGGTCGATGCGCTGGACGACGACGACCGTCAATCGCGCCGGCGGCGCCGGCTCGGCCACGGCTCACGACACCATGCAGCCGCTCAACTGGCCCCTAGGGCCGGGGGCGTTCCTGGGCATCAGCTCCGACCTCGGCGGCGACCGCTTCACGATCGGCTTCGCGACGTACATGCCGTACCTGCAGCAGATCAAGTTCCCGCTCTCACCGTTGGCCAACGAGCCGACGCGCTACCAGGCGCTGCAGATCGATCTGCGCAACCTGGCGCTCGTGCCCGCGCTCTCGATCCGTTTCCTCGGCGACTTCCGCCTGGGCATCGCCCCCGGGTTCCTCTTTTCGACGGGGCGCCTCTCCTTCGCCGAGGACACGTCGCTCGACGGCCTGACGACGAGCTGCGGCGGCGCCCCCTGCGGAGTCGAGGATCCGCAGGCCGCCGCGCGCTACGACGTCAGCTCGGGCAACGGGCTCGGCGACGCGAAGTTCTCGGTCACGATCGGCGCCGGCCTCTACTACCGCCGCCAGAACTGGGAGTTCGGGCTGGCCTACCAGAGCCGGCCGCTCGGCAGCGAGGTCTCGAACGTCGAGGTCGCCGGCGAGCGCACCACCGTGAACGCCCCGCCAGCCGTCCTTCCGGGGGCGACGCCCGGCGTGGGCGCGCTCGTGTCCTGCCCCACGGGCTCGACCACGCGCTGCGTGTTCGGCGACCTCTCCTACAGGCTGCCCGACGTCTGGATCGCGGGCGTGACGTGGCACATGCGGCCCGGCCTCGAGCTGTCGGCGTCGGCGCGCTGGATCTGGTTCCACATGCACGACCGCATCGACATCCGCCTCACGGGCCCGACGCTGGACGCGGCGAACGTGCCGGCGCACGTCGTCCTTTACCGCGGCTTTCAGGACGTCGTCGATCTGCGCGGGCGCGTGTCGTACTGGTTTCGCGAGCGCCTGCGCCTGGGCGCGCAGCTTCGCGTGGAGACGAGCGCCGTCGATTCGTCGGCCGTCAACGCCGCGGCCGTGGACGGCCTCACGATCGAGCCGATGGCGCTCGTCGAGGCGCGCCTGTCGAAGCACCTTTGGATCTCGGGCGGCTACGGCGTCCAGATCATGGGTGAGGTCACGGCGAGCCCGTCGGCGTTCGACCCGGCGCAGGCGACCGCGTGCAACGACGCCGGCCAAGGCCTCGACGCGTGCGCGGCGCGCAACGCCGGCCGCGCGCGACCGACCGCCGCTGGCACATACACGCGGTTCGTGCAGGATCTCGGGCTCACGATGACGGCGAAATTTTGATGCGCAGGGAGGAGGCTGCCGCGATCATGGTCACCTTGATGGCACTCGCATGTGCGGCCCCGCGGGGCTCGGCCGGTGGAGGCGCGCGCGGTCCGGCGTCCGCGTCCAGCACGAAGCTCGCTTCGGCGAAGACCTCGCACGGCGGATCGGGTTCGGGTGGGGGCGGCGGCGACGTCACCCTGCTCGCTCGCGCGCCGCTGGGCCCGCTCAGCGTCGGCAAGTGGCAGCTGCCCAACGGGCTCACCGTCGTGCTCGCGCCCGATCCCATGGCGACGAGCGTCAGCTACATGACCTGGTACCGCGTCGGCTCGCGCGACGAGGACGAGGCCGCGGGCGAGACGGGCCTTGCGCACCTGTTCGAGCACCTCATGTTCACGCAGACGAAGAACCACCCCGTCGGTGAGTTCGACCGCGCCATCGAGGCGGCGGGCGGCAACTCGAACGCCATGACGTACTACGATTTCACGGCGTACATGAACGACGTGCCGCCCTCGGAGCTGGGCGTGGCGGCGCACCTCGAGGCCGATCGCATGGTGAACCTCGATCTGCGCAAGCGTCAGGTCGACAACGAGCGCGACGTCGTCGTCGAGGAGCGTTTGTCCTCGGTCGAGGACAGCGTCGACGGCGTGCTCGACGAGATCATGTACAAGCAGGCGTTCAAGACGCACCCTTACCGCTGGCCCGTCATCGGCTGGATGAAGGACATCAAGGCGGTGACGCCCGAGAAGGCGGTGGCGTTCTACCGGCGCTTCTACGCGCCCGACAACGCCGTCGTCGTCGTGTCGGGGCGCTTCGACGAGGCCGCGACGCTCGAGCTCATCACGAAGGCTTACGGTCAGATTCCGGCGTCGCCGGGGACGCCGCGCCGCGACTGCACGCCGGAGCTCGCGCCCGCCGCCGAGGTACGCTCGATCGTCGAGCGGCCCGTGCCCGCGGATCGCGTCGCCATCGGCTTCCCGGCGCCCGGCCTGGGCGACGGCGATCGCGCCGCCTACGAGATCGCGGCCGAGATCCTCGCGGGCGGTCCCTCGTCGCGCCTGCAGCGCGAGCTCGTCGTCGACAAGGCGATCGCGTCGTCGGTGCACGGCGACGTCGCCCCGACGAAGGATCCCGGCCTCTATGGCCTGTGGATCCAGATGACGAAGGGACACTCCGCCGAGGCGGCCGAGGCGCGCGTGCTGGCCGCCGTCGCCGACCTGGCCGCGCGGGCCGTCGCGGAGCGGGAGCTCGCGGCCGCGAAGGCGCGCGTCGAGACCGAGTTCTGGCGCGATCTCTCGTCGAGCCACGGCCGCTCCGAGCGGCTCGGCGAGTTCGAGATCGCGACCGGCGATTTCCGCCGCGCCTTCGCGCGCGGCGAGGAGCTCGCGGCCGTCACGACGGCCGACGTCCAGCGCGTCGTGACCAGGTACCTCGCGGGCGGCGCGCGGTCCGTCGTCATCGCGCGCAGCAAAGCCGGGACGCCGTGAACCGCCGTGGGCTCTTCTTCGCCATCGCCCTGGGAGCGCTCGCCGTGACGGCCGGCCGCCGCGCGCGCGCGCAAACCGACGCCGCGCCGCCGCCCGCCGGCCTCACGCGCGGCGCGGGGCCGGGCGGCTCGCTGCTCATCGTCGAGAGCAACCGCACGATCCCGCTCGTCCACTTCATCGTCGCGTCGCGGTCGGGCTCGGCGGTCGATCCGCGCCACCGCGAGGGCCTGACGAACCTGGCCGCCGAGATGGCGCGGCGGGGCGCGGGCGGCAAGACGCGCGAGGAGCTGGACGCCGCGCTCGACGCGCTGGGCGCGACGCTGGAGGTCGCGACCCACACCGACGAGACGCGCCTCGAGGGCGACGTCCTCGCGCGCAACCTGGACGCGTACCTGGCGCTGGTCGCCGACGTCTTGCTGCGCCCGACGTTCGCGCCGGCCGAGCTCGCGCGCACGAAGAAGGAGATCGTCGCGCAGATCGAGGAGCTGCGCACGGACGACCGCGCGCTGTGTGGGCGGTTCTTCGCGCGGAACGTCTACGGCGATCATCCGTACGGCCATCCGCCCGAAGGCCTGCCCGCCGCGATCGAGGCCGCTACGGCGCCCGAGGTGGCCGCCCACTTCAAGCGCCACTTCGCCGGTCGCAACCTCATCTTCGCCGTCGCCGGCGACGTCGATCCCACCGACCTCGAGGCGCGGCTCGAGCGCGCGTTCAAGGGCATGAAGGACGTCCCGGCGCCACCTCCCGACGCGCTCGAGCTGCGGCCTCCCGTGCCGCCCAAGGGCTGGCGCATCCAGCTGGTCGACAAGCCGGATCGCCAGCAGACGCAGCTGATGTTCGGGCACCCGGCGCTGCGCGCGACCGATCCCGACTACTTGCCGCTCATGGTGGGCCTCGCGGCGTTCGGCGGGCACGGCATGAACGCGACGCTCATGAACGAGGTGCGCACGAAGCGCGGCCTCGCGTACGGGGCCTACATGACCTTGGCCGAGCGGCGCGGCGTCGGCGCGGCGGCCGGCTGGGTGTTCTCGGGCACGGAAAAGACGGTGCCCACGCTGAAGCTCGTCCTCAAGCTCTACGTCGCGCTCATGGAGTGGGGCGTGACGACGGACCAGGTGGCGTTCTTCCGGAACTTTCTCATCGGCTCGTATGCGTCCGAGATGGATTCGCCCGCTCACCGCCTGGACGCGCGCGTGGCCGCCGAGATCGCGGGGCTGCCGGCCGACTGGGTCGACACGCTGCCGGCCCGCCTCGCGGCCGTCAGGCCCGCCGCCGTCAACGCCGCGCTCAAGCGGCACGTCCACGCGCGCGATCTCGCGATCACGATGGTCGCGTCCGCGCCCGTCATGAAGAAGCTGCTCCTCGGCAGCAAGATAAAGGAAGGCGACATCGACGTCGTGCCGTGGAGCAGCTACTGAGGTAAGTTCCGCGCATGTCCGCCAGCCCGCCGCGCGGCCGCGTCATCGCAGAGGGCCGCTACCTCACGCTCGTCGACAGCAACGGATGGGAGTACGTCACCCGCCACGGCATCACGGGGATCGTCGTGCTGGTGGCGGTCACGCCCGCGCGCGAGGTCGTGCTCGTCGAACAATTCCGTCAACCCGTCGGCAAGCGCGTCATCGAGCTGCCCGCCGGGCTGGTGGGCGACGTGCAGGGGAAGGAATCGGAGAGCCTGGCGAGCGCCGCGCACCGCGAGCTCGTCGAGGAGACGGGGTTCGAGGCGCGCGAAATGGTAGAGCTCGCGGCCGGACCTGTCGCCGTCGGCGTCTGCGACGAGGTGGTGACGTTCTTCCACGCGCGCGACCTCCGGCGCGTCGGTCCGGGCGGAGGCGACGACAGCGAGGACATCGTCGTTCACGTCGTGCCACTCGGGCAGTTGGGCGCGTTCCTCGCCGAAAAGCGCGCCGCGGGACTGGCCGTCGATCCGAAGATCTTCGCGGGCCTCCACCTCGTCGGAGAGCGAGGCCCCGCGTGAAGCCTACGTTCGAGGTGGGCGTCCCCCTCCCCCCGCTCGGCTTCATCCCGCGCGATGCCGGCGGCGGCACGGCGACGTGGGAGTACGTGGTCGATCCGGCGCACTACAACATGAACGGCGTTCTCCACGGCGGTGTCTTGATGGCGCTGCTCGACACGGCCATGGGTCACGCCGTCGCGGCGCTGGTCGTCCCCGAGGGGCGCTTCAACGCCGCGGCCCAGTTCAACATCCACTTCTTCCTTCCGATCAAGACGGGCCTCGTGCGGGCGCGCGCCGAGGTGAAGAAGATCGGCAAGCGCCTCGCCGTCGTCGAGGCCGAAGCGACCGACGAGAGCGGCCGCGTGCTGGGCATCGCGACCTCGACCCACTCGATTTTGCCTTAGGGGCCGGAAAGGCTGGCGCGCGTCGCGGCGGGGTCGTTGGTGATGATCCCGTCGACGCCCAGGTCGCGACAGGAGCGCACCGCGGCGGCGCCGTCGACGGTCCAGACGTTCACGGCGTAGCCGAGACGCTGCCAGCGCGCGACGCGGGCGCGTGTGCACAGCACGAGCTCGGGGTTGAGGGCCGCGGGGCGCAGCCACGCCGCCGGCCAGGCGCGGCGGAGCGGCAGCACCTCGGCGCGCTCGAAGAGCAACGCCGCCGGGACGGCGGGCGCGCGCCGCATCCACAGGCGCACGGCGCGCGGGCTGAAGGACGAGACGAGCACGCGCGGCCCCGCGCCGGTGCGCTCGAGGATCGCCGCGACGCCGTCGACCAGCGCGCGCAGCCGCCCTCCGCCCACGCGCGGCGCCTTGAGCTCGACGTTGACCAGGAGATCGGGACCGCAGGCCTCGAAGGCCTGCTCGAGCGTGGGGATGCGCGCGCCGCCCGCGAGGCGCACGTTCTGCAACTCTGAAAACGCGAGGTGCTCGATCCGCTCGGGCCGTCCCCCGAGGCGAACGAGATCGTCGTCGTGGAACACCACGACCTCGCCCGTCTCGCAGCAGAGGACGTCCAGCTCGACGCCGTCGGCGCCGTCAGCGCGGGCGCGGGCGAACGCCTCGACGCTGTTCTCCGGCGCGCGGGCGCTCGCACCCCGGTGCCCGATCACGAGCGGCCCCTCGCCGTCCGCGCGGCGTCCCCATCGGCGAGCTCCCGCGTACGGCGCCCTCTGATCGGCCATGACGAAAAGCGTACCACCGCGCCAACGCCGCACTAAAATCCAGCAATGCACCGGCGCGTCTCCCTCTTCGCGGTCCTCCGCGTGACCGTCCTCGCCGCGGGTCTGACGGCGTGCGCCCACCACGGGCCGCCTCCGCCCTCGGGCCCTTCGCAAGCCCTGCTGGGCGAAGCGGCGCACATCGGGCGCGTCTCTTACGAGGACGACTTCCAGGAGGGGCGCCTCGTTCTCCAGGCCCTGCCGCAGGGCGCGAAGGAGCGCCAGACCCTGCGCGAGAGCCTCCTGCACTACCTGCTGGATCCGGTCGTCGCGCTCGACGCCGACAAGCTCCGCAAGGAATCGAGAGACCTGGAGAACGACGACACGAGCGATCGGATCCTCGACTCGTTCCGCGACGCGCTCGGCCTCTACGAGCCCGCTGAGCTCTGGAGCTCGCCGCCCCACGTCTCGCCGGCGGAACGCGCGCTCCTGGACCCGGCCGCGCGCCTCGTGATGGCGCTCTTCTCGCCGCGGGGCGCGCAGCAGCCGGTGGCGCTCGCGACCGCGGTGCTCGCGACGCTGGCGCCCAACGAGGCCGCGGCGCGCGATTGGCAGGCCCGCCTCGACGAGATCGTACGCTGGAGCGAGGAGAGCGGCGAGAGCACCGAGTCGACGACCATGCGCCGCGTCCCGGGCGCCATCGACACGCTCGAGAGCACGCTCACCGATTTCCCCGCGCCCGTCATCGTCCAGCGCCTCGACGCCCTCTACGTCGACCGGCAGAAGAAGTTCTCCGCGGCGCTGCGCCACCCGGTGACCGGCAGCGGCGACGCCGTGCGCCGAGCGTTGGGCGAGCTGCTCATGGCTCATGGCGACGACATGCAGCGCGGGGTCGCGAACATGGCGACGCTGTATCTGCGCGCGGGGCAGATCGATCTCGCCGCGAAGCGAGCCGCCGCGATGGCCGGCGACGCGGGCGACGATCCCGATCTGCGCGCCCTCCTCTCCGCCGCCGCCAAGCCCGGCGCGGGAGCCCCGGAGTACCTCGCCCTCGCGCGGCGCTTCCTGCCGCGCATCGAGCAGCTCGGGGGCACCGCGACCGATTCGGCGGATCCGCTCGCGGCGTTTCGCGTGCTGCAAGCGGGGCTCGAGCGCGCGCCCAGCGACGTCGATCTGCTCGTCTTGACGGCGCAGCTCGCGCGCGTCGCCTCGGCGCCGTACCTCGCGATAAGGCGCCTCGAGGAGGCCGCCGCCGTCCTCGAAACGATCCCCGGCAGCGAAGCGCGCCAGGCCCGCGTCTCGTCGGATCTCATGGACCTCTACTTCACGCGCCTCCGGCTGCGGCTCGATCCCGAGCGCGACGCGCCGGCCTTCTCCGAGGCAGAGGTCGTGCGGCGGCAGTTCGCCGAGGCCCGCCGGCGCTTCAAGAGCACCGAGCTCAAGCTGCGCGACGCCGACATCGACTTCGAGGTCGGCCGCAGCTACGTCAACACGGGTCAGATCGATCGCGCCGAGCCCGCGTTCCAGCGTGCGCGCGAAGAAGGCGAGCCCACGGCGGAGATCACGACGGAGCTGGCGAACCTCGCGCTCAAGCGCGGCGATGCCCAGCGCGCCGTCCAGATCCTGCGGGAGGGGCTCGAGGCGATGCGCAACGAAGCGATGCGCGACAACCAGTCGGAGACGATAGGCTCGGTCGAGGGGCACGCGCGCCTCGAGCGGCTGCTCGGCGACGCCGCGGACGTCGCCGGCAACCACGACGAAGCCCAAGTCGCGTGGCGCGCGTCGCTGGTCGATTGGGAGCGCCTGCTGATGGAGCACCGCCGGCGCAAGACGGCCTCGGCCGCGGCTGAGGCCGAAGTCGAGGTCGGCCGCCTGCTGTACCTCCTCGGGCGGCACGCAGAAGGCCTGCAGGCCTTCGACGAGGCGCTCGAGACCGACGGTGACCGCGATCAAACGTACATCGACGCCGTCTCGTTCCTCGTTCAGCACGGAGAGGCCGACGCGGCCGTCTCGATCTACCGGCGTGCGCTCACGCGACCGTCGCGCTCCGTCTCCGAGTACGTGCGGGTGTACACGTCGCTGTGGATCCACGACCTCACACGCCGCACCAACAAGACGCCGGATCCCGTGGCCGATGCTTATCTGCGCACGCTCGACGAGCGTCACGGGGAGCTGCGCCCGCGCCGCGGCGCCGCGTGGACGCGCCTGCTCGCGCGCTTCGAGACGGGAAAGATCACGTACGAGCAGGCGCTGCGCGCCGCCGACACGGTGGGCAAGCGCGCGGAGATCTACTTCTACGAGGCCATGCGCCAGCTCGGCGACGGAAAGGCGGACGACGCGCAGGCGTTCTGGAAGAAGGTGATCGAGACGCGGATGTTCTCGTTCTTCGAGTTCGAGATGGCGTCGCGATACCTGCGCCTCGGAGCGCCGACGTCACCCTCGCCCACGAGCGCGACCGCGGCCACCGAAACGATCTAGCAGGCCACGCCCCCGCAACGTTCGTCGCGGGGCTAGCGCGTTCGCCCGGCGACGTGGTATCAAATCCGGGCTTCAGTTTGGTGCCGTGGCCAAGTGGTAAGGCAAGGGTCTGCAAAACCCTCATCCCCCGGTTCAAATCCGGGCGGCACCTCAAAGCGCGCGGGAGGGGCTTCGCCCCTCCCGCGTGCCCACTTCTCTCGCGAGGTGAGCCGGCCCAGCAAAGCTGGGCCTCTCCCGTCAACGAGCTCGCTCGCTGCGCTCGCTCTGATGCTGCAGCGAATGGAGAGAGAAAGTCTCGTTCTCCCGCTTGCGGGGAAGGGTCGGGGTGAGGGCCGTTCGGCCCAGAACCGTCAGGGGATCAGCTCCCACTTCGTGACCAGCTTCGACGGGTCGCCGTTTGCGGCATTGAAGTCGTCGAGGAGGTCGTCGGCGGGCGTGCGGCCGGCGGCGGCGTAGGTCTCGAGGGGCGCGAGGAGCGCGGCGTCGGCGGCGCCGCCCGAGAGGCTCGCGAGGCCGGCGCGCGCGATGCGCACGAGCTCGACGGCGAGCTCCTTGAGCTTGTGGCCAGCGAGCGTCGCGTCGAGGCCCGCGCGAGGGACGACGCGGCGGAGTGACTCGCGCTCGTCGAGCGAGGCGTTCGCGACCAGCGACCAGGCGGCGGCGCACGCGGTGGGCTCCTCGAGCAGACCGCGCCACAGAGCGGCGAGCGCGGTGGCCATGGGCAGCGGCCCCGCGTCGGCCCCCCGCAGCTCGATGTACCGCTTGAGCCGCACCTCGGGGAACAACGTCGAGAGGTGAACCTCCCAGTCGGCGATCGAGGCCGTCTCGCCCTCGAAGCCCTCGCGCAGAAAGCGCCGGAACGTGAGCGCTTGCGCCGGCCGGTACACACCGCCGCGCACGACGAAGAACATCGGTACGTCCAGCGCCCACTCGACGTAGTCGCGGAATGAGAACTGCGGCGTGAAAGCGGCCGGCAGGAGGCCCGATCGGTCCTCGTCAGTTTCGAGCCAGATCGCCGCGCGCACGCTCTTGTGACCGTTCGGCCGCCCTTCGCTGATCGGCGAAGCGGCGAACAGCGCCGTCACGATCGAGGTGACACCGAACGACGTTCGCATCTTCGCGACGGCGTCCGCCTCGTCCGCGTAGTCGAAGTTCGCCTGCACGGTGGCCGTCTGCTTCATCATGTAGTGCGCGAGACGGCTCGAACGCCCCTGCTCGGGGAAGTACTTGCGCATGACGCCGTAGCGCCGCTTCGGCAGCCAAGGAACGTCGTCGATCGTCCCGAACGGCCGCGCGCCGATGCCCAGGAAGCGAATGCCCAGCGACGCGCCGGCGTCCCGCACCTCGGCGACGTGCGCGCGCAGCACCGCGGCGCACTCGGCCGCCGTCGGCAGCGCGGCGCCCGACAGCTCGACCTGGCCGCCCGGCTCGACCGTGATGCGGTCGCCGCCCCGCGCGAGCGCGATCGTGTGGCCGTCCTCGCGCTGAGCCGAGAAGCCCCGCGCCTCGAGGGCGCCCAGCAGCGCCTCGATTCCGCCCTCGTAGGGTACGGGCGCGCCGTCCCGGCGGGCCGCGATCTTCTCCTGTTCGACGCCCACGCGGAACGCCGGCCGGGGCTTCGCGCCCGCCCAGAAGTAGGCGACGAGCTGGTCGATCGTTGGTGGCGCGGGAGGTGCGCCCGCGCCTTTCGCCGTTGCATCGTTTTCTTCGGCCATCGGGTTGCGGGGGGCAGCGGCGAACCGCCGAGCGCCGCGAAGGCTAGCGGCCGTTCACCGTCGCGTCAACGCGCCGGGCGCCGACGGCGGCGCCCGGCGACCTCGCGCGATATTTTGACGGCCCGCCCGATCTCCCCACACTTACGCTTGAAGAACCTTTTCGAGACGCGCAGTTCCGTCAACAATCGGGCCTTCAAACGCCCTATACTGAGCCGAGCGAGCGCCTCCCCTCCATGAACCAGCTCTCCACCCTGCTGCTCGTCGATCCGGATCCCCGGGGCCTCGAGACCCTGACCTACGGCTTCGAGCGAGAGGGCTGCACGGTCGCCGCGACGTCGGATCCGAAGCTTGCGCAGGATCTCCTGCGCACGACGACGCCGCAGCTCGCCGTGGTCTCGCTCCGCAGCCCGGAGAGGCCGGGGCTCGACGTCATCACGGGCATCAAGCGTGGTGCGCCCGTTCGGCGCGTGCCCATCGTGACGCTCGGTGCGCCCGGATTGCGACAAGCCGCGCTGGCCGCCGGCGCGAACGACTTCGTCGCGACGCCGCTCTACGTTCGCGACGTCATCAACGTCAGCCGCTTGCTGACGCTGTCGCATGCCGTGCCGAACGCGCCGCAGCCAGAGACCGAGGTGCAGGCGCGGCTCTCCGAGTACCACGGCCTCTTCTATCTGCTGCGCGCGCTCGCCGTCACCGGCCGCTCCGGGATCGTGCTCGTGTCGCGCGGCAACAAGCGCGCCGAGCTCCGCGTCTCCGACGGTGCCGTCATGGCGGTCCACGTCGCGGGCCTTCAGGGGCTCCCTGCGCTGCACCAGCTCCTGCTGTGGGAGGAGGCCGCCCTCTCGCTGAAGTTCCGCACCGTCCCGCGACGTTCGAACCTGCACATGTCGGCGCAGGAGCTGCTCGACGAGTGCGAGCGCTTCCTGCGCGACTTCGCGCACGCCGCGCGCGATCTGGGAGCGCCCCGGTGCGTGTACGTCCCCGCGGCGGGGCGCGATCCGAGCGCGTCCGGGATCCAGCCCGCGCAGCTCGGCCCCACGATGCGGCTCTTCGACGGACAGCGCGCGCTGTCGGACATCATCGAAGAGAGCCCGTTCCGCGTGTTCGACACGGTCCGCATCGTCAAGCGGCTGCTCGACGCCGGCGCGCTCGCCGTCAAGAGCGACGGCCTCGCTGACGGCGCCCCGCGCTCGATGCTCGAGCAGTGGGCCGTCGTGCCCGACGCGCGCGGCATCGTCGGCGACCGGAAGCGGACCAGCCGCAAGCTCAAGACCGTGGCCGAAGCGTCGCCCGCCACCGCGCCCGTCGCCGTCGCGGCGGGGAGGACGACGACGCCGACCCCGGTGGGGCCGATCCCGCTCACGCAGAAGAAGATGGCGACCGTCGGCGAGATCGCGGCGCGCAAACACGCGCCCACACCCGCGGCGCTCACGGCGCTCGCCGAGGCGCCCACGGTTCAATTCAAGCTGGACGAGCTCCCGCCTGCCTCGGCGCTGGCGCCCGTGAGAAGCGCCCCGATCACCGCGCGCCACGCGACGCTGGCGCCCGCGCCCGCCCCGCAGGTGGCCGCACCGATCGCGCGTCCGGAGCCCGCCGTGCGCGCCGCGACACCCGCGCCCCGCGAGCACGCGAACCTGCGCCGCACGCCTCCGCCCGAGGGGGCCAAGCGCACGCCTGCCCCCTCGCTGCGCGACAGCGGGAGCCGGCCCTCGCTCGACGCGCTGTTGCCGTCCGGGCCCGATTCGAAGAACAAGCTGCGGAAGATTCTCCCCCAGGCGCACATGACGCCCAGCACGGCGTTCGACGCGATCGAGGCCGACTTCTTCGCGCGCGAGGCGGATCTCTACAAGCAGGAGGACGTCGAGACCTTCGACGACCTCGACCGCGGCGGCCCGCGCCCGGGAGCCCCCAAGCGGCGCTGACTCGGAAGCGGCCCGAGGCTTCAGCCGATCAGCCGCGATCAGCCGCGATCAGCCGCGATCAGCCGGCCGCGATCCAGTGGAGCTCGACGCGCCCGACGGGGCTCGTGATCCGCAGCGTGATGCTGCCGGACTTCGCGCCCGTGAACGAACCGTCACTGGGAACCGCGAACCGGATGGCGTAGGTCTTCGTGAACGGCGTCTTCGACGGGAAGAACGCCCGCTCATACGCGTCGGGCAGCTTCACGATCCTGACGTACTCCGGCGCCAGCTCGTGGCCGAGGGCGTCGATCAGCGTCGCGCGCCACGGCGAGTTGGGCTTGTCGAGATCGTTCCACTTGTAAAAAGTCGACTGCGCCGTGACGTGGAACTCGTAGGCGGCCTGCACGATCTCGCGCTGCGCCTCGCGCAGCGTGTTCTCGTCGGCCTCGGACAGCGCGTACACCTCGGCGTATCGTTCTATGTACGCCTCTCGGAAGTCCCAGCTCTTGTAGGTGGCCCACACCTCGAGCGCGACGTCCTCGTCCTTGAACACCTGCTCGTGGCGCGTCCACCGATCGTAGACACGCTCGTAATCCTTCCCGAGGTAATCGCGCGGAGAGTCGGAGAAGTCGACCGTGACCCGCTTCTGCTGCGCGCAGCCGCCCGCCATCGCGCACGCGAGACACAACGCGCTCGCCGCCCGCGCAAACGCCCACGCCCGCCGCGCGCGCCTCATGCCGGGAAGTCTCGGCGGCGGAACAGCGTGTAGAGCGGCGCCTCCGTCTCCAGCACCTCGCGCCCGCCCTCTTCGCGATCGACCAGCCCCATGACGCACGCGACGGTGAGGCCATGCTCACGCACGCGCGCGATGGCCTTCAGCGCCGAGCCGCCCGAGGTGACCACGTCCTCGAGGATCGCGACGCGCATCCCCGGACGCAGCGACTTCGTCCCCTCGATCCACTGCCCCGTCCCGTGGCCCTTCGGCTCCTTCCGGACGTAAAAGGCGGGCAGCGGCCGTCCCTGGATGAAGCTCAAGGTCGACAGCGCCGACGCCAACGGATCGGCGCCCATCGTGACGCCGCCCACCGCCTCCACATCGGCCGCGTTCTCCGCGAGCAGCCGCGAGAAGCACGACGCCACCAGGAAGTGCCCCTCGGCCGTGAGCACGGTCTGCTTGCAGTCGATGTAGAAGTTGCTCTTCGCGCCCGAGGCCAGCGTGACCTCGCGCTGCTCATAGGAGAGCTTCGTCAGGAGCGCCAGCAGGCGCTTGCGGTTTTGCTCGTAGAGCTCTTCGCCGATGGCCATCGGCGCATTTGTATCACACCGCCGCCGTGCGCACGCGTGACGCGCGCACGGCGCACGCGGGCTCAGAGCCCTTCGAGCGGGTTGTCGCTGACGTCCTTCTTCCTGGCGTAGTTGCGCGGCGTCGACGGCTTGGCCTCGGCGGCGCCGCTGCCCCCGCTCGACCTCGCGTGCGTCGTGCGGCCGCTCGCGATCGCGTCGTGTCGCTGCTGCGCCTCGAGACGGATCTGCGCGCGCTCGGCCTCGGTCTGCGCCTTCGCGAGCTTCTCGTCCATGTCCTTCTGGTTCGCGGCCAGCCGGGCCTCGAGCTCGGCCTTCGCCGCGCGGCCCTCGGCTTCGACGCGATCCCGCTCGGCGCGGGCCGCGGCCATCTCGGCCTGATGGTTGCTGTACATCTTGAAGCCCAGCCCGCCGGCGACGATGACCAGCACGCCCGTCACGCCGAGGATCGCCTTCATGGGCGACTTCTGCTGGCTCTTCGCGTGAACCTCGAGCCGCATCCGCTCCTCCTGGATGCGCGACTCCGCCTCGACGCGGGCGCGGCGCTCGGCCTCTTGAAGGCGAAGCTGCTCCTCGCGGATGCGGTTCTCCTTGTCCTCTTCGATCTTCCGGAGCCGATCCTGCTCCTCGCGGATCTTGCGCTCCTCGGCCTCGCGCACGGCACGCTCGGCGGCCTCCTTGGCGGCGCGCTCGGCGGCGACGCGGGCCTCGACCTCCTCCTTCTCCTTCTTGACGCGCCCCTCCTCGATGTTGCGGAGCTCCTTGAGAGAAAAGAGGACGGAGTTCTCACGACGCTCGGACATGGTGCCCTTTCCTGCTTCGCTCGCCGGTGAGCGGGTCACATCAGTAAACACGATAATCCCCTGAGATTCAAACGCACGACGCCCCCTTTCGACCTCTCGGCGCCGCTTTTCTTGCGCTGAAGGGTCGGGGGCGTCGAACGCGCGGCCGAGGAGCCACTCGTGCGTCAGAATGACGACGGCGGCAGGGGTTCGCGGGTCAGAGTGCGGCTTACTTGAACTGCGCGAGCAGCTTGTCGATCGCGTCGTCCTTCTTCTTGTTGGACGCCGCCGTCGACTTCGCGCTCGCGTGAGCGTCGCCCTTGGCGATCGACTTGCCCGGCTTGCTGGCCGCGTGCGAGCCGCCGTGGTGGTGTGACGACTTGTGGTGCGACTCGTTCGTCGCGACGGCGGGCTTGTCGGCCTCGGCCGCCTTCGGCGCGTCCACCGACGGCTTGACCGCCGAGGCGGACTTCGTCGCAGCGACCTTCGCCTCGGCCTCCGCCGCCTTGGCCGCCTCGGCCGCGGCCAGCGCCTCGGCCGTCCGCGCCTCGGCCTGCGCCTTCGCCGCCTGCTCCGCGGCGACCTGCTCCGAGTGCTGGTGCCAGAGCGCCCCGCCCAGCACCAACATCGACACGCCCAGCAGCCCGCCGGCCACCAGCAGCGCCTTGACCGCAGGGTGCGGTCCCTGTCCTGGGAGATCGAACTTCGGGAGGACGACTTTCTCGCTCATCGTGGGGCGCTCCTAACTCAAAAAAGAGGTCGCGAGGACGAAAGCAAGAAATATTCCGATAGTTTGGAAACTATAACTCACCAGAAACCTTTGGACTAGATCCGAAAATTCACTCGCGGCGATGGGGACACTCCCCCTCAGGGACCCCAGTGAGGGGCCTGCCGTAGATGTCCTGTGGCGCCCTCCCGGCTTCCAAGCTATCGTCGGCGCGCCGTTCGATGGCCCATTACGTCGATCTTCATTCGCATTACCTCCCGGCACTCGACGACGGCGCCACGAACCTCGAGATGTCGCTCCAGATGATGCGAGCCATCGCGTCGCTGGGCTTCACGCACCTCTACGCGACGCCGCATCAACGGGCGGGCATGTTCATGCCCGAGCGCGCCAAGATCGACGCGGCGTTCGAGGCGGTCAAGGCGGCCGTCGCCAACGCCCCGGTGGCGACGCTGGGCCTGGCCGCCGAGAACTTCTGGGATCTCGTTTTCCACGACCGGCTGCGCGCCGAGGCCGTGCCGACCTACGACGCGACGCCCGCGTTCTTGTTCGAAGTGAACACCCAGATGATGCCGGCCGAGATGGAGAACCAGCTCTTTCAGATCCGCATGAACGGCTACCTGCCCGTGATGGCGCACCCCGAGCGCTACGCGGCCGTGCAGCGAGATCCGTCGCTGGTCGAGCGCCTCGGCCGCCACGCCGCGATGTTGATCGATCTCGGCGCGCTCGACGGCGCCCACGGCAAGGCGGAGATGAAGACGGCGCGCAAGCTCGTGCTCGAAGGTCTCGCGCACGGTGGGGCTTCGGACATCCATCGGCCCGAGGACCAAGCGTCCGTCGCGGCCGGAATGGCGTGGATCAACAAACAACGTGGACAGCGTGTGCTCGACCAGATGCTCGATGAAAACCCGCGCCGGATCCTCTCCGGCGAGCTTCCCGATGCGCCACGCGCCTAGCGGGGACCTGCCGTGAACGCGCGCATGGCCGTGAAGCTCGCCCTGTCTCTGGGCGTGGGCGCCGTCTGCGTCGTCTACGCCATGCACGGCGTCGACCGACACGCCGTGCTCGCGGCCGTGCGGGCGCTGCCCGTGTCCGCGATCGCGCTCTACCTCGCGACGGTCGTGGTCACGAACCTCTTCCGCGCCTGGCGCTGGGAGTTCCTGCTGCGCCCGCTCGGCGTCTCCCTGCCCCTCCGCCGGCTCCTGCTGATCTCGTCGGTGGGCTTCATGGCGATCCTCGCGCTGCCCGTGCGCCTCGGCGAGTTCGTGCGGCCGTACTTCGTGACGCGCGAACGGGGCGTGCGCATGAGCGCGGCGCTGGGCACCGTGGCCGTCGAGCGGATCATCGACGGCCTCATGATCTCGATCCTCTTTTTCGTCTCATACCTGGCCTCTGCCGGCGACACGTTCACGCCCGAGCTGCGCTTCGGCGCGTGGGTGTCGCTGCTGGGGTTCGTGGGGCTGACCACGTTCCTCGCGCTGGCACGCGTGTGGACCGAGCAGACGATCGCGTTCGCGCTGCGCGTGTCGCTGCTGCAATACCTCGCGCCCGCGCGCGCCCATCAGCTGGCCGACAAGCTGCGCGCGCTCATCTCGGGCTTCCACGTCCTGGCGGATCGCCGCAACTTCGGCATCTTCCTGCTGCAGTCGGCGCTGTACTGGGGCTTGAACGGCTTCGGCATGTGGCTGCTCGCGCATCAGATGGGCCTGCCGATCTCGCTCTCGGCGGCCTACACGACGATGGCCTTCACAGGGGTGATCCTGTCGCTGCCGAACTCGCCCGGGCTCGTCGGGCAATTCCACGCGGCCATCAAGCTGGGCCTCATGGCGTACCTGCCCGCCAGCGTCGTCAACACGCAGGGCATGGCGTACGCGATCGTGCTCCACGGACTTCAGACGATCTGGTACGTCGGCGTCGGCCTGCTGGCGATGCCGGCCGTCTCGGCCGCCGGCGCGCACGCCTCGCTGGCCGACGCCGTGCGGGAGTCGAACCGCGCAGCGAGCGACGCCGAGGGCAACGAAGAGCCGGCGGCCGTCGTCGCGCCGGCCGAGGCCGCCACGAAGGTCTGACGATGCCGGCTGGCCTCGTCGATCTCCGCAGCGACACGGTCACGCGGCCCTCGGCGGGCATGCGCGCCGCCATGGCGGCCGCCGAGGTGGGCGACGCCGTGCTGGGTGACGATCCCACGGTCGCGAAGCTCGAGGAGCGCGCCGCGGCGCTGCTCGGCCAGGAAGCGGCCCTCTTCGTCCCGTCGGGGACGATGGCGAACCAGATCGCGCTCAAGGTCCACTGCGAGCCCGGCGACGACGTCCTCGCCTGCGAGGGCGCGCACCTCATGTGGTACGAGTCGGGCGCGGCCGGCGCGATCGCGGGCGTGCAGATCCGGTCGCTCGGCGGCGCGGGACGGTTCACCGCCGAGGACGTCGCGGCCGCCTACCAGGCCGCCAGCCCGACCCAGCCCGCGACGCGGCTCGTGTGCGTCGAGAACACGCACAACCGCTCGGGCGGCGTCGTGTGGGGCCGCGACGAGGTCGAGGCCGTCGTCGCGACGTCACGGCAGCTCGGCATGCGCCTCCACCTCGACGGCGCCCGTTTGCTCAACGCCCAGGTGGCAACGGGCGTACCGGCGCAGAAGCTCGCGGGCGGCTTCGACACCGTGTCGCTGTGCTTCTCGAAGGGGCTCGGCGCCCCCGTCGGGTCCGTGCTCGCGGGCTCGCGCGGCCTCATCGCGCGCGCGCTGCGGTTCCGCCGCATGCTGGGCGGGGGCATGCGGCAGGCGGGCGTCCTCGCGGCGGCGGCGCTGTGGGCGCTCGATCACAACGTCGGGCGCCTCGCCGAAGATCACTCGAACGCGCGCTGGCTCGCCGAGCGCCTCTCCGCGGTGCCCGGCCTGCTCGTCGATCGGGCGGCCCCCAGCAACATCGTCATGGTCGATCTCGCCCAAGGCCTGCCGTCGGCGCGCGAGCTCGCGGCCCGGCTGGGCGTGCACGGCGTGCTGTGCCTGCCCTTCAGCGAGCGGCGCATCCGGCTGGTCACCCACCTCGACGTCGATCACGGGGCGTGCGCGCGCGCCGCCGACGCGATCGCGACGGTCGTGCGCGGCTAGTCAGCCGATTTCGACGACGCCGGCTCCCTCCTGGATCGGGTCGCCTTCCTTGACCAGCACCGCGGTCACGGTCCCGGCCAGGGTCGCTTCGACCGGCATCTCCATCTTCATCGATTCGAGGATGACGACCGTCTGCCCCTCCGCGACGGCATCGCCGACCTTGACTTCGATCTTCCACACCGTCCCGGTGATGTGCGCGTTCACTCTGGTGGCCATCGGCCCCAGAGAGTAGAAACGCATCGGATGACGGTCAAGAATCCAGCGCTCGCCGTCGTCGCGTTCGGCCTCACGCTGCCCGCGCGCGCCTACGCCCACCCCGAGTTCTCGGCGCTGGGGGCGAACCGCTACGTGACGGCGGCGATCTTCGACGGACGCGTGGACGTCACTGACGCGCTCCTCGACGGCGCGCTCGTCAGCGGAGAAGAGCGGCGCCGGCTGGACGCCGACGGGGACGGCACGATCTCGGACGCCGAACGCGGCGCCGGCGAGGCCCGGCTCGCCGCCGAGGGAGCGTGGATCTCCGTCGAGATCGACGGACGCGCGGTCACGGCGCCGGTCACCGTCTCCATCGATCTCGGCGACGATGTGCACTCCGGCGCCGCGCCGCTCGTCGTCGAACGGCGCCTCTCGTTTCCGGGCGCGTGGAGCGTGGACGCGCGCCGCCTGCGGCTCCTCGTCGTGCGCGAGCCGGCGCGGTTGCTCGACACGGAGATCGGGCTGGTCGCGGGCCCCGGGTACGCGCTCGCACGCGGCGAGGATCGCGTCACGTTCCGCGGCCCTCGCACCTCGACCCTCGAGGAGCGCGCCGCGACATTCGAGCTCACGGGGCCGCCGTCCGCGGCGCCGGCGAAAGCACGTTCGGCGTTCGTGGCCGTCGTCGGCGTCCTCGCGGCGGGCGTCTTGGCGATGCTGGCCTGGCGGCGCGCACGAGCGACGCCGCGGGCTTAGGCCGGGGCGCGCGGCATCGAAGCCGCCATGTGAAACGCCAGCTGCGCGTCCGAGTAGCGGCGCTCGGGCGCGCGCACGCAGGCGATCCTCGCGACGCACGAGCGGTGGCAGGCCTCGTCGACGAGCCGGTGTGCGTGGCAGGCCGCGACGGAGAACCCGTCCCGCCGCACGGCGGCGCCAGGGCAGGCCTCCACACATGGAGCGGGACATCCCGTGCAAGCGTCGAACAGCGGCGGCGCCTCGGGCAGCGCGGCGTCGACGACGATCAGCGCGCGGTACGCCCACCACGCGCCGTGCGCTGGGTGAATCTGAAGGCCGAGGGGCGATGCCGGCGCCAGCCCCGCGGCGCGCCCGAGGCGCTGGAACGGGATCACGAGGCCGTCCGCGTCGCCTCCGAGGAACGGGAACCGCTCGACGTGTCGCACGCCGAGCGGCTCGAGCGCCGCGCGCGCCGCCTCGCCGACGATCACGCGCGTGTAGCGATCGAGCGGATTCGGGAGGCTGTCACCAGCTTCGCGCGCGCGAGAGAACGCGTCGAAGAAGACGCGCCCCGCCGAACCGACGACCAGGGCGCTGCGCGCACCAGGCAGCAGCGCCTCGAGCGTCAGGCTCGACGCGACCGGGGCACAAGCCGCGTCGAAGGCCGCAGCGTCGAGCGGGATCCAGACGTCGAGCCCGCGCGCCGCGAGCGCTCGCGTGAGCGACTCGAAGAGGTGCGCGCCCCGATCGTCCGGGACCATCCGAAGAACCTGCGGCGCGCGAGCCCGTGCGCCGCCTACCTCAGCTGGAACGGGTACGGCGTCGAGAGGCCGTCCGAGGGCGGGAACGAGGCCGACTTGACGGCCTTCTCGACGCAAGAGCCCGTCGGCGTGCCCGCGAACTTGCCGGTCACGGTGGCCGACGACACGTGGCCGTTCTTGCCGATCACGACGTTCACCATCGCCATGCCCGGCACCTTGAACTGCTGGTAGCAGTCGCTGACCTTGCCCTTGACCGAGTTCATGCCCGCGACGACCGCGCTCTTCGAGAGCGGACCTCCGCCGGCAGGCTCGGCCTTGCGGGGCGCGTCTTCCTGGACGCGCGGCGAGCTGGAGCCACCCGACTTGTGGTTGAGCGCGCCCTCGAGCAGATCGTCGAGCGAGCCCTTCGCGGGCTTCTTCTCGGCGACCGGCGCGGGCGCGGCAGGCGCCGCGGCGACGGCCTTCGCAGCCCCCTTCGACTCCTCGGCCCCCTTCTTGGCGTCCTTGCCACCGTGATCCTTGCCGTGGTGGTGGTCCGACTTCTCGGCCTTCTCCGACTTGGCGGCCTTCTCGGGCTCGGCCTTGGGAGCCTCGCGCGGCGGCAGCTTCTCGTCGGGGATCGTCGTCGGCGCGGCGGCCGGCGCAGCGGC
>DASZUD010000315.1:0-4727 GCA_035548155.1 Polyangia bacterium
GTCGTGCCATTCGTGCTTGAGGTCGCGAAAGATGTTCTTCACGCGCCGCTCGAAGTCGTCGGGCGCGATCCCGCGGAACAGCGACGAGAACCTCACCTGGTTGTCGACGTACACGCCCGCGGCGCTGCCCCCGATGGCGTCGACGCGCGGCAGGTGCTCGGCCGCGCGTCGCAGCGAGTCCATGATGCCGTTCCAGTGATAGTCGGGATTCGGCTGGTGGTACGGATCCCATTCCGTCTCCTCGCTCCACACGACGCGGCCGTCGATCAGCGCGGCGACCTTGCGATCGCTGCCGCCCAGATCGAACCCGATGCGGCACCCCTCGAGGTGCCCGCCGAGATCCGCCGTCGACGTGCGCTCGGCCGGCAGGTGCTTCGTGGGCACGACCTCGATCGCGTGCCCGTACACACGCTCGCCGACGAGGTGGGAGTCGAACCGCCCCGTCGGCGTGTCGCGAAAGTGCGCGCGCAGGCGGCCGCAGAGGTCCTGCGGAGCGTCGATGTGGATGCGACAGCCGCCGTGCGCCCACAACCCCAGCTTGACGAGGCGCTCGAGCATACGGAAGTTGTCGACTGCGCCGGGCTCACCGGTGGGGATCAGATCCGCGGTGAAATGCGACACGGCGCCGTCCGCCTGCTCGAGCGCGAATCGAACGTGAATGGGCCGGCCGGTGTCGCGCGCGTGTTGCTGGAACGCGCGCCAGGCCAGAGCGGCGGGCCGAAACTGGGGGTCGAGCACCGGCGCGACGGCCGGCGTCGGCAACGGGAACCTGAAGAGGGTCGCGGCTTCGTTGCTGGTCACGACTACAAACGTGGGGCCGCGCGCGGACACTTCAACGGGGCTGCCTTACATTCTCCGCCCCACCTCCCCGGCCCGGATGTCGTGTCACTTCGACGTGTTATGTTGGGGGCCCGTGACAAGGCTCTCGCTCGATGATCAGCTGGCCAGGCTCCCGTCCGACGTACGTGCGACGCTGGAGCGCCATCGGTTCGACGTCGCCCGTTTCAAGCGGTTGGCGGCGCGCCTGCTGAAGGAGAGCGCCGAGGACAACTACGTCAAGGGCCGTCTCGCGCCGCCGAGCGACGACGACCTCTCGCGCCTCCCGCCCGCGGGCTCGCCCGAGCACGCGCGCCTGCAGGCCATGGGCGAGGACGCGCTGCGGTCGGGCCGCGTCGCGCTGCTCGTGCTCGCCGGCGGCATGGCCACGCGCATGGGCGGCGTCGTCAAGGCGCTGGTCGACGCGATCCCCGGGAAGTCGTTCCTCGACCTGCGCCGCGCCGAGGTGAGCGCCGTCGGCCGCCGCTACGGCGCGACGCCGCCGCTGTGGCTCATGACGAGCCGGTCGACCGACGCCGCCATCCGCCAGGCGCTGGGCGCCGATCTGGACGGCCACTCCGTGGCGACGTTCGTGCAGCACCTGTCGGTGCGCCTCACCCCGAGCGGCGACATCTACCTCGACGACGCGGGCCGCCCCAGCGAGTACGCGCCGGGGCATGGGGATCTGCCCGACGCGCTGAAGGAGAGCGGCCTCCTGGACGCGTTCCTCGCGCGCGGCGGCGAGATCGTCATGGTCGCCAACGTCGACAACATGGGCGGCACGCTGGATCCGGCGGTCATCGGCCTGCACCTCGACCACGGCAAGCCCGTGACGTGCGAGGTCGTCGACAAGCTGCCGAGCGATCGCGGCGGCATCCCCGCCTACCTCGACCAGACGCTGTGCATCCTCGAGGAGTTCCGGATCCCCCCGACGTTCGATCCGCAGACCGTGCGCGTGTTCAACACGAACGTCTTCCACTTCCACGCGAAGACGCTGCGCGAGCTCGACGTGCCGTGGACGTACTTCACGGTGAAGAAGAAGGTGGGCGCCGACGCGGTGGTGCAGTTCGAGCGCCTCGTCAACGAGGTGACGAGCCACCTGCCCACGGCGTACCTGCACGTGCCGCGCTCCGGCCCGACGTCGCGCTTTCTGCCCGCGAAGGACAACGACGAGCTGGCGCAGCGGCAGGGAGAGATCCTCGCGGTCGCGCGCGCGCGCGGCATCGTCTGACGTCCGTGACGTTCCCGCGGCGTGACCGGCCGCGTGACTTCGTCTGCCGGCGGTGACGTTCGCCGCCGCGAGCGGGGCGACGCGCGCGGCGCGATCGTGGCACGACGATTGAACGGGTGAGCCTGCGCCCCAGCAGGGCTCCTCCCCATGTCGGCTTCGCTAGAGATCAAGCTGATCCTCGCCGGCGTCGCCGCGCTCGTGTTCCTGGGGATGATCGTGTTCCAGCTGCTCGGCCGCAGCTACGGCCGGCGGCCCGAGCGCCTCGAGGGCGCGACCGGAGAAGGCGGCGCGACGATCTTCGCGCTGCTCGGCCTGCTGGTGGCGTTCAGCTTCTCGGGCTCGGAGGTGCGCCTGCAGAACCGGCGCGAGCTCATCGTGCGCGAGGTCGACGCGATCGACACGGCGTACCTGCGCCTCGACTTGTTGCCTCCGCGCGAGCGCGACGCGGAGAAGCAGCTGTTCCGCGAGTACGTCGACGCGCGCATCGAGTACTACAGGGCGCTGGCCGACCTGAAGGTGGCGCGCCAGGTGCGCGAGCACGCGCTCGAGCTGCAGAGCCGCATCTGGGAGCGCGCGATTCAGGCGACGGGGCGTTCGCCCGACATGCGGGCGAGCCTGGTCCTTCTGCCGGCGCTCAACGAGATGTTCGACGTCACGACGGCGCGCGACGCGGCGATGCGCATGCACATTCCGCTCGCCGTCTTCGTGATGCTGGCCCTCCTCTCGGCCGCCTGCGCGTTCCTGGCGGGCATGAACATGGCGCGCGCCGCACGCCTCAACACGCTGTACGTGTGCGCCTACGCGGCCACGATGGCGCTCACGGCGTGGGTGATCATCAACATCGAGTTCCCGCGCCTCGGGTTCGTCCGCATCGACGTGCTCGACGTGTTCATGCGCGAGCTGCGGATGAGGATGTCGTGAGGGCGAACAATCGGTGGGAAGAAGGGACGGGGTGATGCGCGCGGCGTGGCTAGGCGGTTTGGCTCTGTTGACGGGGTTGGCGGCGCTCGGGTCGGTCACCGGCTGCCGCACGAGGATGGTGCGCGCCGCCGAAGAGCCGGCGCCCTCGGCTCCGCCGAAGTGGATCGACGGCTCGCCGCACCTCACGGAGAGCGCCGAAATCGAGGGGCTTCACCTCACCTACCTCGACTGGGGCGGCGTGGGCCCGACCGTCGTCCTCGTCCACGGCCTCGGCGGCAACCCGCACATCTTCGATGACCTCGCGCCCCTTCTCCGCGAGCACCACCACGTGCTGGCCTACGCGCGGCGCGGGCACGGGGACTCCGACGCGCCGGCGCGCGGCCCCTACGACCTGCGCGCCATGGTGAGCGACCTGCGCGGGTTCCTGGACCGTTTGCGCATCGACCGCGCGGACCTCGTGGCCTGGTCGACGGGCGGCGACGAGGTGACGCGCTTCGCAGCCGTCGCTCCCGAGCGCGTGGACAAGCTGGTCTACCTCGACGCCGGCTACGACTTCTCCGACCCGCGCTTCCTCGAGGCCTACGGCAAGATCGTGGCCGACACGAAGGCGGCCGACGACGACTACGCGTCGCTGGACGCCTACCGCGCGTGGTTCCAGGACGTCTGGCTGGGCGCGCATCAAACGTGGACGCCCGGGCTCGAGGCCTTCCTGCGCGATCGCGTGGGCGTGGGCGACGACGGCCGCGTCACGCCACGCACGCCGAAGGGCGTCGCCAAGCAGCTGTTCGCGTCGCTGGAGGACGCGCCGCGCGACTACACGCGCGTCACCGCGCCGGCGCTCGCGCTGTACGCGACCTCGTTCTTCCCGACGGACTCGGCCAACGCCGATCGCGCCGCGCTCACGCGCGCGTTCGAGCGGCGCGTCGGCGCGCCGTTTCGCGAGGCCAACATGGCGCGCGTGCGCCGCGAGCTGCGAGGCGCGACGGTGCGAGAGGTCCCCGGCACGACGCACGTCTCGATCGGCGTCAGCGGCGTCGAGTCTCTCGCCGCCACGATCGAAGACTTCCTTGCGGAGACCGTGGCCGCCGCCGCCCCCGACGGCGGCGAGGACCGCCCCCGGGACGCAGCCCCGCCTCCGTTTCGCCAGAGCGAGCAAAGCGAGCGAGCCGGAGCACCGTGAGGCGCTAACGCAACTCCACGATGCTCACGCCGTCGCCGCCCTGGCGGCGATCGCCGGGGACCCAGCGGGCGACGTAGGGCGAGTCGGCGAGGTAGGCGCGGACCTCCTTGCGCAGCGCGCCCGTGCCGTGGCCGTGCACGATGATGACCGGCGACGTGCCCTCGAGCGCCGAGCGATCGAGGAAGTTCTCGACGGCGCGCAGGGCCTCGTCGGCCCGCTGGCCGCGCAGGTCCAGCGTGTTCGTCGAGTTCTGGATCACGACGGTGAGCTCGTCGCGGACCTCGCCGCGCAGCTGGCCACCGCTGCCCGCGTACGCCGAGCGCTTCGGCGCGGCCCCGCCGCCGGCGCCCTTCTGTAGATCGGCCGCGTCGATCTCGACGGTGAGCGCGCCCACCGTGACCTTCACGCGCCCGCGCGCGTCGGGCGCGCGCGCGACGACGCCCATCGCCCCCATCGACGGCACGAACACCTTTGCGCCGGGCGCCAGCGAGGGCGGCGCCTCGCCCGCGGGTTTGGGCGGCGCCTTGGGCAAACGCGCGATCGCGTCGGCGGCCGCGGCGGCCAGCGCCTCGCGCGCCT